>CAZVXA010000210.1:0-11769 GCA_964630955.1 uncultured bacterium | reverse complement strand
GCGTCGCGCCCTCCAGAATTTGGGTTTTCGTTGTTCGGATAGGCACTAAGGCAGAAGCCTCCGAAATTTGAACAAAATCAAACATTTTCATCTGCAAAATTTGACACTTTGACACCGAATGCGAAACTATAGGTACATGACGATGCGTAAAAAAATTCTGATTTTTTACGCGGAGGCATTGGTGAGCTACTCGGTGCTTGCTACTGCAACCCTTTGACCCCCTGCGGGCAGTGCGATCGCTCAATTTCCTTCACCGGAAAATCTAAGGCATTGCCGCGATGTTGCAAGGTTTGGAGGTCATAAGGCGAATCGGAAGCGCTGCGATTGTCACCCTGGTTGAGGATGCCCTGGCGGTCTATGGGTCAGTCGTGAGGACTGGCTGCTAGGCATCTGACCTGGCGAGTCACGTTTGCTGACGTGGTCTGCATCCCCAACCGTTCGCCTGGCGCGAATTCGGGTGAAAAAGCAGTTGAGGAGATTGGACAGACGATTGTTTTCCTGTCTGTGCGTCCTGATTCGTTACGGCTAGAAGCCGCCTCCAGGTTTACGAAAGCCTGACAACATGGGTCGAAGCGGTAGACAGCCAACCCATTCAGAAGGATCAGTCGCTACATGGAATTTTCAATCGCATCGCTCCTGACGAACTTCACTGACGACAAACTTGTTGCCCCCAAAGCCCTCGAAAAAAAGCTGAACTGTGAGGACGAAGACAGCCTGCGTCGCCTCCAGATTGCCCTGGATGCCCTGGAACGGATTGGTATCCTGGTGAAGGAGCGGGGCAAGTACCGCCGGGTGATGGAAGACGATGTTGTCGAAGGGAAACTTCGCTGCTCCAGCAAAGGCTTCTGTTTTGCCATTCAGGATGTCGAAGGTTCAGAGGACATCTATGTCCGCGAGAGTCACCTGAATACGGCGTGGAATGGTGATCGTGTCCTGGTGCGTGTCACCAAAGAAGGGAGTCGGCGGCGCAGTCCTGAAGGAGAGGTGCGGCTGATTCTGGAGCGGGCTAATTCCTCAGTGCTGGCGCGGGTCAAGAAACTGGAAGACGGCAGCTATCGGGCGGTGCCTCTGGACGATCGTCTGCTGTTTGAGCTGGCTCTCCAGCAGGAGGGCAGCGAGCCACTAGAAGAAGCTGTTGACCAGCTCGTTCATGCTGAAATTTTGCGTTACCCTCTAGGGCAAACCCTACCGATTGGTCAGGTTGTGCAAATCCTCGGCAGTGATGCCCAGTCTGCGTCCGATATCGATATCGTTTGCTGCAAGCATGACCTGCCGCGCCACTTCCCCGATGCGGTGATGGAAGCGGCCAGTGCCCTTCCCGCCAAGCTGCGCAAGACCGACATGAAAAAGCGGCTGGATCTGCGCGACCTGCCCACCATTACCATCGACGGTCCCGACCATCCCCACAGTTCTGCCATCGATGACGCCATCAGCCTGGAAAAACTGGTGGGTGGCAAGTGGCGGGTGGGAATTCACATTGCCGATGTCTCCTACTGGGTGCCCTGGCGATCGCCCACCGATATCGAAGCTCAGAAGCGTGGCACCTCCGTTTTCCTGGGAGAACTGGTGATTCCCATGCTGCCGGAGCCGCTGCATAACTGTTGCTCGTTGCTGCCCGGTCAGGATCGGCTGGCCCTGTCGGTGCTGGCTACCCTGAATGCTGAAGGCGAGGTGGAGGAGTACGAAATTCAGCCCAGCGTGATTCAGGTGAACCACCATCTGGACTACCAGCAGGCACAGGCCATTCTCCAGCGCGACCAGAAAGACGCAGCCGAATCTCCCTACCCGCTGCCGCCGCTGACGCAGCTCAAGGCACTGAAACCCATCTTTGGCCTGCTGGATGACCTGTTCACCGTGAGTCAGGTGGTGCGATCGCAACGGCAAAAGCGGGGTGCGTTTGACCTGAACCTGCCAGAAAGTATCTTTCCCGACGAGCATAACCCCCAACTGGGCCAGTTTCTCTCCACCAAGTTTCAGTACGACGATGAAGGAGAACTGGGGGCAATGGTGGTATCTTCCCTGCTGCCCGCCCGCTCCATCGTGACGGAGATGATGCTGCTGGCCAACCAATTAGTCGCGGATCATTTGCGATCGCTCCAGGTGCCCGCCATCTATCGCGTCCACCGCACCCCCGACCCTGTGGATGTGCAGGAACTGCTGAAGCTAATCAGCAACATGGACATTGAGTATCACCTGGAGGAAGAGGAGGCGGTTCATCCCCGCGACTACCAGCGACTGACCCAGCTCTTTGCGGAATCCAAGGCCGAGCGCGTCCTCACCTACCTGCTGCTGGAAACTCTCAAACCCGCCACCTATAGCACCACCCCCGGCAACCACTTTGGTCTGTCGCTGGAGAACGGCTACACCCACTTCTCCTCCCCTCTGCGCCGCTATCCCGACCTGCTGGTGCATCGGGTGCTGCACGCCATCTTTGAGCATGGGCGCGATCGCCGCTCCATCCGCTCGAAGGAAACAGTCGATCTGCGCAGCAGCAGCAGCCACGGCGAGGTCAACTGGAATGTGCTGCCCCCTGAAGTTCAAAACGAGTTTGAGGAGCACTTTGGGGCGATCGCCGTTCACTTGACGGAGCAGGAAAAGCTGGCCCAGGAAGCGGAAGACGATCTGGAGGGTCTGAAGAAGGCCGAGTATATGCAGGAACGCACCGGGGAGACCTTCCACGGTCTGATCACGGGCGTCCAGTCCTACGGCTTCTTTGTGGAGATCGAGGAACTGCTGGTGGAAGGTCTGGTTCACGTCAGCTCCCTCAAGGATGACTGGTACGAGTACCGCTCTCGTCAACAAAAGCTGGTGGGACGCAAAAACCGCAAACAGTACCGCCTGGGCGATCGCGTCGAAGTCCAGGTGAAGAGCGTCGATTACTACCGTCAGCAGATCGATCTGGTGGCGGTCGGCGGCGGGAGTGAAGCCAGCGACGATGATGATGAGCCACCGATGCACGAGCCGGAGAATGGCAACGACAACGGTCACGGCGACGAGGATTAACGTTAGGGTAGACGTATGGGTTCCGTAGAGACTTTCTGTGGACAGTCTCTACGGAACCCATACGTCTACCCCATTTTTTTATGTCCCGTCCCCTGATTCTCGGCGTCACCGGGGCCTCTGGCCTGATCTACGCCGTTCGTGCCCTGAAATTTCTACTGGAAGCTGACTATGCCATCGAACTGGTGGCATCCAAATCCACCTATATGGTGTGGCAGGCTGAAGAAAACGAGCGGATGCCCGTGGAACCGCTTCAGCAGGAGCAGTTCTGGCGACGGAAAGCAGGTGTTGAGGCGGGTGGTAAACTGTGCTGCCACCCCTGGGGCGATGTGGGGGCGAATATTGCCAGCGGGTCGTTTCGCACCCTGGGGATGATGATTCTGCCCTGTAGTATGAGCACAGTGGGCAAACTGGCGGCAGGTCTCAGCTCCGACCTGCTGGAGCGGGCGGCAGATGTGCAGCTCAAGGAGGGGCGCAAACTAGTGATCGTCCCCCGCGAAACGCCGTTCAGTCTGATTCACCTGCGCAATCTGACCAGCCTTGCGGAGGCGGGTGCCCGCATTGTACCCGCGATCCCCGCCTGGTATCACCATCCCCAGACGGTAGAAGACCTGGTGGATTTTGTGGTTGCCCGCGCCCTCGACCAACTGGACATTGATTGTGTGCCGCTGCGCCGCTGGGAAGGACGAGAGAATCGGGAGGAGGGCGATCGCCATCCTTGAGACTGATACAGGCAAAGTCCGTGCCACCCGCATCAGGTGCTAGGGTTAGTGTGGTAGGTTCGGTTTTGGGTCATGGTTAGACTTGTCCTGCTGCTGTTAATTATTGGTGCGCTCACCATCTTCGTGGTACAGAACGCGGTTCCGGCGATGCCGCTGACTTTTCTGGGCATGAAAACGGTGGGTATCCCGCTAGGTATCTGGGTGGTGGGGGCGATCGCCGCCGGTGCCCTGACCACTTTCCTCTTCTCAATTTTGTTTAATCTGTCTGGCTCTGTTGCTGCTGCCCGTGCTCGCCGCACTGCCGCCAAAGGCAATGCCGCTCAGGCGAGAGCGGGCGGTGGTGGTCCCTCCTGGACGCCCCCCTCCTGGACGGGTGGATGGAGAGCCGCCGAGGAACCCCAGGACTCGACTCGCGCCAGCCGTCGAACCAGTGGCGACGATGATTGGGGGCAGGGGCGAACGGAAGAATGGGATGACTGGGGGACTTCTTCCGGTGCCTATACTCCCCCGCAGTCTACGCAAAGCAGCACCGCCTATCGTCCTTATCAGAGGACTGAACAGTCCTACGATGCCCCCGCTCAGGAACAGCGGTTTGAACAGCGCCCCTACGAAGAACCCGTCTACGAGGAGCCTGCCTACGAGGAGCGGGATGAGTGGGATGACTGGGAAGAGCCAGAACCCGAACAGGACAGAGGAGGGCGATCGCAGCCAGAAGAGCCACCTCCCAAGAAGATTGTGGAGGTCAACCGCGCCCCTGCTTCCCGCTCCCAGTCGGGGACCGTCTACTCCTACACCTACCGCCCTTCTGATGAGGAGGCTCCGCCCCGCAAGGATTCCATCTATGACGCCGAATTTCGGGTGATTATGCCACCCCAGGAGCCACCGCCGGAAGAGCCGACGCCCCCCTCCCCCGCAACTTCCACCGATGAGTGGGATGATTGGGACGAGGATGTGAACCCTGAGAACCGTGAAAAACCGAATGATCCCAAATAACTTGCGCGGCACCAGCCTGTTTCTGGTCGGCATGATGGGGGCAGGCAAAACTTCTGTTGGCCGGATTCTGGCGAGAAAGCTGGGCTATCGCTTCTGTGATACCGATGTCGTGATTGAGCAGGCAGCAGGCAAGCCCATTACCCAAATTTTTGAGGAGTCCGGCGAGGGGGAGTTTCGCCAGCTTGAGACGCAGGTGCTGGGCGAAGTGGCCAGCTTCACCCGGATGGTGATCGCCACAGGCGGCGGTATCGTTACCACCCAGAAGAACTGGAGCTACCTGCAACATGGCATTGTCGTCTGGTTGGATGTCCCCGTCGATCGCCTCTACCAACGCCTCCGTCGGGATACCACTCGCCCCCTGCTCCAGCACCCCGACCCTGAAGGCCGACTGCAAGAGCTACTCGAACAGCGGCGATCGCTCTACGCCCAGGCCGATGTGCGGGTGGAACTGACGGGAGACGAAACCTCAGAACAGGTGGCCGATATGGTGTTGGGGGCGATCGTGCCGATTTTGAAGCAGCCTCACAATCCAGACCATAATTAAATAATCGCGTATACCTGGAGGTTTTCTCGTATGCTTAACTCTGCCCAAGAAGTTTACCTTCAAGTGGTTCGTGTCCTTTCCCCAAGGGAGCGTTTACGACTCGCCACTCTACTCCTTAACGGTCTAGTCGAGCAGAACCAGTCAGTTATTGATCAGAGTGACTTCTGGACTGATCAAGATCAGATTGATCTGGCAAATTTTTCATTAGGTTATGCAGTATCTATTTTCCCTGATGATGATGAAGCAAGCTAGAGATGTTTGACGCAGGTGACGTGGTAACAGTAGATTTCCCAGGTGTCACGGGTATAAAAAGGCGTCCGGCTTTAATTTTATCGTCGGTTACTTACCACAAAGTTCGCCCAGATATTATTGTTGGTCTGATAACAACTCAAACGACAGGATTAGGCATCACAGACTACCTGCTTCAGGATTGGGAAGAAGCGGGTTTAAGAGTTAGTTCCGCATTTCGCTGTTTTATTGCTACTCTTCCTCGATCGTCAAACCCAGTTCTAATTGGTCATCTGTCAGAGCGTGACTGGGAAGAAGTTCTGACTTGCCTTAAGAAATCCCTCGCCAACTTTGATATTTCACAGAAATCTAATGACTGAAGAACAGGATCAATTGACGGGTTTGCTGAGCATTAAATCGATCAATAATTGCTTGTCAAAGTATCCGAAATGCGGTCTTATTCTACTCGATATCAAGAAGTTTTCAATCTTTAATGCTTGCTATGGCCATACCGAAGGCGATCAGGTTTTGAACACTATTGCTCAAATCATCAGACAAAGTTTACCAGGGGAGTATAAAATTTTTCGCTCCGATGGAGATGAATTTACTATCCTTCTGGAGCGCCTTCCTGCCGAAGAAACAAAGCGAATTGCTCTTCAAGTTAAAAAAACCTGATTGACTGACAGATTTTACCGTAGGTTGGGTTGAACAGCGTGAAACCCAACACCAGCAGCGGTTATGTTGGGTTACGCTGTCGCTAACCCAACCTACGCAGGAATTGGGGTTTCAGGAGTTTTGTCAGTCAATCAGTAAAAAAACTGTGGAGGAGAATTTTACGCATCTTTTAGCGAGAGATTACTTTAAACTTTTACTAGATAAATCAAATGTAGAAATTCGCTCAATTCCGCTGACTCTCTCCTGGGGAATTGCTTTTTATCCAGAGCATGGTCAGAACTATCAGCAATTGCGTGCAGCAGTATATAAGCTGGTGTTGGACCAGGGGAGCAATGGAGTAGTTGCTGTAGATTGACTAGGAGCTGTTTGATTTTCAATTGTAGAATCTTGCACTAACAGTTCTCTCTGTAGAGTTCCTCTAGAAAAAGTAAGTTTGTCAACCTAGTCTGCAAGTAACACACCCTGAACAGAATTTCTGGGCATCTGCTGGTAAACTGCACACAGTTTTGTTTCTCGCTCGTGTGACCATGCTGACCAGTGATTCCATCGGGACGGATGACGCCGCCCGCGTCCAGATTTTGAGTGAAGCGTTGCCCTACATTCAGCAGTTTGCGGGGCGGACGGTGGTTGTGAAGTACGGTGGTGCTGCCATGAAGGACAGTAGCCTGAAGGACACCGTGATGCGCGACATCGTGTTTTTGTCCTGTGTCGGCATTCGTCCGGTGGTGGTGCATGGCGGTGGCCCGGAGATTAATTCCTGGCTGGACAGGCTGGGGATTGAGCCGCAGTTCAAAAATGGTCTGCGGGTGACCGACGCCGCCACGATGGATGTGGTGGAAATGGTGCTGGTGGGGCGCGTCAACAAGGAGATTGTGGCGCTGATCAACCAGGCAGGAGGGCAGGCATTGGGATTGTGTGGCAAGGATGCTAACCTGATCACGGCACGGCCCCAGGGAGAGGAAGGCATCGGCTTTGTGGGTGAGGTGATGAACATCAATATCAAAGCCGTTGATGCTCTGGTGAAGGCGGGCTACATTCCGGTGATCTCCAGCGTGGCGGCAGACCCTGAGGGACAATCCTACAACATCAACGCAGACACCGTTGCCGGGGAAATTGCCGCCGCTCTGAACGCAGAGAAGCTAATTTTGATGACGGATACTGCGGGAATTCTGCGCGACCCGAAAGACCGCTCTACCCTGTTGACGGAACTGGACATTCAGGAAGCTCGTCGGCTGATCGATGCAGGGATTGTCTCCGGGGGGATGATTCCGAAGGTGAACTGCTGTGTGCGATCGCTCGCCCAGGGAGTCCGCGCCGCTCATATCATCGACGGACGGTTGCCCCACGCCCTGCTGCTGGAGATTTTTACCAACGACGGCATTGGCTCCAAGATTGTGGCGTCAGAGTTTTCGGCATAAGCCAGTGGGCGTGGAAAAATCGAAACCCCAAAAGCTGCTCCGCCCGCTGCGCGGGCGGAGCAGCTTTTGGGGTTTCAAGCTTAATCGCGCCTAACGACTTAGATCTACCCTACTTGAGAGGCTGACCCAGGTCCCTGCTGTTTTAGACTATAAATTTATGGAATCTAAATCCTTCCTCAGCCCTTCTATCGCTTAACCCGTGACACCCGAAACTCAGGAACTGATCCAGTCAAAATACCAGCGGGGCAAACGTGCCTTTGAGTGTGGCGAATACCGTCAGTCGGTCGAACTGCTAGAACAGGCCGCTAATCTGGTGGAGCGCAATACCCGACTGGGCGGCGAAATTCAGATCTGGCTGGTGACGGCCTATGAGGCGGCAGGAGAACAGGAGAAGGCGATCGCCCTGGGGGAATCCCTCGCCCGCCATCCCGACCTGAAGACCCGCAAGGATAGCCGCCGACTGGTGTATATCCTCCAGGCTCCCCGCCTGAAAACGCGCCCGGAATGGCTCACCCAGATCCCTGACCTGAGCAATATTGAGGAGGCCAGTCGCTCGGACCAGAAAGCCGTGGTGGCTCCCCGACCCCGCACGCCCCGTCCCATTCGCACGAAGACGGAACCGGAGGCGATCGACCTGAGCCAGGTGAATACGAAAGATAACCGCTTTGTCTGGGTGGCGCTGGTGGCGAGTGCGGTGATTCTGGGCAGTTTGCTGTGGTTGAGTCAGTAGGTCTTGAACTTCAAAAATCTCAAAGCTGCGCCGCCCGCTAAGCGGGCGGCGCAGCTTTGAGATTTTTGAAGTCTGTAGCTTTGCGGACGTTGGTTAGAACATTTGCTTTAATGGACGAATTCATCACTTCTAAGCGAAGCTAACCTCACCCGCCCTATGACTAGCGAGCCTGGACTGCCGATCAGCAAGCCTACTCCGGTTCTAAAGAAATCAATCAAGGTCAACTTCAAGGAGTTCTCGAAAGCGCTGGGGAAAGGCATCATCGACCTCAGTTTTGGCAAGTGGGACAGCTTGGCTGGTGACGGAGTAGAAGCTCTGGCGGCTCTCGGTCTTGCGGCGAACGTCGAAGAAGTAGCCTGGTTGTTGGTCTACCGCTCTTTGCTTCAGACAATGAAAAATCTCATTGATGAGAAAAAAGAGCTAGAGCCAGAGAAATTTGATGTCAAGCACTACAAACCAGCATTAATACAGCTCTAGAAGCCAGCAGCCTGTCGATTAATAAGAAATTTTTTGATCATCCCGATAAAGATCCGATTGTTGGCGTTGTGAAGCCAGCTTTCGTGGAGTGGTTGGGGCAGTGTGGCTTGATGGAGGTAGATGCTCAGGCAATTGGCGATCGCCTACCCATCTACTTTGCTGCGGCTCTGCATGATGAGTGGGGCAGTCATGCAAAAGACTATGCTGCTCTCAAGGAGAAGCTAGATACCCCCTTCACGCAAGCTAATGACCGAGTGCAAGCGTGGCTGCGCTACAGCACCTGGTTACAGAAACAGGTGGAGGAACCCCTGTTTTTGGAAGCCTTTAGTCTGAAGCGGGTGTATGTGCCGCTCAGGGCTTATTACAACCGTAAGGTTGAGGGGCAAAAGTCAGAGGAGCTACAAGGAAGACTCGCGGACACCAAGCGGACTGAGCGGGTAGTCGTTGACCTGGAAAAAGAGCTAGAGAACTGGCTAAGCAAAGCCCAAAAAGACGACGCCATTCGCTTGATCAGCGGTGGGCCTGGTAGCGGCAAGTCCTCCTTTGCCAGGATGTTTGCTGCGAAACTGGCAGAGAAAAGTTCTATCCGGGTCTTATTTGTTCCGCTACACCACTTTGAGCCTTCGGATGACCTGATTGATGCCGTCGGCAAATTTGTGAGAATGGACGGAATGCTGCCCCATAACCCTCTATCTGTAGAAGATCGTGAGGAGCGCCTGCTTATCATCTTCGACGGCCTGGATGAGTTGGCGATGCAGGGCAAGATTGCTGAGAAGACAGCGCAGGAATTTGTTCGCGAAGTTCAGCGCAAGGTGGAGCGATTTAATCAGCGAGCAACTTGCTTGCAGGTTCTCATTGGTGGTCGAGAACTGGTTGTGCAGTCAAATGAAACGGATTTTCGCAAAGAAGGGCAAATTCTCCATGTTCTCCCATATTTTGTACCGAAGAATGACCGGGAGAATTATGTAGACACAAAGAAACTGCTAGTGCAGGATCAACGACAGATCTGGTGGCAAAATTATGGTTCGGCGAGTGGCAATGGCTATTCCGGTTTACCAAAGGAGTTGAACCAGGGCAATCTGACTGACATTACTGCTCAGCCGTTGCTGAACTACCTCGTTGCCCTCAGTCTTCGCAGAGGAGAACTGCAATTTTCAGAAGAAACGAACTTAAATGCAATCTATGCTGACTTACTGAAAGCAATTTATGATCGCGGCTGGGCAGGGCATCAGCACGCAGCAATCAAAGGGATTGAAGAAAAAGATTTCGTTAGAATTCTTGAAGAAATTGCCCTGGCTTCCTGGCATGGAAATGGACGAACAACAACGGTACGAGAAATTGAACGTCATTGTGACAGCAGCAACCTCAAGAATTCGCTGACCCGTTTTCAGGAGGGTTTTCAAGAGGACTCAAAAACCAGCATAACTCGACTGTTAACTGCGTTCTATTTCCGTCAGAGCGGTCACGACCAGACGGGCGATCGAACATTTGAATTTACTCACAAAAGCTTTGGTGAATATCCAGGGCTATTTCATTCTCAAATAAATCCTGATAGGGTATGAGCAGGGTAGGATGGGCAAAGCGAAGCGTGCCCATCAATGCATACGAATGGTGATGGGCACGGTCTGCCGTCCTTCGCCCATCCTACAGTTCAACTTTGGGTAAATTCATACCCAAAATCGAGAATGAAATGACCCTGGGTGAATATCTGACTGCAAGACGCATTGTGCAGGAGGTGCAATACATTCACCGTAAATTAGAGGACCGTTATAACGACTCCTATGAGGATTGGACGGGCTTTGCATCGATGGGCATTAGTTTGTGGCCCTTCGGCAATGGATGATTATTTATTCAAGTTTGTTCTGGATGAAATGCGTTTGCACTTTCTACAGAATCCAGCAATAGTGTCCGCTTGGCAGCAGACACTATGTCATCTGATTTCGTTTATGCTCCTGCATGGAATGCCAATGGAGAGATTAGATCCTCGACCTGATTTTTATACGGAGAACAAACAAGCTCGTAATTCAGAAGAAGCGCTGTTAGTTGTCCTCAATGCATGTGCTCGACTGACAAGGCAGGCTTCAAAGATTTCTTGGCCTGTGAGAAATGCTTTTGGTACCTGGATTTCCAGACTTCAAGGTCAACGGATGGGGCTAGAACCCTTCTGCTTAAATTACTTAAGTTTCCTTGAGTTGCAAAACTGTGCGCTTCACATAAAAGATCTTTATGGTGCAAATCTCGAAGCTACAAATCTAATGTGTTCAGGTAACGTCTTTGTAAATTTACAGGGATCCAATCTTCGAGGAGCAAATCTACAGGCAGCTGATTTCGAGGGGGCGATTCTTCGAGGAGCAGATCTTCATGGAGCAAATCTTCGCGGAGCAATTCTTCAAGAGGCAGTTTTCCAAGGAGCAAATCTTCGCGGAGCAATTCTCCAAGGAGTAAATTCTCAAATGGCAGTTCTTCAGGGAGCAGATTTTGAGGGGGCAATTCTTGAGGAGGCAGTTTTTTGGGGCGCAAACCTTGAAGGGGCAAACCTTCGAGGGGCAGTTCTGCGGTGGGCAAACTTTGAAGGAGCAAATCTTCGAGGAGCAGATTTTGAGGGGGCAATTCTTGAAGGGGCGAACTTTAAGGGAGCAGATCTTAAAGGAACAATTCTTGAGGATAAGATATGAAGTCCCTCAAGTGAAGAAGCGCAAGGAATTTAATTGGTACAGCTTTTGTGAATACAATGATTTCCTATAGTAAGTATTTCAGATCCATAAGAAACCTTACCTTGTTATACACATTCCGGTGAGTGTTTTGTTGATGTGATGAGGAGATTTTGGGTTGAGAAACGACAGAGCAAATTCAAGTTATACTAAGTGAAGAAACACAGCCTTCTCAATCAATTTCTGTAGATGTTTTCTCCTCTTAAACCGAATCAAAATCTTTTGAGATAAGTAAGTGGGCGTGGAAAAAGTCGAAACCCAAAAAGCGGTT
>CAZVXA010000209.1:0-11774 GCA_964630955.1 uncultured bacterium | reverse complement strand
CTATCCCTCCCCGGTCTGTAGAGGCGCGGGGTTTCTCGGAGAATCCCTGATGAAATGATTTCTTTAGACGTGCGCTTGCCCCGATCGCATCAACCGCTGAAGTTGCTGGCTTTCCAGATCCAGAATCCTGCGGGCAAAATCGGAGTCTCGCTCCAGCAGGTCGTCAACCATATCGACGGGTAGTGCCAACACCCGCGTGCCATCGCTGTCGGCCAGAATCGTATTTTCCGAATGACTGCGAGTCAAAACCTCCAGTTCATCCAGAATTTTTCCGGGATGGAGTTGCTCACCTGGGCCACCCTCCGACCGTTGATCGCGAACACTGGCATCCCCTTCCACCAGCAGCAGCAGTTCCCGGCAGGTGTCGCCCACTTCGGTAATGGCATCCCCGGCTTTGTAGGTTCTCATCTCAGCGCGATCGCCCAACGCCATCAACGTATCGCTGTGGAGCTGATGGAAAAAATCGCTGTTGTACAGGTAAACCAATTTTTCCAGTCGTGGGAAAGCCGTCAGCGGTGGAGCAGAGGGCTGCTTCAGCAGTTGTTTGGCGGTTTCCCCTAGGAGCAGTGATGCTTCAGCGCGAGGGCTACGGGCGACGGCCTCTGCCCGCTGGCCATCCAGTTGTGCCACCAGATAAAGCGCTGACGCCTGCACCAGGGGGGTGTAGTGCAGCAGCAGATTTTCCAGGTAATCCAGCGTCTCCTGGTCTGAAGGAATCGCTGGGGAGACGGGAGGCACCGATTGGGTGAGCACCTGGACAATCTCCGGCGGTAGATGGTCTTTCGACGGGGAGCGGGTGATCGACTGCGTCACTCGTTCGGGAGCCAGGGAGTGGAGCGCCTGGGCGATCGCCCCCGCATTCGGAGCATTTTGCAGCGTCACCAGCATCGTCAAAACCGCCTGCACGATCAGATCCTGTTTGCGATTAACGGTGGACTGGAGCAGTTGGACAAGGGCGGGATGCTGCTGGAGCGTTGGGTGTTGCAGGGCGCGATCGCATCCCACCCATTCTGTCAACTGAGCTAGCAGGCCCTCCACTTTCTGCACCGTACTGTCGGCAGGTGCAAATTCGCTGAGAATCCACTCTTCCTCCTGGGGGGTCACCGAATACTCGCTCCGCAGGGTGCGCAGGATGTCCGATCCCTGGAATGAAGGCTCCAAGGGCACCGCATTGGACTGGAGCCGCTGGAGCCGCATCAGCCGCTCCAGGGATTTCTGGTAGCCGCTCAGGCGAATCTGGTTTTCCAGCGTGCGCTGACGGTTGGGATTGAGCAGTTCTGGGTCTTCGATGCCCAGTTCTTCCAATACTTCCCGGTGTTCGTCATCGGAGATATCCAGTTCCTGCCGCATCTGCTGCAACACCTCCAGACTGCTGGCGGTGTCAACGTAGCCTTCTTGCAGCGCTTCTCGGACAACGCCTTTGTATGCCTCATGCCGCTTTTCCCGGCTGAAACCAGGGAGGACTTTGGCCAGCACATACACTTCGTTGACCTCCAGCTCATCGAGCGATCGCCCCTCCAGAAACTGGGGAACATCCAGCTGCAATTTCTCCAACTGCTTGCGGAAGCGGCTGGCCAGATTCTCCCGTGAGTAGATGGCGGGCTTGCGTCGCCAGGTCTGCTGCAACCACAGAGTACTGAGAAACAGGATGGCAAAATCGAAGCCAAACTGCACCCAATTGGGCGTTAACCGCAGCAGGGGACGACCCGCAAAGAAAAAGAAGAAATTGAAAATGAGAAACGTGCAGACGGCAAACACACGATGCCGAATCACATCCGGGTCAGATTTGGGATTGCGCTGCTGACGGTATGCCTTGACGCGGCTCTCGATGGCCGTTCCTGCAAAATAGCCGATCGCCGTCGTCGTTCCCAGTACCAGGGGCACTGCAAATAGTTTGGGAATCGGAAGCGGCTGGCCCAACAGGTACAGGCCGGGATTCATCAGTTGTGCGAGCTGATTCGGGTCACGGTTCCAGACGCCGGAGAAATAGTAGTCCCAGTTTCCTGCGTAGAGGTAGTAGTAGACAAAATAGCCAACGACAAGACCGACGTAACCGTAACGGACCAGGGATTCCTGGGGCTTATTCAATTCGTCCCAGTAGGTGCGTTCCGAATCGATATCAATACAGGGACTCTGACAGGCGACACAGGCGCTCTGCTCTTTACCATCTGTATCCACCGTGCGGCACATCGACTGGGTAATGCGGCTTTCGCTCATGTGGGCCTTGCTACCCAGCAGTCCCCTCGGTTCGCTAAAGATCGTCTGCACGGGAGCCATCGGACAGAAATACTGACACCAGGACTTGCCGCCGTAGAAGTAACCGACAGCGATCGCCGCCATAATCGTAAATCCCAGCCACAGTCCCAGCACCAGCCGATCGGCGTTGAAGAACAGAATGCGTCCACACAGCCCCACAAACAGCCAGCCAAACTGCACATAGGCATAGTTTCGCCCCAGCCAGGAATCTGACTGAACCTTCGCCAGTTCATAGCGCACCTTTCCGGTTTTCTCGTTGACCCGCTTGAACTGCCGCTGTTTGCCCAGCGCACGGGGAATTTGCGACAGAAAGCTCAACGGACAAATGCGCCGCCACAGCTCATGGCCAAAGGTTAATAGAATCAGGATGCCAGAGGGAACGATCGCCCCCCAGAACAGCGTCGCCCCGATCGGTTGCGGCTCCTGCTGCACGCAGACACCCTGCACCTGCACACATTCCTCCGTTAACCGTAGTGGACTCCAGGGGTGATCGGGTTCTGTGAGAGCAGCCGTCCACGGGTCATAGAACAGGGAGGCAATCACCAGGAGCCACCCGACAGTGAGAACCCAACGAACCCAGTGCATTTGGCGTTCTGATACTTGTGCAACCATCGGGCTAACCACCATTCCTTGGATCTGCACTATCATACAAAACCTGCACGATCCGCGTACCCGGCTCAGCAACTGCATCACGGGCGATCGTTGCGACCCGACCCGCCACACTCACCGCATACTCCGTCACCACATCGCCAAACACATTGCGCTGGATCGCCACCTTCTGACCAGGAACAACCTCATCGTTGAGATCCACCAGCAATTCCAGATAGCCGCCTGTGGTGGCCCGCAGACTTGAATAGGAATCACCGCGAAACGTAGCGACATCCTTAGACGTAGCTCCCAGTGAGCCATCTATAACCCCGTAGTGCGTCAACACATTGAAGCTGCCCTCAACGGTCAACGCAATCTTACGGGTATCAAAGCCACGGGGGCGACCCATCTCAATCGTGATCGCCGGAATCCCTGCCTCCACAAAGGCCATCTCCAGACAGCCAGGTTCTCCCTCGTCATGTTTGATTTGTTCAACGGGGAAAAGTTCGGCGATCGCCTCCACCTCTGGATTGCGACAGTCCGCAAAGATAAACAGCGTATAGTCGCCGCCCGTGGATGCGGTGTGGTAGTCGAGGGCGATATCCACGTTGTTCTTAAACAGACGATTCCACAGCAATCCCGCATGACGAGTCGGCGCGTTATCGCCCGTCTCATTCCCCGGCCACACCCGGTTCAGATCCACCAGCGAACCACCCTTATCGCCAGTCAGCCAGTAGCGCTGGGTGTTTTCTCTGGCGGGGCGGCAGAGGTCGTAAACGGCCATGACCGTCCCCGCCATTTCCGCCGGATGCAGCCCCGCCATAATCCGCTGCACAGCATCCACGGGACTCAGCTCGTCCCCATGAATTCCCGCATTCAGGACGATTCGCTTGCCGTCTCGAACACCTTTTGCCACCGCCACCGGGACATACCAGTGCTGACCGGTTCCCATCTGGACACCCTGAAAGTAGAAGCGATAATGGTTGCCGGGTTCCAGGTCATCCACATTCAGTTGGCTGATCACGGGGATGCCCTGGATCTGGTCTCCGGTGTAGATGGTAGTAGTACGTTCGAGAACGATCACGAGATGGCTCCTTCTGGGTGAATTACCACAGCGCCCGCACCGGTTCAGAACTCTGCTGAGGCGACGTGGGCGGGGTTGGTTGGGGCTGCTGTGCTGGCTGGGTCTGCGGAGAACCCGATTGGGCGCTCTGTTCAGCGACATATCGCAAAACGCCCTCTCCCTGTGCAACCCGGTAATAGATTGTCAGCCCCTGGGGGGTCACTTCATACCGTTGGGCACCCTGTAACGCCTGGAGATAGTTGGACTCCTGGCTCATGACGGCAGCAGGTTCACAGGCCATATTAGTGCTGCCAAGCTGGCTAATGGTCAACTGTTGTCCCTGCGCCTGGAAGCCACCGAAAAAACGATTACAGCCGCCACTACCAGCCACGCGATCGCCCTCAAATTCAGCCGTCAGGGGCGTTTCTGCTGCAGGCAGCATGGGCATGGGGGAACCGGGCATCGTCATATTGGTCAAGCGCCAACTACCAATGATAGGGGAAGGAGATTGGGCCATCTGGATAGGCGTTGTCGTTGAGGGTTGTTGGGCGGCAGCGGGGAAGGCGATCGCAATTCCAAAGGCGCTCACCGTGAATGTGGCCATTCCCACCACCAGTTTTTGAATGCTTACAGTTGAATTGTTCATTTTCTTCATACCCTTTTTCACCTGTATTACATCATTCTTGCTCTGGAACAATCAGGAGTTTAGTGAACTCTTAAGCTAAAACCGTTCTAACCCCAAAAACCGGGTAGAGCTGTTATCCGAAACCGTCGTGCAATTGCTGGAAATCACCCGGGAATCGAAAACCTCTATCCGGCAGGTTCCCGTCGTGTTGTTGAGAACTCGCAGGTTGGCCGAGGTGTCAAAGCTACGAACCCGTGCGTCCATCGTAAAGCTGTTGGGATTTCGGGAGTCGGCATTACGGCGCATCACCACACCGCGATACTGCACCCGTCCAGGTGTTCTCGACGATTGCTCCGTCATTTCCAATCCAAAGTTGTCGCCATCAACGGTAAGGGTCACGTTGACGTTGCGCCCCCGATTAAACAACGCACCGTGAGCCACACCCCGCCCTGGAAAATTAGACACGGTGGGACGGGTGCTGGGCGATCGCTGGGGCACAGGAGTAGACTGCGCATCAACAGGAAGGTTACCAGGGAAAATCAGCGCGACACCGAGAGCAGAGGTGGCCGTCAGTGCAATCAACCGCTTGAATTGTTTTTTCATCATCTTCTCCATACACTAAAATATTCTGGTTCTTATCTAAAAACGACTCCCAAAACGTTGGGTAGACATCCCCGTCATGGGCATCTTCAGGTGAAACAGATCACCAGCAGAGATTTGCTGCTGAATCTCCTTCTGACTCAGCCCAATCGATGCAGAGGTAATGTACATCTCCGTCAGATCAGCACCTGCGAAGGTGACGCTGGTAGGGCGCTGTGCGGGTAGACGAATTCGCTGAAGTTCATTCCCTGCGGGGCTGAAGCAGGCAATGCACCACCCATTCCACAGGGCAGACCAGATATTTCCCTGACTGTCGATGGTTAATCCATCGGGTTCAACGCCTTCGGCAGTCAGATCGATGAGGATGCGGCGATCGCCAATCTCCCCCGTCCCTCCATCAAACCGATAGGCGTAGATCCGGTGTTTCGCAGAGTCCGTCAGGTAGAAGGTGCTGCCATCGGGACTCCATCCCAACCCGTTGGAAATCGTGAGTCCGGTTTCCATGACGTGCCAGGAGCCGTCTGGGTCAAAGCGGTAAAGCTCCGCTTGCTCCGGTGCCTCGCTAATGGAGCCAATCCAGAAGCGCCCCTGGGGATCGCACTTACCGTCGTTAAACCGGGTATTGGGGAAAGGGAATGTGGTCTGGTAAACCGGGGTTAAATCGCCCGTTTCCAGATTGAGAAGGTCGAGGCGATCGCCCTGGGCAATCAACAGAGGGTTGCTGTGGGTGAGGGCGATCGCGCTGACCACGTTTCCGGTGTTAAAGGAGCGATCGGTTTGAGTTGCCGGATCAAACTGATGCACCCGGTGGTTGTACACATCCACCCAGAAAAGCTGCTGGCGATCGGCATCCCAAACAGGGCATTCTCCCAGACGGGCGCGGGCGTCCAGGATATTTTCAACCGATGTTTGTGGAATGAACTTGTCAGTCACCATCTTTGCAGGGTGGAAGGGAGCATCAGTACCGCGAATGGTTTTGAATGAAACGTTGAACGCCCCATCCATCCATTCTCATGGATTGGGAACAAACGTCTTTTGGACTTCTCCCGGCGTGATTGTATTTAACAAAAGCTCTGGCGTCAGGAAACCCATCACCTGAATAATGCGGGCAATACAGCCCGTCCAACCCGTCTGGTGGCTGGCCCCAACGCCTGCACCGTTGTCGCCGTTGAAGTATTCGTAGAACAGGATCAGATCGCGCCAGTAGGGATCGGTCTGGAACTTCTCGGCACTGCCATAAACGGGACGACGGCCTGACTCGTCCTTCAGGAAAATCTTGACCAGTCGTTCGCCGATGCAATTGCTGATCTCAAACAGGGTTTTCTCTTCACCCGATCCCGTGGGGTATTCCATTTTGAAGTCATCGCCGTAGTAGCTGTAGAGCTGGAGGAGCGATCGCAGCATTAGCAGATTCACGGGCATCCAGATGGGGCCACGCCAGTTGGAATTGCCCCCAAACATACCAGACGTAGAATCACCGGGAACATAGCCCACTTTGTATTCCTGACCATTGTGGTAGAAGCGGTAGGGGTTCTCCAGGTGATAGCGGGACAGCGAACGAATGCCGTAATCACTGAGAAACTCTGATTCGTCAAACATATAGGCCAGCACCCGCCGCAGTTTCTTCTCATTGAGAATCGACAGCATCAGGCGATTGCAAACACCGGGTTGAGTCGGCAGGTGAATATTTTGCGTCAACTCCGGATGCTGGGCAATGAACTTTCGGGCAACTTCTTTGAAATGAGGCAGCTTATCAAATGCCTCTGTGGGGAAGACAGCCACCGCCATCAGTGCCAGCAGTCCCACCAGCGATCGCACCTTCAGCCGGGTGGAATCTCCATTGGGGAAGCGCAGCACATCGTAGAAGAAACCATCCTGTTCATCCCACAGTTCGTCATTGTACTCGCCAATGCGATCCATCGCCCCTGCAATCCACATCGTGTGCTCGAAGAACTTGATAGCGAAATCCTCATAAAGGGGATCATGCAGCGCTAATTCAATCGAGATCTGGAACATCCGCTGGCTGAAGAACACCATCCAGGAGGTACCGTCGGCCTGATCCAGATATCCTCCGGTGGGTAGCGGTGAACTGCGATCGAACACTCCAATGTTGTCCAGTCCCAGAAATCCACCCTGGAACAGGTTGTTGCCACCCGCATCCTTACGATTCACCCACCAGGTAAAATTGATCACCAGTTTGGAGAAGGCGTATTTCAGAAATTCGATGTCACCAACGCCGTTGTTACGTTCGCGATCGCGCGTATAGATCTCCCAGGTGGCCCAGGCATGGACGGGAGGATTCACATCGCCAAAGTTCCACTCATAGGCGGGAATTTGGCCGTTGGGATGGAGGTAATCCTCCCGCAACATCAGCATCAACTGGTGTTTGGCAAAATCAGGGTCGATCAGACTGATAGGAATCACATGGAAGGCCAGATCCCACGCCGCATACCAGGGATACTCCCATTTGTCGGGCATGGAGATCACATCGTCGTTCAGCATATGGAACCAATCATTGTTCCGCACATGCCGCCGTTGATTCGAAGGGGTCCACGGCGTAATGTTGCGCTCCCGCAGCCATTGAGCCAGATCGTAGTAGAAATACTGCTTTGTCCACATCATCCCCGCCAACGCCTGCCGCATCACGTTGGCTCGGTCATCGTCAATCTGCACCGCTGGCGGAATCACGGTTTCGTAGAATGCATCGGCTTCTCCCAACCGTTCAGCGAAAATCTGATCAAACCCCGCAAAGGGATCACCCAATGTCTCTGGTTTTTTTTGGGTGAGCCGCAGTTGGACAACTTTCGTCTCTCCCGCACCGATCATCAGTTCGTAGTGCGGAGAAACCTTTGTGCCCGTATCCGCAGGATTCACCGCAGAATTCTGGCCATGTACCAGGTAGTTATTAATTCCATCCTTGACGAATGGGCTGTCATTTGTTGTGCCAAACAACCGCTGATTGTTTGTTTCATTCTCAGTAAACAGCAGCGGCAGTACGCCATCGCAATAGAAGTAATAGTCTTTAATATAAACGTCCAGGATTGGATTGGTAATGTGGGCGTGGACGGCGCTTCTACCCAATCCCTCAACCTTTGTCATAATCGGCTTGGAACCACTGTCTTCCCACGACCAGGTGTTGCGGAACCACAGCGTGGGTAAAAGATGCAGGGGAGCCGCCTCTGGCCCACGATTGGCAATGCTGATTTTGATCAAAATATCTTCGGCGTCAGCCTTTGCATATTCGACAATGACATCAAAGTAGCGATCGCCATCAAAAATTCCCGTATCCAGCAGCTCATACTCCAGCTCATAACGGTTGCGGTTACGGTTGGTTTGCACCAGATCGTCGTAGGGAAATGCCTCCTGGGGATACTTGTACAGATACTTCATGTACGAGTGGGTAGGCGTGCTGTCGAGGTAGAAGTAATATTCCTTCACATCCTCACCGTGGTTGCCCTCGCTGTTGGTCAGACCAAACAGACGCTCTTTAATAATCGGATCTTTGCCGTTCCACAGCGCCAGCGCAAAGCACAGCAGATTATGGTTGTCGGTGATGCCGCCCAAACCATCCTCACCCCAGCGGTAGGCTCGCGATCGCGCATGGTCATGGGGAAAATAGTTCCAGGCGTTGCCGTCAGAGCTGTAGTCTTCACGCACCGTGCCCCACTGGCGTTCGCTCAGGTAAGGCCCCCACTTATACCAATCCACCAAACCCGCATCATTCTGATCGAGCCGTTGCTGTTCTGCGGTCATGCTGCCTCCAGAGTTTCGTGGTTACCAGGCGTAAAACTGTGAGATTGAAATGGAGTAATCAATCTGGAAAGAAGTGTATCGTATCTAAGCTGACCACGCTTCTCGGAAATCGGCATAGAGGGTCAGCCCCCCATCAATGTACAGTGTCTGTCCAGTGATGTATGCAGCATCATCGGAGGCCAGAAACGCCACTGCTGCCGCCATTTCTTCAGGGGTTCCCGCCCGCCCCATTGGAATATGACTTTCCACCACTGCCCGCTTGTCGGCATCTTCTGTCCAGGCTTCATTAATGGGCGTTGCCGTCGCACCAGGGGCGATCGCATTCACCCGAATTCCCCGGCTGGCGTACTCTAAGGCCAGCGTTCGGGTCAGTCCACCCATACCGCTTTTACTCATCGCATAGCTGACGTACATGGGACGGGGAATGATTTCGTGAACGCTGGATACATTGATAATCACACCCGGCTTTTGCTGGGCAAGAAAATGCTGAATCGTCTCTCTGGTGTAGAAGTAAGCACCCCGCAGGTTGACCGAGATCACCTGATCAAACTTGTCGGTTGGCACTTCATGAGACGCATATTCATTCTGAATTCCTGCAGAATTCACCAGGAGATCAATACCGCCCAGCGTGTCAATGGTAGTTTTGACCACACGAAGAATATCTTCTTCTTTGGCCGCGTCTCCCTGAACCGTCAGCGATCGCACCTCATGCCCCAACACATTTGCACTTGCCTTCGCTGTCTCCTCAGTGCGTCTGGCTTCCTCCGCGTCCCGACGATAGTTGATGGCAATATTGCAGCCCTCTTCAGCCAATCGGATGGCGATCGCCTGCCCAATTCCGGAACTCGCCCCAGTAACTAATGCCGTTTTACCTTTCAAATTCTTCATGGAAGCGGGTTAAGATAATCTTAAAGAATTTACTTTGTGGTGAAGAATGCGGGACTTCAAAAAATAGAACACCTTAATGTTCTATCTCCTCAAGTGTCCCATCTTTGAATAGCCAAAAATCTATAAAAACAATGACAATTCATAGAATGCGATTTATAACTTAGACCAAAAAAATAAGAAACTGATAGGAATGATTTACAGCGCTTTGCGCTGAGATAGAACCAAAGTTTGTGTTGAGAGCCGCGCTCCGCGCGGCTCTCAACACAAACTTTGTACCACACGCGCTTGCCAAGCGCTGCAACTCTCGTTCCAGGCGTCCCGCCTGGAATGCGGCTATGGAGGCAGAGCCTCCTGCTGTTGGAACGGGAGGCAGAGCCTCCCGGTGGGCATTTCTAGACAGAGTCTGGAAACAAGAGATTCCCTGAGTTTGGAGATTTTAACCGTCCTTCGGGGTGAGCAACTGCGCTGCGTTGTACATTCTCGAAGTTATCTTTTCCGCTGCAGCCGCTCCGCTTCATTCACGATCGCCTCTAACTCTGCTTCCGAGATACCTCTCACATAGTTAATTTTAATTTCCTCCAACATATCTACCAAAAGATCCTCAATCTCCTGAGTATTCTGTCTCTTTTGGAGTTCCATAGCCAGTGTATTGCGAAAACGTTGAATCAATGTTCCAGTAATCTCCGGCGTTGACGGATCGTTCCAGACGCGCAATAAACCTTGATATAGCCGTTTTGATACGTCCTGCGTCAACCGTTCTGCTGTTTGACCGGGTAACTGACCAATCAGCGGAGCCTGCTTCAGCAAACGGTATCCCGGCAATTCCTCCATGATCGCATTCTGAAAACTATGGTGAATAAAGGCTTCCAGTTCCGGCTGGATCTGGGGGATGACCTTTTGCAGAATGATGTCGGTGATGCGGGTGGCGATCGCCTCCACCTCATTCTGCTCATTCACCTGCAAGTAGGGCCGACGCGACTCTGGATAGAGTAGCCAGCGCATCACGTCCCCCCGCCGAATGGCAGACTGGATCAGGTCGATCGCCCGAATCCCCACCAGTTCAGTTAGCTGTTTGGCAAATCCAAGCGCAAAGTCACGCCGAGCTTCTGCCTGTACCGGAGCCAGGTTAATCAGGCGCACCTGATGCAATCGTGCGATCGCCGGAACCACCCGCAGCCAGCGCCAGAACGGCAGCAGCAGAAACAGGTCATACCACCGTCTGAGAACTGCCTCCAACCCACCCAACTCCGGATGGCGACGGCGAATGTTGACGACTCGAATCAAAAAGTCGAGCGCAAAAATCACAATAAACGGCAGATCAATCAACCAGAAATAGTCGATGGGATACCCATAGCGATTCACCCGACGGTAATAGTTGGCCGCCATCAGAGGCCGAATCTCCTGATTCCAGAATTCCAACTCTGACTGCCATCCCGCCTCCGCCAGGTAGTCCTGACTCCAGAGGCGCTCCAGGGCCAGCGAGGTGGAAGCGGTTCCCGTGCGCGATCGCAGTTCCTCCTGGATCGTCTCCAGAACGGCGCTATCGGTTTCCGGAAAGGGGTTCGTCTGAATCAACTGCTGACTCTCGTTGCGCAGCACTTCCAGTGTGGATGCTACGGCGGGCGATCGCACATCTGTTTCAGCCAGTTGAGCAGCCAGCGCATCCACCTGTTCCAGATACCGCTGCGTCAACGGGTGGGGACGAACTCCCTTGATCGGGTCATACTCTTCAACCAGCGACGGTAGATATTGCAGGTAGAGCGATCGGGCGCTCAGATAGGTCAGGTCAAAAAACACCAGCCCCAGATTCAGCACGATGAGAATTGCGACCAGCCGTCTCAACCAGAGATAGCGCTCCTTCACCCCCACAGGTAAACCCGATGAGATTGACATAGAAAAGCCAGGTAGACGTTCAAGCGCTGAAGTATACAGTCAGTTTGAAGAAAAATCTAGCCTGAGCGAACCCCTGAGGGGTTCGCCATAAAATAAAATCCCAGTAAA
>CAZVXA010000208.1:10621-11796 GCA_964630955.1 uncultured bacterium | reverse complement strand
CCTTCACCCTTACACTGTCAAATCCCAGCAGTGGGGTCACCATTACCAGTTCCATTGCGACAGGAACCCTTCAAAATGATGATACGACACTGACGATCTCCCCTACGACTGCGACGCAACCCGAGGGCAATAGCGGTGTTCGAGCGTTTACCTTTACGGTTACCCGGTCTGGCTGGATGAATGGCACCACCAGCGTTGATTGGAGCGTCATTGGCAGCGGCAGCAATGCTGCTGCTGCTAGCGATTTTGGCGGAAGCCTGCCCAGCGGCAGTGTCACCTTTGCAGCGGGGGAAACCAGCAGAGTCATCACGGTCAACGTCAGTGGGGATAGCGCCGTCGAACTGGATGAAACGTTTGCGGTTATGCTCTCGAATCCGAGTGGTGGGGCAACCCTGACCACGACGATCGCCCAGGGCGCTATTCAGAATGACGATGTACCTAGCATCAGTGTGAGTACTGTCAGTCTGAGTGAGGGAGACTTTGGCGCTCAGATGATGCGGTTTGTTGTAAGTCTCAGCAGCGCATCGAGTCAGACGGTCAGCGTCAACTACACCACTCAGAATGGCACCGCCATCGCTGGCAGCGATTTTATCGCCACTGATGGAACGCTTACCTTTGCTGCTGGCGAGACCAGTCGAACGGTGACTGTTCCGGTGCTGGGGGACTTGGCATTTGAGGGAGACGAGGCATTCTCGCTGGTCATTAGTCTTCCCACCAATGCAGTTTTGGAGAGCAGCATCGCGACTGGAAGAATCCTCAATGAGGATGCCAGCAGCAATGTTGTCACTGAAGGCAGCAACGTTGGCGATCGGCTTACTGGAAGCAGCAGTAACGATATTCTCAGTGGAGGTGCCGGAGACGACAGGCTTGATGGAGGGATGGGCAACGATACCCTGATTGGCAGCACTGGCAACGACATTCTGGTCGGCGGGTCTGGCAATGACGTGCTGTGTGGCGTGGGTGCAAGCAATGGCAGTGGAGAAATCGACCGATTGCAGGGAGGCAGCGGCAGCGATACCTTTGTGCTGGGCAATGCCGAAACGGCATTTTACCTGGGTGTTGGCAATTCTGACTATGCCGTGATTACTGACTTTGATCGCATCAACGATACGATTCGCCTATCGGGTCAGGCGAGTCAGTACCGCTTTGAGGCAACTGCTAGCGGCCTGCAACGG
>CAZVXA010000208.1:0-10611 GCA_964630955.1 uncultured bacterium | reverse complement strand
CCCCCCCCCCCCCCCCCCCCCCGCCCCCCCCCCCCCCCCCCCCCCCCCCCCCCCTCTCTCAAAAACAATTCGATCTTATCTAATTTGCGATCCTTAGGGTAAGAATCACGGTTTTGATGGATAGTTCTAGCGAATGGAGATTTTCAATGATGACCCGATGGATACAAATGAGTGTGTTGACAGGGATAGGTCTTTTGCTGCTGGGGTTGCCTGCAAAAGCAACGATGCAGAACGGCGATTTTGAGGATGCCACCGTAAACGAGGATGAGGATCGCCTCACCCCAGATGGTTGGCAATACCAGGGTGGGGTGGAAGTGCGGGGGAATACACTGCCGCCCAACGATATTCCGCTTGAGCCGATCAGCGGCAGCTATCAGGCGGTCATTTTCAATGGTCGAGCAGATCTTCCCCCTGTCAATATTGCTGTGTTGGAAGTTGCATTGCAATTAGATGCAGGGCAACTTCAGAACCTGGCGAGTACCGTGCAAAAAGCATCGGCAATGTGGCAGACCTTCAGCACCGGAAATTTACCTGAAACGCTGAGTGGGCACTGGAACTTTTTGACTCAGGAGAGTGCCAGCAACCTGAATAATGCAGGAGACTTTGCATTTGTGAGCCTGTCTGGAGGGGGACGTCAGCAGGTGTTGTCTACTGCCAACATTGATCTGCCGCTGAGTGCCCTTGAGGATGGCACCTTCACGAGCAGCACGGGTTACCAGTCTTATTCGCTATTTAGCGAATTAGAGGCCAACACGACTTATACGTTGGGTTTTGGGGTAGCGGAGGCAAATTGGGAGGACGGGGCGATTAACCCCTCAACGCTGGTGGTAGACAACGTAAAGGCGACGCCTGTGCCATGGGAAACAGAACATAGCGGCCTGTCGATTGTGGGAGTCGGGCTTTGGGTCGGCTATCGCCGCTATCGCCGCTGGCAACAACGCGGATAAAGGCAGGCGAGCCTGGGTGCAAAGCTTCTACTTGGTCGGTCATTTAGCATGATGACTGGTATTGGCCCTCATCCCGTTTCCCCTTCTCCCTGTGGGAAAAGGGGAAACGGGATTTGAATAAAATCCAAACGGCTGGGCACGAATCTAGTGTGGCTGCTATAGCTTTTGTCTTTCCACGTAATGATGCGCCTTCTATAACTCGCCTTTGTGCTAGTTATTACCTCGGCAATATTTTAGAATGCAAAAGTTAAATAGAGTGTGTTGTGAGGCGAGATTCGCACGCCACACAACACATTCTACTTAACCGCTAAGTAATATCATGCTAATTTAAAGCATACTCTTTTCTTAAACTTTTCTTACCCCTTAAATATCTCTCTAAATGTTAACCTCCTTTTTGAAGGAGTCTATTTAGAAATTCAATTAGCGCTACGCTCGTTCTTTTGTAAGGATGCATGAGATCAGCATTAACAGACAGAGGCTTACGTTTCCTTGTTGTTGTGTTTTTATGCATAACCTTAGACTAGGCTTTTAGAGTCTGTCGGGTTTCTATTTTTTGTACGCTCTACAAGCAAAAAGTTGTATCTGTCGAACAGACAATGAGAGGAGAACATAGAGGGCAAAACCTCTCTAGGTTGGGAGATCGCTCCCGTGTTCCAACCAAAACATCAGTCACTGTGGTGGACTGCTGGGTCTTTTAGATCAACTTTAGCTACCAGTAGTGAGACAGAATACAAAAACTTGTTTCCTGGACAGCGAACACACATCGTTCGAGCAACTCCATTCGTGGCTGATTGAACGGGCTTGGATTGAATTCCTGAAGTATGTTTCTTTCATGTTTCCTAAATTGAAAATAGGGAGAGTCTGAATACCTATGAGTTCTGATATCACTAAGTCAGGTCTTTCAACGTTTCTGGGGCAACTTACGGGCTTTGCTTCTTTGCCTGCTGATACTTTTGCTACAGGGCCTGCAACCGGTGCAGGAATTAGTGCTAATGGTCGGACAGGTCCATTTGTTGGTCCCCCCATTCAGGGCTTTAGTGGAGTTCAATTTGCACCGGTTGGTAATGGTTCTAGCTACTGGTTTCTCTCAGATAATGGTTTCGGTGCGAAAACGAACAGTGCTGACTATCTCCTACGGCTCTATCAAGTGGCTCCCAGCTTTGCAGGTTCCGAGAATGGCAATGGTGGTGTGGCAGTTCAGGGCTTCGTGCAACTGCGCGATCCTGACCAATTGATTCCCTTCGACATTCAAAAGGAAGGAACAACCGATCGCTTTCTAACTGGAGCTGACTTTGACATTGAATCCTTTGTCATCGATGGCAATGGCGATATTTGGGTTGGAGAAGAATTTGGGCCTTACATTTTGCACTTTGATGCCACAGGTAAACTGCTGGAGGCTCCCATTCCCACACCCAATATCAGGCCAATTAACACCCTCAACGGTCAGAAGCCACTGGTGATTGGTCACCGAGGTGCCAGTGGTGAATTGCCAGAGCATACCCTGGAAGCGTACCAGTTGGCCATCGCTCGCGGTGCTGACTTCATTGAACCAGATCTGGTATCAACTAAAGACGGCGTATTAATTGCCCGCCACGAACCAACGCTGGGCAGCACGACTGATGTTGCCAGTCGGCCTGAATTTGCCAGCCGCAAGCGCAGTGGTGTGATTGATGGGGTTCAATACGAAAACGAATTCTTTGCCTCAGACTTTACCCTGGTGGAAATCAAGACACTGCGGGCCATCATGCCCCAGAACTACCGCACCGATGTGTTTGACGGCGTTTTCCAGATCCCAACACTGGCAGAAGTGATTGATCTGGTGAAGCGGATTGAAGCAGACACGGGTCGGGTAATTGGCA
Organism: uncultured bacterium; assembly: GCA_964630955.1. Lineage (GTDB taxonomy): Bacteria > Cyanobacteriota > Cyanobacteriia > Elainellales > Elainellaceae > CAZVXA01. Next base: position 7,805 of record CAZVXA010000208.1, on the reverse strand, counting down.
TCTATCCTGAAACCAAACATCCCACCTACCACGACCAACTGGGGTTATCCCTGGAGGAACCATTGCTGGAAACTCTGGAGGCCACTGGATTTACTGACCCCAAGCGCGTCTTCATTCAATCCTTTGAAGTGTCTAACCTGAAGGAACTAAATACTAAAACAGAAATTCCTCTGGTGCAGTTGTTGGACGCCTATGATGTAGCGCTGGATGGTTCTCTGATTTATCAGGATGTGAATGCACGTCCCTATGACTTTACGGTTAGTGGCGATACCCGCACTTATGGAGATTTACAAACTCCTATGGGGCTGCGGGAAATTGCCACCTATGCAGATGGGATTGGGCCATGGAAGCGGATGATTGTTTCCGTCAAGGGGGTAGATGCCAACAGCGATGGTCTGGCCGATGATGTGAATGGGGATGAGCAGGTTAATGATGCCGATAAAACGACAACGGCTCCCTCTAACCTGATCCCTAACGCCCATGAGGCAGGTCTGTTTGTCCATGCCTACACCTTCCGGAACGAAGGTCGATTCCTCGCTGCGGACTACAACGGCAATCCTAATAAAGAATACGAGCAGTTCATTAACCTTGGGGTAGATGGCTATTTTACCGACTTCCCCGGTACAGGGCATTTGGTGCGCAACCAGATGACGGATAATCAGGTGCGATCGCCTCAACACCCAGCCGTGCTGGCAACCCCTGAGTTTGATACGCTAACGGGTAAGGCTCCGATTGTGATTGGGCACAGAGGTTCGTCTGGGCAGCGACCCGAACACACTCTGGCAGCTTATAAACTGGCGATCGCCCAGGGAGCAGACTTTATCGAGCCTGATCTGGTTGTGACCAAAGATGGCGTACTCATCGCTCGCCATGAGCCTTTGCTGGCGGTCGTTCAACTCAACGGTGACGGCACAATCCGCCGCGATGTAAATGGCAATCCTGTCCTCAACACCACCGACACGAGTACCGATGTTTACCTGCGGCCAGAGTTTGCCGACCGCCTGAAGGTAAAGGATGTGGATGGCCGGCTGGTGGGTGGCTGGTATGCCGAAGATTTCACGTTGGCTGAAGTGAAACAGCTCAATGCCATTGAACGATTACCCAGCCTGCGGGGCACGACGTTCGACAACGACGGGTTGAAGGTTCCCACGCTAGCTGAAGTAATCAATCTGGTGAAGCAGGTAGAGGCCGAGACAGGACGGAAGATCGGTATCTATCCTGAAACGAAGCACCCTACCTTTTTTGAGCAACAGGGCTACAACACCAGCCAGATTCTGGTCAATACCCTGGTTGCTGAAGCCTTCACCGATCCCAGCCGTGTCTACATTCAGTCTTTTGAAGTTGCTAACCTGAAGGCACTGAACAAGACAATTATGCCTGCAGCAGGTGTCGATATTCCCCTGGTGCAACTGTTTGGTGGTTCAGGTCGCCCTTACGATTTTGTGGTCAATGGTGATACTCGCACGTACACTGATCTCTCAACTCCAATAGGTCTAGCAGAAATCGCACAGTATGCCGCTGGCATTGGCCCCAATAAGCAGCGGATTGTCCCCCTTGCTACAGTTGATCGAGATGGTAACGGACAACCCGACGATCTGAATGGGGATGGGGCAATCAGTGATGGTGATCGCGTCACTGGAACACCGACTACTCTCATTCAAGACGCACATGAGGCTGGATTGGTAGTTCACCTATACACCCTGCGCGACGAAAGCTTTTTCCTTCCTAGCAGCTATGGTGGCGATCCTGTTAAGGAATACAAGCAGTTCATCGAATTGGGGGTAGATGGCTTTTTCACCGATTTCCCTGCCACTGGATTTACCGCTCGTAGCTTATTTATTGCGGACCCAGTGGTGTCGAATCTAGCTCGTTCCAGGGGCTTTGAAGGAATGGCTTTCAGCCCCGATCGCAGTACACTCTATCCTTTGCTGGAGGGCACGGTTGTTGGCGACCCTGCTGGCGCTCTGCGAATTTATAAATTTGACGTGCCCACATCTGCTTTCACCGGTTTGGTTGGTCTGTATCAAATGGAAGCTCCTAACCATGCGATTGGAGACTTCACACCAATCAATACCAAGGAATTTCTGGTAGTTGAGCGGGATGGTGGACAGGGCGCAACGGCAAAGTTCAAAAAAATCTTCAAAGTTGATCTGTCACAGATCAGCAATGGCTTTGTACGTAAGGAAGAAGTCGTCGATTTACTCAATCTGAGTGACCCGAACGACCTCAATAGTGATGGTCGCACCATCTTCGATTTTCCCTTTGAAACCATTGAAAACGTATTGGTTCTCGACGAAAATACAATTTTGGTGGCTAACGACAACAACTATCCATTCTCAGTAGGGCGATCGCCAAACATCGACAACAACGAAATCATCAAAGTGACGTTAGCCCAACCCCTCAACCTGGATGTCCGCTTAGGGGTAGCGGGACTCACTCCCTACGGTATTGCTATGGGAACTCCTGAGGATGAAGTGCTATCGCTCACCATGCGGGGTCAGGCATTTGCCGGAGACGGTAATGATCTGATTGAGGCTGACCAGGTACAGGATGTGTCCGTCTATGGGGGGAATGGTGAGGATACCGTGATTGCAGGCAGCAATGTCTACGTCAATGGTGGAGCAGGCAGCGATACCCTGCTGCTTGGAAGTCAATCAGCAGTCATGGGCACCACTCTTAATGGGGGTGATGGGACTGACACTCTGAGTGTGGTGGAAGCATCCGGGCAAAACATCTTACTTGGTGCGGCAGGCTTCGATACTCTGCGGGTGGTTGAAGGTCGTGGACAACTGCTGTTTGGTGGGTCGGGCAATGACCGAATGGATGCCTCGACATCTGGCGGCAGTAACCGTCTGTATGGTGGTTCGGGGGATGATGAGTTGCTATCTGGTGGGAGCGATCGCCTCTATGGTGGCGATGGTGACGACACTCTGTTTGCTGGTCAGGGTGGCGACAACATTCTCTGGGGTGGAACCGGAAAGGATACTTTCTATCTGGTGCAGGCAGGATCTCTACCCGATAAGCCAAACGTAGTCAAAGATTTTGAGGTGGGAATCGATCGCTTTGCCTTCGGCAGTTTAGCTGCTAACCAGGTAACGCTCGCTGCCCAAAATGGGGACACGTTGATCCAGGTAGGAAGCGCTATCATCACTCGCGTAGAGGGAATTACGCCAGCGTTACTCAGTATCAACAACCCGAACCAATTTATCTTTGCGTAAGCACTTTTCTTGCTTTAGAGGGAACATGTAACCCTTGTCTCCCTCAGGAAAAAACAAAAAGAAAGGTGAACGTGTGATTGTACCGTCCCCATAACTGATGGGGACGGTTTATTTTTTAAAAATATGAGTGTCCTGTCTACCCACGTTCAGTCGCAGAACCACTGGTTTTGCGCAGCATCGATATTTCTACATTTATTCTTTAAAGAAAGCAGTGTTATCACTTACTACAAGCATCCTCTAATTTTGAACTCCAAGGGAAATTACTTATTTTTTCACTCTTAAACGATTCTTATTCAAAGAGATGGTATGCCTTAACTTCCAATTTGCGTTTCAACTTTTATGCTGATTACATATGATCTGACAACCCTAATATGTTTGTTGTTGCTATTCCTACCCAAATAATTCAAGATCTCAAAAAGCCTTATTTCTCTGGTACGGATGATTTATTGGCTCATTCTCAGAGTTTTTCGATTGACTCCAATTCACAATACTCTCGAAACAATTTTTGTTTTCGACTATTCTTTGAGATTTGAAGTATTTGCGTGGTGAAACTTTACTTCGGCACAATCGTTTTTCTTGCGGCTCATACTTTTCTTGGCCTGCTCCACATTGTTGATGTCAATGAAGCTAAACCAAGTGAGTGACAAACGAGTAATCACTGGACTGCATCTCTGCCTTTGAGGTTCTACAAAATGTCTGTATTTCGGGTCAATCCCTATCTTCAAAATCCATCGTCGGATGGTGTGTATATAACCTGGTTTACAGAGCAGGATCTGAGTAGTAGCTTGACTGTCACGGGTCCCGGCTTGAGCCAGCCATTGACGTTGCTCAGCAATACTACTTTCGAGCCAGCTCTAGCTTATACTACGGCTGAGAAAAATCAAACGATTACTGGATTAGAGTCTGGCTCATGGCTCATCAGCGACAACAATTACAAGCACACGGTTGATGTGCGTGGGCTGCTACCCGGTCAGACCTATACCTACACAGTCAATCTGGGAACTAGCACATTCACCTCAACGTTCAAAACAGCACCTGTTGCTACTGATTGGTCGAGTATTCGGTTTATGGCGATGTCCGACAGCGAAACCGAACCTCAAGGTCGTATCACGAATCGTGAGTGGCAACCGGGTTCTTTCACCGCCGATTCGAGCAGCCGCCCCGCATTGAGCGGCAGTCAGTGGGCAACCCGGTTCGGTACTAGCGGTGCTGGTGCGTCTCAGAGTTTGCGCTACGCAATGACCGAAACGGAAGGCTATCGCCGTAATTTGAGCGTTGTGAATAGCCGCAATCCAGACTTTCTGCTGATGCCGGGTGATCTGGTGCAGGGCGGTGGTTACCAACCAGGATGGGACGAATTTTTCCGGCACAATGCTGGAGAATACGATAGCGGATTGTCTCAATATCCCATGCTGCCAGCATTGGGGAACTGGGAAAACTTCGGAGCGTTGAATGGAGGCTACGGCACCGACGCTGATGGTCGCTTTGGTCCCAAGTTTGGCCGAGAAAAGTATCATGTCTATTTCGATGCTCCAGACAACGGCACGCCTGCCCATCAGGACAACTATTACAGAATCGATTACGGCCCCATCACGGTTATTACTCTTGACAGTTCTAATGGGGAACCCGATGACCGACGGTCGAATTATGGTGGCGATGGACAACCACCGAAGTTGACGGGTACAGAATACACCGCGTCTGGAACCGACACCCAGGACAACTACACTCGCACTCAGTACGAAGCTGCGGGCGGCACCGATCTGGCCGATTTTAATCCCGGCAGTCCTCAGTGGAATTGGACTATCAATCAGCTTCAGGATGCTCGCCAAAAGGGTCAGATTATTTTTGTTCAGTTTCACCATGTCCCTTACAGCAGTGGCGAACATGGGCAGCCCATGAATCACGCGCTCTCCACTGGTCAGGGTGGAACGCCCATGCGGCAATATCACCCCCTGTTTGAACAGTACGGGGTCACCGCAGTCTTCTCCGGACATAGTGAAATGTTTGAACGCAGTCTGGTCGATGAAGACGGGGATGGAATTGGTGTCAGTTATTTTGATGTGGGTGTTGCGGGAGATGGTCTGCGGGGCCAGAAACGAACGGGTTCCGGGTTGGACAAACCTCTACTGAACTACAACCCGTTGAGTCAGTGGACAGCGGATCAAAGCGAACCTGAATTCTGGCAGGTGATCAATGGTGTCCCCCAACTTGCTGATGGGGGGAAGCATTATGGTCACCTGGAGGTTAATCTAGAGCGGCTCAATCCTGCTGGGGGGGCCACCGCTAAAGTCGTACTGACGCCCGTCTACAACTTTCCCATCCTGGACGATTCCTATAACCTGGTTAGCACCGAACGGCGAGTCTATGGTGACGAGGTTCTATTGCTGGTCAATGCGGAGGGCAGGGTTACCAGTGCGCCACTTGATCCAGAACCATTGATTTTTGGATCTGACCAAGCAGATGATTTGGTGTTAGACAACCGACAGCCATTGAAAAGCATCTTCGTTGGGGACGCCGATGATGTTGTAGATGCAAGTCAGGCTTCCTATGTTACTGCCTTTGGAGGCAACGGCACTGACACATTGATGGTCGCCAGTGCTTCTTTTGCTGGTGGCGGGTTGGGAGACGACATATTAGTGCTAGGCACGAATGGAATTGCCAATGCAAGCATCTTAAATGGCGGCGATGGGTCAGACACTCTGACTGTGATTGAAGCAACCGGACAAAATATGCTTCTGGGTGCATCTGGTATCGATATCCTGCGCGTGGTGGAAGGTCAGGATCAACTGCTGTTTGGTGGGTCTGGCAATGACCAACTCGACGCCTCCAGTGCCGGGGGCAACAATCGGCTCTACGGCGGATCGGGGGATGACACCTTGTTGTCTAATCAGGGCGATCGCCTCTACGGTGGTGTGGGCGATGACACCCTGTTTGCTGGTCAGGGCGGCAATAACCTGCTGTGGGGCGGTGCGGGTGCCGACACCTTCTATCTGATGACAGCGGGTTCGCTGCCTGATGCGTCCAACGTCGTGAAAGATTTTGAAATGGGGTTAGACCGCTTTGCACTTGGGGGAGTGACAGCCGCTCAGGTAAGTCTACTGGCTCAAAATGGTAGCACTCTGATCCGAGTTGGCGAAGCGATCGTTGCTCGTGTGGAAGGAATCACTCCAGCGCTGCTGAACGAACAGAACCCAAACCAGTTTGTTTTTATGTAAGAGGTGATCAATGCAATCTATTTAGTTGACGCAGGTGGGTGTCAATAAACTCTTCCCACAGTACGGATGTAAAAGTCATTTTTGCCATCAGATCAGCATTCTTGTAGAACACTATTGAGGTACTTATGACCACTGGAAACCACGTTATCTTCATTCATCCTGATGGCACCAGCCCATCTCATTTTGCGTTTGCTCGTTTTGCGGATCTTGGCTCCGATGGTCGGTTGAATTGGGACAAACTCAGCCATGCTGGGGTCTATCTGGGGCATATGGAAGACCAGCTAGGAGGTACATCTAATGCTGGCGCTGTTACCCATGCGACGGGAGCAAAGGTCTATGCAGAGTCCTTTGGTTTTGAGCAGGGCAATCTTGCTATCACGTCTCTGTCTGGTACGAACAAAACCATCGTGGAAGAAGCCAGAGACGCAGGAAAAGTAACGGCACTTGTTCAATCTGGAGCGATTTATGAGCCAGGAACCGCCGCTTTTGTGGCTAAGACACAGGAGTTCGTCAACGCAAGTGGCCAAAGAGTCGTTCCCCGTTCCCAGGCAGCAGAGATTGCAAAGCAGGTCATTGAGTCGGGCGTCGATTTCATCATGTCAGGTGGAGAACTCAATCTCCTTCCCGTCGGAACGGATGGCTTTCACGGCACTGCCGCTCAACTAGATGCCCTCAGCACTAACACTTTGACTCGTCCGACGGAAAACCTGATTACAAAAGCGCAAAGCCTGGGTTATACCGTCGTTTATACAAAAGATCAACTGCATTCTCTGCTGAGCCTACCAACGCCGCCCAATAAGGTGTTAGGAGTATTTGCCCCTATCCACACATTCAACGATCGCGCAGAAGAGCAACTGGCAGCGGCGGGTTTACCTCTGTATTTGCCAACTGCTCCCACGATTGCTGAAATGCTAGACGTGACCCAAAAGTTAATGGAAGCCCATCCAAACTTCAACAACGGCTCGATCACCGTTGTGGAAGAGGAGGGAACAGATAACTTCGGGAACAACAACAATGCTTCAGGAACGCTAGAGGCAATGCGGCGCACCGATGCCCTGATTGGAGTGGCAATGGAGTTTGTAGAAAAGCACTCCAACACTTTAATTATTACAGCTGCCGATAGTGATGCAGGTGGTTTACAGGTGCGCGATCCCCTGGCCGCGGGTAATGCAGGGAACATTAACAATAACCCCATTGATGCAACCTCCGGTCGTAACGTTCCAATGGACGGTCAAAACGGCGTTGGTTCACCTGTTTACACCACGGCACCTGATGCCAATGGTGATGTCTCCAATTTTGCTGTTGCCTGGGCTGGTTTACCTGACTTCAGCGGCTCCATCGTTTCTAAAGCGCATGGTTTGAATGCCGACAA
>CAZVXA010000207.1:0-11898 GCA_964630955.1 uncultured bacterium | reverse complement strand
ACGCTCTCGCAGAGAGCGTTTCGCGGCGCTATAGGGGAAATAGTCAAAACTCCAGGAAATAAGTGGTCGTGGAAAAAGGCGGAACCGCTTTGGGGGGTTCAAGCTTACAGCGCAAAGTGCTGAGATAGAACCAAAGTTTTTGTTGAGAGCCGCGCGGAGCGCGGCTCTCAACAAAAACTTTGTACCTCACGCGCTTGCAAAGCGCTGTAATCGTGCATACCTACTAAGTAAGTGGGCGTGGAAAAAGTCGAAACCCAAAAAGCTGTTCCGCCCGCGCAGCGGGCGGAACAGCTTTTTGGGTTTCAAGCTTAATCGTGCATACCTACTAGTCCACCAAATAAACTTTGCCTGGTTGAAGTGGTGTGCTTCGCGCACCACTTCAACCAGGCAACCAGGCAAAGTTCCCTTGGCGAACTCCTACCGAATGCTGCTATTTATTGGAGAGAGACGGGCAGTATATGATAGGCTAATGAAGTTTTATTAAGTAGCCTCATTCTGTTGGCCGTTGCTCTCCTTTCAGTTGTTACTTTTGCAACCCCTTTAAGGATTTCTGCAGCAGTCAGTATCAGCCCACTGAGGGCGTGAGCTGCTGGATTTGTGTCATTGGGCCTTCTATCGTTCAAGCCGATAGAATAGGCACTTTTCTTGTTGTGTCAGACCTTTTCTATTCGGTGAATCGCTTCTCTTCTCTCTGGAGCACCTAAACTACTGCATGACTCTGACTTTACCTTCGGTTTCGACCTCCGTTGTGTCGCCATCTTTGCGTCTGAAAGATATTCTGAAAACTCTTCCCAAAAGCTGTTTCCAGAAGGATATGCGAAAAGCCTGGGCTTCTTTAGCAATGAACATCCTGCTGGTGGTGGCAGGTTATAGCGCCCTGGCTATTGCACCCTGGTTTCTTTGGCCTGTGTTGTGGGTGTTTATAGGGACGGCGTTGACGGGATTTTTTGTACTGGCCCACGACTGCGGGCATCGCTCATTTGCGCGGCGGCGGTGGGTTAATGATGTCGTCGGGCATCTGCTGATGCTGCCCCTGATTTATCCGTTCCATAGCTGGCGGATCTTGCACAACTTCCACCACAAGCACACCAACAAAATGGATGTGGACAATGCCTGGAGTCCCTTTCGTCCGGAGTATTACGACCGCTTGAACCCCGTGGTCAAAAACGGATATCGGGCGATTCGGGGGCGACTGTGGTGGGTCGGGTCCATTTTCCATTGGGGTTTGATGCATTTTGATTGGGCCGCATTTAAGGGTAAAGCCCGTCAGCAGGTTCGGTTCTCTGCATTGTTGACGCTGGGATTTGCTGCGATCGCCTTCCCCACACTCCTGCTTACGACAGGTATCTGGGGCATCGTCAAGTTCTGGCTGATGCCGTGGCTGGTCTACCATTTCTGGATGAGCACCTTTACAATCGTCCACCATACCGCTCCCGATATTGAATTTCGCACGCCTGACCAGTGGAATGAGGCAGAGGCTCAGCTTTCCGGTACAGTCCACTGTGACTATCCGGCCTGGGTCGAGTTTCTCTGCCACGACATCAACGTCCATGTGCCGCACCACCTCTCAACAGCGATTCCCTCCTACAATCTGCGGGCTGCTCATCAAAGCTTGCGCGAGAACTGGGGAGAAGCGCTGGTAGAGCGCAAGTTTAACTGGGCGTTGATGAAGGAGATCACCGATCAGTGTCACCTTTACCACCCAGAGGACTTCTATCAGTCGTTTGAGGAGTACGAGGTATGCCGTAGCGTTAAGTAGGGAGGCGCAATTAAGCTTGAAACCCCAAAAGTTGTTCCGCCATGAGCGAAGTCGAAGGGCGGAACAATTTTTGGGGTTTCGACTTTTTCCCCACCCACTGACTTACTGGAGTTTTGACTATTTTTCTTGCAATGCCGCGAAACGCTCTCTACGAGAGCGTTTCGCGGCATATTTGATTTTAGGCCGATTTTTCTTGAAACGCTGGCAGCGCCAGCGTTTCAAGAAAAATCGGCGCGATTTAGTCAAAAGTCCAGTGACTTACTGGACTTTTGACTATTTCCCCTATAATGCTGCGAAACGCCCTTGCAGAGGGCGTTTCGCAGCATATTTGATTTTAGACCGATTTTCCTGAAACGCTTGCCTAGTTAGCGTTTCAGGAAAAATCAGCGCGATTTAGTCAAAAGTCCAGTAATTTAGGGGGTTGATTAATTCGGCAACCGAAGAGGATGCATCAGTAGCTGCTCTAACCTTGCTTGCAAACAACCACCTGCGGCTGAAGGGCGGGCTACTGAAGGAAGTCCGTTGAAACGGACTGATCGACCTATCCAGTCCTCTTGAAAGGACTTTCCCAATTAGCCTGTACTTCAGTTGCGCGCATCCTCAGATCCTGCCATGCCGATAGCTGGAACTCACTTTTTCTTCGCGTTCTAGTTAGCCTGATCCCTCACCCTAAATCCCTCTCCCAACCGGAGAGGGACTTCCGATCCGGCTCCCCTTCTCCCACAGGAGAAGGGGCTGGGGAATGAGGGAATGGCAATACCCGTGCCAAATGACCCACTAGCAACCCTTCCTCTAGAAGGTGAGTTCCACTGCGATTGGAGCCTGCATTATGCCCAGACCCATAGCGGATGGTGTACTGAATTAACGGACGTTAGGTGATGTCCGAGCATTTTTCACCCCAAGCAACTGTTTCTGTAACCGTTGACTGCGCTCATAGCTGTTTATCTTGCCCTGAGCAAGCGCAATCTGGGCCGCGGTTTTAGCATCTCTGAGAGCGTACCGGAACTGTTTTAACTGTTGATGGGCAACACCTCGACTCAGGTAAATCTCAGCGTCTTCGGGGTTGGCGTTGAGGGCGAGGGTGAAGTCGGCTATCGCCGGCTCTGCTTCCTGTCGCGACAGATAGGCTAACCCACGAGCAAAGCAAGCTTTGGCGCAGGTGGGTTGGTATTGAAGCGCGGCATTGAAGCAAGTGATCGCGGCTTCGTGCTGCTGTTTGTTCAGGGCCTGAACACCCTGACGGTAGTAGAGTTCTGCATTGAGCACAGCAGCCCGGTGGGGGTCTTCCACCAGAAAGGCGAGGTGGTCGCCTGGTTGGTTGGCCAGCACACTGCGGGCACCCTGGAGCTTGAGTCTACCCTGCTCCAGTAGCACCAGCCAGTCGGCGCGGTGAATCACGCTGGGCCGATGGCTGATCAAAATCGTTGTTTTGCCCCGGCGGTAGTCTAGCAGTCGATCGAGTACCTGGGCTTCACTTACCGGATCTAAGCCAGCGGTTGATTCGTCCAGAATCAGGATGGGTGGATTGTGCAGAATTGCGCGGGCGATCGCCAACCGTTGCCGCTGCCCCCCGGAAATATTTGCGCCAAATTCGCCTAATATCGTCTGGTACTTATCGGGGAGACGGGCAATAAAGTCATCTGCATCAGCGATCTGACAGGCATGGACAATTTGCTCCAGCGACAGATGGGGAGCGCCCAGACGAAAGTTTTCGAGAATCGACCGACTCCAGAAATGGGCATCCTGCGGCACCAGCACCACCTGCCGTCGCAGGCATTCCAGCGACAGATCCCCCAGGTTGTACATTCCCAGCCGCAGATTGCCCGATTGGAGCGGGTACAGTCCCGCAATCAGCTTGGCAAGCGTACTTTTGCCGCAGCCCGACTGTCCAATCAGGGCGGTTACCCTGCCGCCGGGGAGCGTCAGTGAAAAGTCCTCCAGCAGCTCCATTCTGCCGGGGTAGTGGAAGCTGATATGGGAGCAGAGAATGTCGGTATCGTCGGGAAGCACAATGTCGGCTCGCTGCCGATCTCCTGCATCCTCTGGGATGGCTTGAATCACTTCATTCAGGCGCTGGGTTGCCGTTCTGGCCTGGGCATACTGGTTTACCAGTCCCACCAGTAGACTGATCAGCGCCAGAAAATTGTGGTTCATGCCGTTGAACGAGAGCAGTTGCCCAATGCTCAACTCCTGACCAATCACCAGCGTACTCCCCAGCCACAGTAGACCCACACTGCCCATGTCAGAGACAAACTTTGAGAAAACGCTGTTGATAATGCCAATCTGTGTCGTTCCCAGCAGATTCGTGGCGTGACGGCCGAAGCGGCTCTGAAACTCCTCCCAAAACTGGGGTATGGCCCCCGTTGTTTTCATCGTCAGTGCCCCTTTGAAGCTTTCCACCAGGACACCCTGGTTTTCTGCTTCCAGCACCAGTGTACTGCGGACTTTCTGCTGGAGCGCTGGTAGAAAGGTAAAGGTGGAAGCGGTCATCAGCATTCCGACGAGCAGGGCAGCGATCGTCAGCTTGACGCTGTAAAACAGCATGAACACAAGTGATACTAACCCCACAAACACCTGGCTGGGCAGGCTGACGACCACCTGTGACACGAGCTGATTAATTTCTTGAATATCGGCCAGTCGGCTGACGATTTCTCCACTGCGGCGGGACTCGTAGTAGGACAGCGGCAACCGCAAAATCTGTCGGCCAAACTCCAGCACCATGCCCAACTGAAACCGCTGGGCAAAGTGTGCCACCAGATAGGACTGTACCAGCGACAGACTATTGCTGATCAGGTTCATCACCATCACGGCGATCACCACCGCCGTCAGGAGTTGCATGTCACCGCGTACCAGCACATCATCGGTGAGAATTTGCACCAGAAATGGTGAGGAAAGGGACAGCATTCCCACAAACAGGGCACAGAGGAATGCCTCAATTAAAATATCGGTGTAGGGCAGAATTCGGTGCAGCAGACGCCCCCAGGAATTGCTTTCGTCATTGGGTTGGGCATAGAGACGCACCGGATCAGGGTCGAGCAGCAGCATGACCCAATCGTTCCAGGCGATCGCCAGTTCCCGCTTTGAGAGAAAGCGCAGCCCTACTGCCGGGTCAGCGACGACGTATCGACGCCCGCGTCGCCCGTACAGGATCACCCAGTGATAACCCTGCCAGTGAATAATGGCGGGCAGGGGAGCTTCTGCGATGCGGTTCAAAATCTCTGGAGAGGTACGCACCGAGCGGGCATTATAGCCCAATGCTTCGGCTCCTTGCGAGAGTCCCAAAAGCGTTGTTCCCTGCTGACCCGTACCGATCAGTTCTCGGATATGGCTGATCGAGAATCGTCGTCCGTGATATCGAGCAATTGCCGCCAAACATGCTGCCCCACAGTCTTCTTCGCTATGCTGCCGAATACAGGGGTATTTCATGGGAAAGGATTACCAAAATCGAAGCGATCGCTTCCAGACGTACTGCATTTCTTCCGGTGTCACCCCCGGGTTTCCAAACAGGAAGGCAGCCCCAATTCCAAAAATATAAGCCTGAAGGTCAAAGAAGAATCGGGAACTGCCTCCTCCCAACATCGAGTCTGTGGCCCCGATCGCCGTATCATTGCCGCAGGAGAAACTTCTACTCCGGCGTTTACGACCGCCCGATAGAGCTTCCGCTTGTTCTGGGGGCATCTCTGTGAACAGGTTCTCTGTTGTCAGGTTATTCATTTCAGTATTAAAGGAATGCTAAGTAAAGGACTCAAGTGTTGATGGTGCGATGATAGTCTGTTGTCAGCCTACAGTCCGTTGTAGATAACGAACCAGGTCGTTGATCGTAACGCAGTTTCCCTGAGCATCCTGAATCCAACAATTATTGGGGCTGACAATGGGCCGGGAGGATGTCGTTAGGGAAACTGGAAAGGCAATTGTCTGATACAAACCGCCACACAGAAATGCCTGTTCATTCAGACTCAGGGCTGTAAATAAAGCATTGGAATCAGAAGCATTGCCTGTAGGAGATGGGGTTATTAACGAATTTTTCATAACTCTGACCAACCTCTGATACAAATTTGGTGAAGTGATGATTTGAGCAGCAGCGTAACGCATCAGTGAAGAAAAGCGTCCGTTGTTCAAAAAGTGGTTTATTATGCCCCCTGATTCATCCTTTTTGAAACAACGGACGCAGGGAATTCCAACTCACCAACGAGTGGTGATTGGTTTACGAATGACGCAAAGCGTGGTCACAAGACCTTAGATGGACAGTGCCCGCTCCCAAACAACCTGAACTTCATCAGGGGTCAGACCGGGGTTGCCGAACAACACACCAGCTCCCAGCCCGAAAATGTAACCCTGGAGATCAAAGTAAGCTGAAGTACCATGGGTGTGTCCTCTACGCGTTGGGCGGTGCCTGCGGCCACCACCACTAAGACCCGCTGAGGCTTCGGAACTGAGGTCGATAAACAGCGAAGATTGATCAATGGTTTCAGTAGGCATCATACGTCTTATCTCCTTTTTAATCAGGTTTTTAGTAGTGAAGCTACCTCATAAAAATAGTCTCAGGTAACTTCTACTCCATTCTTCTTGAGTTCTAATTTCTGTCAGGAAGATTGGAATGAAGTTATATAAAACATGAGAATTCTCTGTCCTTTATAAAAAATGAGACATCTATAAAATGCGATTGAGATAAAAAGTGGTAGAGCAAAGTTGAAAAAGGGATTCAGTTTTTGATCGATTTTTTCAGGAGTTTCACAAAAAAATCCAGGTGGAATGGGTTTTTTAAGCCGCCCCTGCCTGTGGATGATTGCTGCTAATAATTTTCATTTATTCCCGTTCTGATCACGTAGCTAATATCGAATTTTCAGGTATTGGATGATATCCGCATGAAGAATTCGTTAGCTATAGGTGAGTGGCTGCTCACATTGATCAATATTAACTGCAATTCATGTGGCTGCGATTTGCCTGATTCTGACGAATCTAATCAACAAAATGGTCTGATTTCTCAGTGCGAGTTTGTATCTATGAATAGGCTTCTAAGTAAGTGGGCGTGGAAAAAGCTGAAACCCAAAAAGCTATTCCCCCCGCGCAGCGGGGGGAATAGCTTTTTGGGTTTCAAACTTAATCGCGCCTACCTAATTATTGTACTTCTCGTGCTTTTGTGGTACGGGGTGCAGGGGTGGATCCCCCTTGAGGGGGTCAGGAGGTGTGGGGGCACCGCCCCCACACCCCCGTACCTCACCTGAGTAAGAACCGCTATAGGAGATTTCTAGTAATGAAATTACCTGAGTCGTGTGGATGTTTTCCCCCGCGCAGCGGGGGGGGACATCTACACGACGGGTATTTCTTTCGTAGAAATCTCCCTGGTTTAAGACGGTGAGGTGCGACGTCGAACGCTACGCCTTACCGCCCGAAGCATCTCGCTTTAAGGCGAAAGCCCTATCAATCGGACGTGCATTAATGGACATGTGGCTTATGCGAGACGAATCTCATACCGAACAGCTACCGCTATTACGAAGCGATGAATTCCTGCCGGGAGTCAGCCGCTGGGCGCGGTTGGGTGGAGTAATTCTGCTGGGGGCAGTTGCCAGTGCGATCGCCCTGGCCGCCACCATTCACTACAATGTCACCGTTCGCGCCAATGCTATTGTGCGACCAACGGGAGATTTGCGCATTGTGCAATCAGGCTTAGACGGCACTGTTTCCCAACTGCGAGTGCAGGAAAACCAGGTGGTTCACGAAGGGGACATCATTGCTCAGCTCGACACCTCCCAACTGCAAACGCGCCAGAGTGAACTGCAAAATAGTCTGTTGCAGGGAGCCGCAGAATTAACCCAAATTAGCGCCCAACTCCGTGCTCTGGAAGCTCAGATTGTTGCGGAATCCAACCTGCGCGATCGCACCATTGCCGCTGCCCAGGCAGAACTCAGCCGCATCGAGCGAGACTACCAGCAGCAACAAATCACTGCCCAGGCAGAATTTGCAGAAGCACAAGCCGCCCTGACGCTGGCTCAGGAGCAGCGCGATCGCTATCAGGAATTGGCGAACACAGGTGCGATCGCCCAATTGCAGATCAGCGAGAAGCAGCAAGCCTACCACTCTGCTGCCGCCCGCCTGGAACGTGCCAGAGCCGCACTGAATCCTAGCAGCGCTGGAATTCTCGCAGCTCAAGAGCGGATTGCCCAGGAGCAGGCTAGAGGCGCTTCGACGCTGGCGACCCTGGCGCGATCGCGCGAAGAACTGTTGCAACGGTACGTCCAGATCCAGAACCAGATTGACCGTGATGGCAGCAGCCTCCAGCAGGTTGAGTTGGACGTGAAGCGCAGCAGTATTCGTGCCAGTGCTGATGGTGTCATACTCAAAGTCAGCCTGCGCAACCAGGGACAGGTGGTGCGGGCCGGGGAAGCGATCGCCCAGATTGCCCCCGCTAACATTCCCTTCGTCGTTGTTGCCAGCGTTGCCGCCCAGGATATCGGTAAGGTCGCCATCGGGCAAATCGTGCATCTCCGTGTCTCCGCTTATCCCTATCCCGACTACGGTACGCTCAGGGGGACCGTGAAAGCGATCGCCCCCGATGTCACCTTCCCCCAGCGCAGTGCTTCAGATTCCACCCCTCCAACGCCAATCACTCAACCAGGAACTGCTTACGAGGTGACCATTCAACCCCAGCAGCCCTATCTGGTTCGCAACAACCGTCAGTTCCGACTTCAGGCTGGAATGGAGGCCAGAGCAGATATTATCTCCAGGGATGAAACAGTGCTGACGTTTGTCCTCCGAAAAGCGAGGCTGCTGACGGATTTGTAATATCAAAAAAAACTATAAAGTAAGTAGTAGTCCACCAAAGAAACTTTGCCTGGTTAGTGTGGCGTGCGAAGCACGCCACACTAACCAGGCAAAGTTTTTCAACCAGGCAAAGTTCGCTTGGCGAACTAGTAGTACTACATGGCGGAAATAAACCGATGGTTGTTAGTGTGGGGCGCGAAGCGCCCCACACTAACAACCATTGCTTAACTTACGCTCTCTACGAGAGCGTTTCGTGGCATATTTTATTTTAGCGTCGATTTTTTCTGAAACGCTGCCTCAGGCAGCGTTTCAGAAAAAATCGACGCAATTTATTTACCAGTAATTAATTCGGCCCCAAGGGTTGGAGTCAGTTTGGCTGGTGATGAGTTATTGATCAGGGAGGAGTTGTGCCCTGAGTCATCGAAGTGGCTTCTTTCGCCTTCGTGTTGGCCAGATTCGCAATTTCCCGGTCGATGAAGAACAGTCCCTGCCCTTTGGTGCCGATTAATTGAATTTTGTCGAGAATACCCTTGAACAGGAACTCCTCCTGGTGCTGTTCGGCAACATACCACTGGAGAAACTGCACGGTAGAGTAGTCAGACTCGGTGGTGGCCAGGTGGACGAGTTCGTTGATCTTGCTGGTGATGAACTGTTCATGGGCATAGATTTTTTCAAACAACTCCTGTAACGAATCAAACTCGGCAGGGGGTGCTTCCATGCGGCCCAGAATAGCGAGTGCTCCTGTTTCCTGGAGGTAATTAATTAAGCGGTGCATGTGCGTCATTTCTTCGGCGGCGTGCTGATTAAGAAATGTTGCGCAGCCGTCCAGTGCTTTGTAGGCGCACCAGGAACTCATCTGCAAATACAGGTGAGAAGAAAACATTTCCAGGTTGATTTGTTCATTTAAACGTGCGGTCATTGCTTGTGAAAGCATTGGTTCCTCCTAAGTCATCCATTCGTAAACTTCGATCGCATCGGGCGTACATTGACAACAGTGAGCACATTTGCTACCTTCTGTTTCTAAAGTGTCCCTGCAAATCAATTGATCGAGCATCCTCCGTAGTTTATCTGTACTCATAGCCTATCTGGGTTGTCTTTCATGGGGTTATCTCTATCCTTGAGCAGATCCTTCCCCACTCCCCTTTATTCACAGATCGTCTCAAAGGACTGGGTTAAATGCGTAACAGGTTAAGATAACTTAAAGACTATTAAGCGATTGAGTTGTGAACGTGACAGATCAACACATTTGGAAGGACTACTCTTTATAGGGAAAACAGTCAAAACACCAGTCAGTCAGTATAGCAGTCCTAAATCGGTTGTGAGAAGGGGGTGTGGGGGTGGTGCCCCCGCGCAGGGGTTCCACCCCCACACCCCTCTCACAAATCAAAATAGGATTGCTATACAGCACTTTGCAAGTGCGTGTGGTACAAAGTTTTTGTTGAGAGCCGCGCTCCGCGCGGCTCTCAACAAAAACTTTGGTTCTATCTCAGTGCAAAGCGCTGTAGGTGTGGAAAAAGCAAAACCCCAAAAGCTTAATTGCGCCTACCGACTTACGCTGTTTTTACAATCAAGCTCTGACGGGATAACTTCTCTAACTGCTGATAGAAAGGGGTCACGGGAACTCGGGGAAACCGCTGAATTTTACCTTCCCGCTCCAATTGATTGAACAGGCGGGTCACTGTGATTCGGGCCACGCCCAGGGTATCTGCAAAATCTTGGTGGGTGAGACCAAGATTGAGCAGGACACCATAGGGGGTGGGATGCCCAAATTGATAGGCCAGCCATTTCAATAACTGTAGCAACTGTTCTACTACAGAAGAGTGATGAAGAATACTGAGCAGTTCTTCACTCTTCCAGGCGTGAGTCAGCAGTGCCGTGTTCAGGCACTTGTCCTCCGGTAGAATCTCATGCACCTGCACAGCAGTTAAGCACTCAACCTGATACGGTTTAATCCGGGAGAGTGGTTGCCCGACGACATCTCCTTTGCCCCAGAAACCCAACGTGGTGGTTTTTCCCTCTGTGTCCCAGGTGAGCGATCGCACCACCCCCGCTTCAATGCGCCACAGCCGCTCTGGTTGCAGTGGCAGCAGATCTTTGCTGCGAAAAGATCTTGATGAATGTAAGCTTTGCAGACGAGTTGATGGAGTTTGAAAGGTATGGATGCTTACCGCCATATATTCCTCCTTATGGATGCCTGGTGCGACTGCTGATTCATTAAAGGTGTGTTTTTCGAGCAGGATGTTTCATCCCAGAATTGGGTGATCTGTTCGACAACATTTTGTGGATGGAAGTAATGAAAGAAATATCGCCCGCCTGAACAAAGCCAGAGACGAGAACTTGTATGTTGAAAATGATCCTGCCATCTCTGAATTTGATTGGGATCAATCACAATATCATCCATGCTACCGCAGACCAGAAGTGGGATCTTGACGGAGATGGGTGATAGGCTAAGGGATCGCCCCAGATGATGGGGTGAAAGGGAGTGATACAAATCCTGTTGGAGAAGCTGTATCAGCGTCTCTGTCATATCTCTGGCAGGGCAGCCCAGCAACCCATACACCATCTGCCGCAGAAGTGTTCGCTGGTCACAGGGCAGAAATCGCCGCTGCGTATAGTAGTGCGCCTGCCAGTCAACTGTAGGATTGACGCCCACCGCAAGTAACGTCAGTGTTCGCACTCTGTCTGGATATCGCTGCGCATACAGCAGGCCCAACAGTCCCCCCGTGCTGTGGCCCAGTAAATGGATTGGACGATTATGCTGTTTCAGGTAGTCGTGCAGCAACACCAGTGCCACCTCCAGCGAAGCTGGTTCATCTGGGGTTTGGGAGTAGACCCATTGGGCAATTGGCGTGTGTTGGGCGATCGCTTTTAGCAAGGGGCGATCGAACCTTTGCAGGGGAGGACTGACGTTGAGCCAGAGGGCGTTGGAGATTTGGGACATTGTGGGTGGGTTTCAGGGTTCAGGGGGCTTAGGAGCATCACATTGACAGCATAGTAGTCAGTGCAAAACCTCATGGCCGAATGTCAGGACCGATTCAAGGGGCGATTGCACAAGTGCTTGCGGTTGCAGGTAACATCCAATCCCGCTTATTGAGTCTATTTCTCAATAAGCGGGAACAAAAGCTAGTTTAGAATAATTCTCAATAAGCATATGTTAAGTATTGTTGCAAAGGCCGGGGATCGAATGTCTGGGGGTTGAGAAATCCAGGTGTAGCAGTTCTCGGTCTAGTGCAGCAAAACAAAAGTTTTGCAAGGGGTGAAGGGGTGATTCCCCCTTGAGGGGGTCAGGGGGTGTGCCCCTTCACCCCCATGTTGTAGAACGTAGGATCGTGAACAAATTAACCTGTAATTGTTTTTGAGAGAGGCGGGGGGGGGGC
>CAZVXA010000206.1:6473-11929 GCA_964630955.1 uncultured bacterium | reverse complement strand
TATAGTACTCTGCAAACTGACTAACATCCTTATAGCAATTCTCTCTAAAGCTGTATATTAGACTTAAGAAGGAAATAGGGCTTTGTGGTTTGGAAATTTCTTTATGGCGTGGCTTCGTAACAAAGCAGTTTCTGATACAGCGTTTTTCATGTTGGTGAGGTATGGGGGCAGTGCCCCCATACCTCACCAGGACGAAAAGGGCTGTAAAGTCTATTATTTTAGATGCGTTAGCAGCAGCACATCGCAGTCTTAGTGGATAATGCGCTACGGTTGTTGCCCAACGAATTCCACAAGAGTGCCGCTTCACATTAAATCTAGCCAACAAGAATCACAGTTACAGCGCTTTGCAAGGGCGTGTGGTACAAAGCTTTTGTCTCAGTCAAAGCGCTGTAAAATCAGCATGATAAGAAAGGTAAAAACTGCTCCCAGAATGAGATAGAGTCACTATCCTCGTGGAGGATGGTCTAACGAATACATAACCGACTCAATTGCAAAGTCGCTAATCCTCCCTCCATCATCGACTGTACAGTCAACTACCACAAGAACATCAATTGCCTGAACCTCATCGCGGTGGATACTGGCTTGAACTTCAGCCAGAATTAATTCAGTACCATCGCTGTAAGTAATTTTTAGATTGGCTGTTTAGATTGGCTGTTGCAACTTTTAGATTGCTTGAGGGTATTCCCTTACGGTTTGATGTAGCTTATGGGAAATCTTCAGCAAGCCTTGTCTCTAATAATCATAGCTTATTCAAAACAATAAATGGTGAAATGGCACCAAATCGTACAAATATTATTGCTAAATAGGTAGGCCCGATTCAGCTTGAAACCCCGAAAGCTGTTCCACTCCCGCAGCGGGAGTGGAACAGCTTTCGGGGTTTCGACTTTTTCCACGCCCATTTACTTACAGCGCTTGCACAGCGCTGTAGAGCAAAGGCAATGCTCAGGAGCACCCCTGCCCACAAAAAACTTCCCAAGCTCCTCCCATCTGCCTGAGCGGAGTCGAAGGCAGATTCACAGGCAATCCGTCAGATAAAAGCATTCTTCCTTTACATTTTTCGCTACCCGCTCCTTTCGACTCCACTCAGGGAGCTACCTTTTAACCCCGATCGCTCCCTCAACACTGTGCCCCAAGCCGGGTACAATCGTACTGGTATCATTTCCGGTGATCGTGCCTTAAAATCATCGAGTTACCGTATCCCTTCAGGAAAACTGGGAACCCTGAATACCAGTGCATCCTCACCCTCTATCCATGTTCATCCCTACGCCGTCCACCGCCTCCGACTTCCTTTCCCTGGAACACGCCCTCAAGCACTACTTTGGGTACGATCGCTTTCGTCCGGGGCAGTCGCAGATTGTAGCGTCGGCGATCGCCAACCAGGATCTCCTCGTTATCATGCCGACGGGTGGCGGCAAATCCCTCTGCTATCAGCTTCCGGCGTTGCTGAAACCGGGAGTCACCGTGGTGGTGTCGCCGCTGATCGCCCTGATGCAGGACCAGGTGCAGGCGCTCCAGGACAACGGGATTGGGGCGACGTTCCTCAACAGCAGTCTGGGCATTGTGGAGACGCGCCAGCGGGAGACTGCCGTATTGCAGGGGCAAATTAAACTGCTGTATGTAGCACCGGAGCGGCTGCTGGGCGAGAAGTTTCTGCCGTTTCTGGATGTAGTTGAAGAGCATGTGGGGATTGCAGGATTTGCCGTAGACGAGGCCCACTGTGTTTCCGAGTGGGGGCATGACTTTCGGCCAGAGTATCGCCAGTTGAGAACACTGCGGCAGCGGTATCCAGAGGTGCCGATGATGGCGCTGACGGCGACGGCCACCAGGCGGGTGCAGGACGATATTCTGGAACAGTTGGAACTGCGATCGCCCCACATCCACATCGCCAGCTTCAATCGGCAGAATCTCTACTACGAAGTACTCCCTAAACAAAAGAATACTTATTACGAGTTGCTGAAGCAAATCCGGCAAACGGAAGGCTCCGGGATCATCTACTGCCTCAGCCGCAAGAAAGTCGATGAATTGACCTTCCGGCTCCAGCAGGACGGCATTTCAGTATTGCCGTACCATGCCGGGTTGGATGACAAGACGCGATCGCAGAACCAGACCCGCTTCATCCGTGATGATGTGCGAATAATGGTAGCGACGATTGCTTTTGGAATGGGAATCAACAAACCCGATGTACGGTTTGTGGTGCATTATGATCTACCTCGCAACCTTGAAAGTTACTATCAAGAATCTGGTCGTGCGGGACGAGACGGCGAGCCTGCTCGATGTACGGTGTTCTTCAGTTACGGAGATGTCAAAACCATTGATTTTCTAATCGCTCAGAAAGTGGATCCGAGTACAGGCGATCCACTGGAAGATGAACAGCGAATCGCCCGCCAGCAGCTCCGTCAGGTGATCGATTACGTCGAAGGAACCGACTGTCGTCGCCGTATTCAGCTCGCCTATTTTGGTGAAACCTTTGAGGGCAACTGCGGCAACTGTGACAACTGTCTCCAGCCACAGCCCGTCCAGGACTGGACGATCGAAGCACAAAAATTTCTCTCCTGCATCGCCCGCACCAAAGAGCGATTTGGCATGGGGCATGTGATTGACGTACTACGCGGTTCCAAAAACCAGAAAGTCATGCAAAACCGCCACGATCAGCTCTCCACCTACGGCATTGGCAAAGATCGCAGTGCAGAGCAGTGGAAAATCCTGGGGCGATCGCTCCTGCACCAGGGCCTGTTAGACGAAACCACCGACGGCTACTCCATCCTCAAACTGAACTCCCTCAGTTGGGAAGTGATGCGTAGCCAGCGCAAGGTGGAGATCGTCATGCCTGATCGCGTCACGCAATCGGCTGAAGCGGATGCCCGTCCTACTGCCGAAGTCGAAAAACTGTACGATCGCCTCAAAAAACTGCGCAAAACCATTGCCGACGAACAATCTGTCCCCCCCTACATCGTCTTCTCCGACGCCACTCTGCGCCAGATGGCTCAGAAACAGCCGCAAAACCTCGACGAATTTGGCGTCATCTCTGGCGTCGGTAGCCGCAAACTGGAACAATACGGCGATCGCTTCACCACCGAAATTCGCGCTTTTTGCGAAGAACGCGGCATCCCCCTCCGTCGTACAGATGTTCCGCGAAACGTCTCTACCCATCCACCCATCCACCCATCCACCCATCCACCCACTCCCTCCCCCACCTACCTGCAAACCCTCCACCTCCACCAGCAGGGCCTCTCTCCCCAGGAAATTGCTGAACAGCGGTCTTGTAGCCTGAGCACGATCTACAACCATCTAGAAACCCTGATCGAAGCCAAACAGACGATCAACCTGGATTCCCTGGTTCCCCCTGAACTGCGATCGCAGATCGAGTCAGCCATCGAAACCGTTGGCGATTTCTCCCTCAAAACGATCCGTGAGCATCTGGGCGAAGCATTTTCCTATGAAGACATCCGACTGGTGCGGGCCGACTGGCGACGCAATCTTCAGGAGGAGGAATCTCCGTAATTTCACAGAAGCTTTGCAGAACCGGGATCATTGCTAAGGGCTTCAAAAGATTCTTATCAGGGTTTCAGAAAGATCCGGATCGGATGCAATGGTAGATGGATTGGCGAAAGGATTTTCATCAATTTATCTGACTGATCTACCCGCTGCTGCTCATGAAATCCCTGATAAAACCCCTGGGGCGATCGCTCACCGTGGCTATCATGACCTCCACCCTGCTGGATGTCTACGCCCTGGCGACCGATGCCGCAGAAGCCGCCAAACCAGCAAAGCCCACGCCCGCAACGACCAGCACTGTGCCCGACGCAGCAACCGTTCCTGGACAGGCGACTTCCGATACTGATTCTGAAATCACTCAGGTTCAGGCTGAAGGCGGGATAGATTCTCTACAGAAACAAGCTAAAACTTCCCAGCCCTCTACCCCGGACGGCCAGACGGTGACCGGGGAATCCTCCGCACCAGCAACGGCTCAATCCACTCCAGCAGCAACCCCACAACTGCAACCTGCTCCTCCATCCGCCGCTACACCGCCATCTCCCTCAGCACCTGCACCCACTCCTCCAGAAGCAGCCGTTGCAGCGCAAGGCGAAGATCAGGCAGAAGCCGCTGCCGCCGCTGTAGCGCAACCAGAGGGCGAAACAACGGCGCAGCAGACACCACCCGCTTCAGAGGGTGAGGCATCGGGGTTAGAGCAACTGGCGATCGCCAAACAATCTTCCACTCAGGAAAAAACTGCTGCGAATGCAACGCCTACCCCTGAGGTTGCAACCGCCCCAGATCCAGATATCATTCCCACCCACCGTATTTCACTTCCAGACGGCAGTCGTTTCTTTAGAAGTGCCTGTACAGCGAATCTGCCAGCCCCAAAGACAACCCCCAGACCTGTCGTTTCCACAGTGCCCCTGGAGGAGTCCGACACCGACTTGTCCAATCTGTCGCTGAAGAAACAGCCCAAGTTGAGCGCTGGCCGTGCCAATTCGCTGCTGAAATTTATGCAGGCGCTGGAACTGGAGCCATTCCAGGCAGCAAATCCACCTGCTGACACCGACTCCCTGCCAGCCGTCGCAATCAGCGATGGTTCTATGGGAAATCTGGATCGGCAGCAGATTCAAAAGGGTGAAACAGCGGCAACCTTAGACCGCAAACAAACAGATCGCAAAGAAACAGAATTGCTGGCAGACATCGGCCAGCAACTGCCTTCCCTCAAGGTTGCCACCACTTCAACTGCCGTCACCACCCTCCCTCCTCTGCCAGAATTGCCTACTCTGGCCCAGACCTCCCTACCATCAGTGCCCCGCCTCATTAGCAATCCTGTCCCCCTGGCCACTGCTGCTGAGGTCAGTCAGACACCCTCTGACCAATCGATCGCCGCCCTCGTAGACTGTGACGGTGCAACAGCCACGCTGGAGAATATTACACCGCTCCAGTGGGCAGGCATGACCTATCCGTTGCCCTTTGCTGCCCCACTCACATCTGGCTTTGGCTGGCGTGTTCACCCTATTTCGGGCGATCGCCGTTTCCACAAAGGCATCGACCTTGCCGCACCGATGGGTACTCCGGTTCTCGCCGCCACTTCTGGACGGGTCGTCGCTGCGGATAACATCAGCGGCTACGGTCTGACGGTGGTGATCGAGGGTGCAGGTCGCCGTAATCTCTACGCCCACCTGTCAGGGATGGCTGTCCGTCCTGGAACAGAAGTCAAAGCCGGAACGGTAATCGGCTGGGTCGGCAGCACTGGCAACTCCACAGGGCCTCATCTGCACTTTGAAACCCAGGTGCTGACAGGAGAAGGCTGGATGGCGGTGAATCCGCTTGCAACTGCCGCTCTGATGGCGCAGGCGCGGTAGCAATCAAGCGAAAAACTGATGAGAGGTGGGGGGGGGGGCGGTGGCAACCCCCCAAGCGTGGAAAAAAAATAAAAGTAGAAAAAAAAAAAAAAAAAATAAAAGAACAAAATA
>CAZVXA010000206.1:0-6463 GCA_964630955.1 uncultured bacterium | reverse complement strand
GCCATCCGGCCGCTGTGTGGGGCCGGGCGGTTTCCAAATCAATCTAAACAGTCTTGTGGGGGGGGGGGGGGCCCCCCCCCCCCCCACCTCTCGTATAAAGCAGTTAACGGTCGCATCCAGAACAACAATTGAATCTCCTGAATTGCATCAACCGTATGACAGGGCGCGATCGCCCCATTTTCCTGTCGCAAGTTCATAAAAACTTAACAGGACACGTATTCTACCTTACATAACTTTTATGAATACGCAGTGATAGGCTAAGGCTATCCTGCCCGATGGGTGGAGATTCAAGTAGATTTTTGGGATTGGAGTCTGGCCTCGGTCACCTTCTTTCTTCAGTAGCATTTCATTCATCTGCTGTTCATGGGGACATTCCTTGCCTGTCTCTAGGCGTGCAGTGGCTTTTAGCTGCTTGCCCTTTCGGTGAGATTACAGCCTTTTTCAGGCAAATAAGGTAAGTGCATGAGGGGTTCAGGGTTCCATCCCTGTGGGGACACCGTCCTGCCACCCCCGGTACTTCGCCAGCGGGAAGAACGCTGTAAGGCTCCAATGCTTAGTCACTGGTTTACGAGTGGCTGGCTTTCCTATGTTTTTTGCAGCACGGTGAGCATCTGCGATCGCTCACCTGATTTTTGCTGCATTCAAAATGACGTTCTCACAAACGTATAGAAAAGATTCACAAGCTAGAGGTTTTCTAATGACAGGAACGACTGGAAATCACGTTATTTTCATTCACCCCGACGGCACCAGTCCGGCTCATTTTGCATTCGCTCGATTCGTAGACCAGGGGCCAGATGGACGGCTGAACTGGGATCGCATGGCAGAGGCCCGCGTCTATGTGGGTCACATGGAAGACCAGTTGACTGGAACCTCCAACGGCGGCGCAGTCACCCATGCAACAGGCGTCAAAGTTTACTCGGAGTCGTTTGGGTTTGAGCAGGCCAGAGACGCCAGTGGTAGTACTTTGTTTGATGCCAATGGACGGGCTGTTGAAACAGATCTGGTGGCGCTTTCGGGTAGAAATCAGACCATTGTGCAGGAAGCAGTGGCTGCGAACAAAGTAACCGCGCTGATCAACTCTGGTGTGATCGCTGAACCCGGCACTGGCGCTTTCGTAGCACGAGTGGGCCAGCGAGATGTGCCCGCAGGAGCGACTGGATTTAGCGTGTTCCCGAGAGCACAGTTTGCCGAGATTACCCGCCAGGTAGTGGAGTCTGGGGTAGATGTGATCCTGGGGGGTGGTCTGGTGAACTACCTGCCCGTGGGAACGCAACCCCCCGCAGATGCGCCTTACGTGACGACCGCTGCTCAGTTGGACGCTATTTCGACTGGTGTCAGCCAGCGCCCCAGCATCAACCTGATCGAGCGGGCGCAGCAGTTGGGCTACACGGTGGTCTACACCGAGGAGCAGTTGAACGCGGCGGTAGCCAACCCCAGTATCACCAAAGTTCTGGGTATCTTCGCAGCAGAAGACACCTTCAACGACAACATCCGAGTAGGCGGACGCAACCTGACTGGCGTTGAGGAAAATCTGAACGCGAATTCCACTCCGATTTATGTGCCGACCGCTCCCACCATAGGTGAGATGCTGCGGGCAGCGCAGGTGATCATGGAGCGCAACCCCAATTTCAGAAACGGTTCTCTGACGATTCTGGAAGAAGAGGGAACCGATAACTTTGGCAATATCAACAACGCTTCTGGAATGCTGGAGGCACTGCGCCGGACGGATGAAGCGATCGGGGCGGCGCTGGACTTCCAGAGCCGATACTCAAATACCCTGGTGATCACGGCTGCGGACAGCGATGCGGGTGGTCTACAGGTGCGAGATCCGCTGGCTGCTGGCAATGTGGGAACGATTTCTGCCAACCCGACGAGCATTCCTGGACAGCCTGCGGGTGGGTTCAACAACCCCATGGATGGCCGTACAGGGCTGGGAACCACCGCCTTCACGTCTGCTCCTGACGCCAGCGGCAACTCCTTCAACTTTGGGATCGGCTGGGTAGGGACACCCGACTTTGCCGGGTCAATTGTCACAAAGGCACAGGGCCTCAATGCAGACACCCTGCCTACGACAGTGGACAACACCGATATCTACCGCGCCATGTACCGGACGCTGTTTGGAGTGGATCTGGGGGCACGGGTCGCTGATATTGCCCCACCACCGCGCGCGACTGCCTCTAAAGGCAATGTGATCTTCATCCACCCAGACGGCCATAGTCCTTCCTTGATGGGAGCCGCTCGTTTCACCAGCGTTGGGCCGGACGGTCGGTTGAACTGGGATCGGATGACCAACTCTGGTGTGTACCTGGGGCACCTGACCGATCAACTGACAGGTACTTCCGATGGTAGTGGTGTGGTTCATGCCCATGGTGTGAAGGTGTTCCAGGATTCCTACGGTCTGAATGCAGACGGTAGCCGGGTAACCCCGTTCTCCGGTAAGGTGGGCAGCACGCTTCTGGAGGAGGCGCGCGATCGCGGTCGGGCGGTCGTCATGATCAACTCCGGTCGCATCAGTGAGCCGGGTTCGGGTGCCTTTGCCGCTGAGGTCACCAACCGGGGAGACCATAACGAGATCACTCGCCAGCACATTATGGAATCGGGTGCTCAGGTGATCATGGGCGGCGGTGAGCGCTGGATGTTGCCCATGGGTGTGACGGGTCGCTTTGGGGCGGGTGCTCGGACGGACGGACTGAACCTGATTGAGGAAGCGCAGCGGTTGGGCTACCGGGTGATCTATACCCGTGATGAGCTGGCCTCGGTTCGCGCTGGGGAGAAGATCCTGGGGGTGTTTGCCTGGGAAGACACCTACAACACCGCCACGGAAGAGAATCTGGCAGCACGGGGATTGCAGCCCTATGGTCAGCTCAATAATCCCAATCCTCCAGAAGTTGGCGAGATGCTCCAGGCAGCCCTGGTAGCAGTGGGTAATGCTCCCAATGGGTTCTTTGTCGCCCTGGAAGAGGAAGGAACCGACAACTTCCCCAATTCCAACAATGCCTCTGCCGGAATTCAAGCCGCACTGCGGGCTGACCGGGCGATCGGGGTAGCGCAGGATTTTGTCCGCGAGACCAACCCCAACACGATGGTGCTGACGGCGGCGGACAGTGAGGCAGGCGGTTTGCAGGTGTGGCAACCCACTCCCTTTGCCCCTGCATTCCCTTCCACTCCCCTTTCCACTGCCCCCAGAATCCCCGTTAACCCCACCTCCGTCTCCCCCAACCCCAACCAAAACCCCCTGGATGGCGTGAACGGCAGATTGGCTCCCTGGACAGCGATCCCGGCACAACCCAGCCAGGATGGGCCGATGGGTAACTTTGGTGTGGGCTGGGTGGGAACCCCTGATTTCCCCGGCAGCATCGTTGCCAAAACCTTCGGGATGAACGCCGATCGCCTGCTCAGCACGGTGGACAACACCGATATGTACAAGCAGATGTACTTCACACTGTTTGGTGAACTTGGTGATTCCTCTGCCAAAACAGGCACTGCTGGCGATGACATCCTGAATGGAGATGAAAAAGCCAATGCCTTTATTGGGGGCGGCGGCAACGACAAGGTGTACGCCGGAGAGGGCGATAATCGTGTTTACCTGGGTAAGGGGAACAGCACGGTATTTGCCGGACGGGGTAATGATGTGATTAGCACCGACGACGGGGATCACACCATCTACGCCGCCGAGGGGAACAACCGGATCTCCACCGGACGCGGTAACAGCAAGATCTATGCTGGCGCGGGCAATGACATCATCAGCATGCTGGGTGGCAATAATGTCGTCTTTGCTGGCGAAGGTCGGAATATCGTAACGGTGGGCGCTGGAACTGACACCAACGCAGCGGGTAACGACATGATTTATGTCGGTGCAGGTGATGATTACATCAACGCCAGCGGCGGCAACAACATGATCTTTGCCGGAGAGGGTAATAACACGGTTCTGGCAGGCGCAGGCGATGACCTGCTGTATGCTGGAGCCGGTAACGACTTCATCAGCCTGGGTGGTGGAACGAACACGATCTTCGCCGGTGAAGGCAATAACCGGATCGTGTCCACTGGCAACGACACCATTTACGTGGGTAGCGGCCAGGATCGGTTCACGCTGGGGGCAGGTGCAGGGGCGGCCACCATCTTTGGTTTTGGTAGCAGCGATCGCATCTCTCTCACCGGAAACCTCACGTTTGGTAGTCTGACTATCGCCCAAAGTGCAAGTGACACGCTGATCAGCATCACTGCTACCAATGATCTGTTGGCAACTCTGAAGGACGTCCAGGCGACGACCATCACCAGCACGATCTTTGGCTAGGCGACGCGATAAACCAAAGCGGTAAATAAAAGTGGCGCAGTGCTCGGCACCGCGCCACTTTTATTTACCGCTTGTTAGAAACAGGCTTAAACAACGTTTGCGGCCTTCAGCATATGGTAGGTGATGAGAAGTTGGGTAAGTGCCAGGGGGTAGCTCTGGAGAATTTCCCCGGTAGTGCCAACCAGCTTGCCAATATCGGTGTTGCCCTCTAGACTGCAAAATTTGCCCAGGTAAGGGACTTCATTGCACATGATGTGCTCCAATTCCTTCACCTGCTCTGCGGTGGCATGACCATCCACTTCCAGCACATCCACTGGTTTTCCCATGTCTCGATCCAGATCCAGGCGTAATGCGGAGGAAAGGTGGCCGTTTGCGGGGTTGAGAAAAACTGTCTCCAGGTCGGGGTGAGGAAGGGTAGGACGCAGCACCAGGCGCACATTCAGCAGTAAATCATCCCGTTTTGCAGTGTTGTTCGACGGGTAGAAGCTGACGACGACATCAGCCCACTGCCGTTGGGGACGGATGAATGCCTCCGAATCGGGTTCCCGTTTTTTCAGTTCTAGTAGCACCTGGTCCTCAGTGTAGCCACGTTTGCGGGTGTCGCGTTTGATCTTCCAGGTAACCCGCAGATCCTCCGGAGGGGCGAGATAGACTTTGACATCGTAGCTGTCTCGCATGGCACGGGTGGAATACCCCAGCAGCCCTTCAACGATGACGAACTTGCTGGGTTTGATGTATTCCGGTGGGTCAAAAGTGCCCGTATTGTGGTTATAGATGGGTTTGAGGATGGGTTGCCCGGTGCGCAGGAGCGACAGGTGTTGCTGAATAATGTCCAGGTAGTTGCAATCGGGGTGGAGCGCAGAGATTCCCAGTTCTGCTCGCTGAGCGCGATCGTACCGATGGTAGTCGTCGGTACAGATGACGGTGACATTCTCCTCGCCTAGAATTTGAGCGATGCCTCGCGTTAAGGTGGTCTTTCCAGCGGCACTGTCACCCACAATGCCGAGAATAATGGGTCGGTAGCTCATAGATCTGCCTCGGCGGTGGTCGCCCCAGTCATATAGAGAAGTGACCCCCCATTATGCAGGGGGATTCACCCTTCGGCAAGAGATTTCATACACTGGGTAAGATTCCGCAATGTTCAGTTACATCTGGATCTTTGACTCAATCGCGCCGATTTTTCTAAAACGTACATAGCACTCCGCGCTCAGGCAAACCACAGATTTTCATGTAAGAACCGCGCTCCGCGCGGCTCTTACATGAAAATCTGTACTGCACCAGACTGAGAAACGCGATAAGGTTCTGTGGTTTGGGAATTGCTTTGTGGCGGGGTGAGCCGTGCCACAAAGCAATTCTCGATAAAATCTATTTGCGTTTTCGCAATGCTGATTTCCCCTGAGTAGCAGTTGCCTTCGCGGAGGATCTTGCAGTTGCAGAGGGGCTTTTCGGCTGTGGAGGCGATTCTTCCAGCAGGTAAGCAATCACATCCTCGACTTCCTGCTTTGCAGCCAGGGACATATCAGGGCTACGAACTAGCGTAATACTTCTGGTTCCGCTGGCTTTGCGGCTACCCCCTCGCTTCGTGCGCTGATCGCCCCCCTGTTTCCGCTTTAGTGCCGTCAGGTGGTATTTCAGTGATGTCGTTGAGATCTCAATGCCATCCTGGGTTAACAGATCTGCCAGTTCATCATAGTCGTACCCCTTCGCCAGAGCCGCCGTAACGGGAGCTTCAAGCTGGGCGATCGCCTCTCGCAGCGTCAGGGTGTCTTTACTTTTTTCGGGCAATTGGCCGAGCAGTTGCGTGGTCTGGCCGAGGGTAGTCTTGGGAACAACGACAGAGGAAGGAAGCCGTTTACGGGAAGGGGTCATGCGAGAGTTCCTAAAGGATTGCAGAGTGGAGCAAGATGGGTTCAGAAAAGGAGCCTGAGGGACGATCGCTACAGAAATCACTCCATTCAGCAGCCAATCCTCTATTTCAACCCATGAGCGGAGTCGAACCATCCCGGTTTGATGATTGTTTGAATTGCTCAGCCATACCAGCGGCAATCGAAGCAAACAATCCAGGTTTAATTTTGATCAACTTCCAACAAGTTCAATTCAGGAGATTTCCAGCGATGAATTTACCTGCGTTGTGTGGTTGCCTCTCCCGCACAGCGGGAGAGGCAACCA
>CAZVXA010000205.1:0-11971 GCA_964630955.1 uncultured bacterium | reverse complement strand
CTGCAAATTTGGCGTAAATACAATGCGGTAGCGAAAGGGGGAGGAACCTGTGCAATTCATCGGTTGGCGATCGCGCCTTCTGGGAGAAAACCAGGAATTTGCATTTACCACCAGGCTGGTGCCCGTCCACCTCAGGTTCGTCACGACCAGCGAGTTGGTGCGACCGTTGCTCAAACGAGCAGTGACAAAGGTACCCGCATAGGGAGTACCGTTTACTGGATTGAGACGGGCGATCACCGCAACTTTCGGGCCACCCCCGCTGCCGTAGCTGGGCAACCACCCGCGACTGGTAAATCGGCGATAGTCCTGGCTGGCAGTCCCCTGAGTTCCCGTTGCCGAAAATACTGCATAGAGGACTGATCCACCGTTCCAGGCCAGACCATAGCCACGACCATCGTCTCCACTGACCTCGTAATCCGTCCGACACCAGGTTCGTCTTCCACTGTCGAATCGCACCACAATCGGATTCTGGTTGTCGCTCGTCACCTGCTGGTAACCGATGTAAATTCGACTCTGGCCAAACGCAACTCGAACCGGATTTTTTCGAGCAATGGCAGCTTCAGATTCTGAGCAAGAAAAGGTGACAGCACGATCGGGGTTAACTGAGACGGGAATATTGGCTTGAGCCTGAGCTGGTGCAATACCAGAGGTTCCCCAAACACCGGAAAATGTGACACTGCTGGCGATCGCAGTGGTCAAAGCAGTGAAAGTGGCGATCGCCCGTTTAACGCCAGACTGGCCCCTTGGCTGAGCATCAGGAAGATAGAAAGACATGGCATCGGTTTAAGTTCGACAGGCTGGGATAGGTGGCAGAGAAGCGTTTCTCTTTCTAGGGAAACAAGTACCTGACCTCCCATTCGCCCGCTAATCTAACCTGGCGATCGCCCAATCCGGTTCCGTACAATTCCCTCGTTCTACCCAACTCATAAAGCCCTTATCGGAAGTGGCGCTAAGGATCGCGAATTAAATAAACCCGAACTATTTTTGAGAGAGGCGCGGCTTCGCCGCGCCTCTCTCAAAAATAATTACAGGTTTATTTGTTCACGATCCTATAGCGTTTCTCAGTCTGGTGCAGTACAGATTTTCACGTGAAAATCTGTGGTTTGCCTGAGCGCAGAGCGCTATAAGGGCTTGTAAAAAAATAACCTCATGGAATGAATGCACCCCACCCCAGCCCTCCCCTTGCAAAGGGGAGGGCTGGGGTGGGGTTCCTTTGTAAGGGGGGATTGAGGGGGGTGAAGTTGTTTATTTACAACGCCTAAGTACCGTTCCACTCCCGATAATGGGTTGATTTTTTACTCGGCAGGGCGCAGGCTGCGGTGATCGAGATAAATAGTGCGGATGTCTTCTGGAAGCAGGGCTTCGAGTTGCTGAAACGCCACTTCCAGATGGGCTTTCACTTTCGATGGGGAAACGTAGTCCCCTTCCGCCTGGAGATAAGCCGAGATCCGTGTTTCGTTCCAGTTAAACGTTTGCGACATGACCACCATCAGCCGATAGATGGGCTGAAGCTGGTCGAGCGCCTGCTGAACATAGCACCAGAGGGGTGGTGGGGCGTCCTGCAACGAATACTGAATCGATTCCACCGGGGGCAACTCAGCACTGTTGATACAGAGCGCCGTCATGTTCAGCAACCAGGACTGTAGCGTGTTCTCGCCTTCCATTGCACTGACATCCAACCCGTTCAATTCGAAGAAAATGTGTCGCCAGGTAATCCCGAACAGGTAGTCGGCATGGATGGGCGATCGCGCCGAGTGTCGAATCAGCTTGTAAACCAGGGGACTGTAGCGGCTGAAGATGGCGGTGAAGTACTGTCCGGCGTCCGGGTGCCGCTGGAATAACGTCAGCAACTCCTGATCGCTGTAGTGGTTCAGCGATCGCACCAGGGGATGATTGCTCTCAGGAAACTGGGGGATGTGCATCGGTCAACACTACAGAGTGGGGAGGCAGGAGTTGAACAGAGAAATTGCTCTCAATATAGCGATTGATCAGTTTGCTGCGTATCAATCCACATAAAACTGTACCTCCAGGACGTGTAAGTCGGCGAACTCTTCCCGACTTACACGTCCCTGTCGTTGGTATTGCCCCCTCGAATGAAATGTTGAACTGTACTTATACTCATCCCAGGAACTTGTTATAGCTATGGGGTGCAGCTTCAGGGCTTATACTTAACAGTGGGTTCAGCAGGAAAATTCTCAGTACCATCACTGTTAGGCTTCCCTTTCGTCAAGTCTGTCTGCTTAAACCCTGCAATGTCTGCTGGGTCGCTGATCCCAAATAAATAATGACCATCCCTGCTTTTTCACTGGTAACGGGAACATGACCCCAGGAATCGATCTTCAAGGAAGTTTTATCAAGCTCCTCACGGATCTTGGCCTCTCAGCCGGGGTGGCCAAGGTGTTATGGTTACCTCTGCCGATGCTGCTGGTGCTCATCGCTGCCACCGTTGGTGTGCTGGTGACTACCTGGCTGGAGCGAAAGATCTCCGCCGCTGCTCAACAGCGGATTGGCCCTGAATTTGCTGGCCCGCTGGGTATGATGATTCCCGTCGCAGACGGCCTCAAGCTCCTGGTCAAAGAAGACATTATTCCCGCCAAATCAGACCCCTGGCTCTTTACCCTCGGCCCTGCCGTGGTGGTAATTCCAGTGTTTCTGTCCTTCCTGATTGTGCCGTTCGGTCAGAACTTGATGATTACTGACCTGAACGTCGGTATCTTTCTGTGGATCGCCCTATCCAGCATCGCTCCGATTGGCCTGTTGATGTCTGGATATGCCTCAAACAACAAATACGCGCTTTTGGGCGGGCTTCGTGCCGCAGCCCAGTCAATCAGCTATGAGCTTCCGCTGGCGCTGTCGGTTCTGGCGGTAGCGATGATGTCAAACTCCCTCAGCACAATTGATATCGTGAACCAGCAGGCGGACTATGGCATTCTGGGCTGGAACGTTTGGCGGCAACCCATCGGCTTCATCATTTTCTGGATTGCAGCGCTGGCCGAGTGCGAACGTCTTCCCTTTGATCTGCCCGAAGCAGAGGAAGAACTGGTAGCTGGCTATCAGACCGAATATGCCGGGATGAAGTTTGGTTTGTTCTACCTGGGTTCCTATGTCAATCTGGTGTTGTCCTCCCTGCTGTTCTCCGTGCTGTATCTGGGCGGATGGAGCTTCCCCATTCCCGTGGAGATGATCGCAGGCTGGCTCAACATCAGTGAGACGACCCCCTGGCTCCAGGTGCTGACCGGTACACTGGGAATTGTGATGACGGTGTTCAAGGCGTACTTGCTGGTGTTCCTGGCAATTCTGCTGCGCTGGACTGTGCCTCGTGTGCGGATTGACCAGTTGCTCGACCTGGGTTGGAAATTCTTGCTCCCGATTTCTCTCGTAAACCTGCTGCTGACCGCTGCTTTGAAACTGGCATTCCCCGTTGCCTTTGGCGGTTAAAGTCTCCTTCCCTGGGAGGATGCAGAGCGCTACCTTGGGGCACAGTCTCTTCGTATCCGTCATCTCGCTTTGTCGAATTCAACTTTCTCCCTCTCCTGGTCCTATGCTTAAGTTTCTGAAGCAAGTTAGCGACTACACCAAAGAGGCCGTCCAGGCCGCAAAATATATCGGTCAGGGTCTATCGGTAACCTTCGACCATATGCAGCGCCGCCCGATTACGGTGCAATATCCCTACGAAAAGCTGATCCCCTCGGAGCGCTTTCGCGGCAGAATTCACTTCGAATTCGACAAGTGTATTGCCTGCGAAGTGTGTGTCCGCGTTTGCCCGATCAACCTGCCCGTAGTGGATTGGGAATTTAATAAGGAAACGAAGAAGAAAAAGCTGAACCACTACAGCATCGACTTCGGAGTTTGTATCTTCTGCGGCAACTGCGTGGAGTACTGCCCCACCAACTGTCTGTCGATGACTGAAGAGTATGAACTGGCCACCTACGATCGCCACGAACTCAACTTCGACAACGTGGCGCTGGGGCGTCTACCCTACAAGGTCACCCAGGATCCGATGGTCACCCCGCTCCGAGAACTGGCCTACCTGCCGAAGGGTGTTATGGAACCCCACGATTTGCCCGCCGGGTCTCGTCGTGCCGGGAAGCTTCCAGAAGAGATTCTGGAAGACATGGAATCGAAGTGAGGGGAATTAGGTGTCCGGTGTGAGGTGTTAGGTTTCAGGCTCGCCCTTCCCCCTCCTCCCTCCCAACCCTCCCAACCCTGTAACTTGATGGAGACTGAAGACCGTGAATCTAGCTGATGGGGTTCAAATTGTTTCATTCGGAGTGCTGGCATTTATGATGCTGGCTTCCGCTCTGGGTGTTGTGCTGCTCAACAACATTGTTTACTCAGCCTTCCTGCTGGGAGCGACCTTTACCAGCATTGCTGGGCTGTACATTCTGCTAAATGCAGGATTTGTGGCGGCAGCGCAGGTGCTGATTTATGTCGGTGCTGTGAATGTGCTGATTTTGTTCGGGATCATGCTGGTGAACAAGCGGCAGGATTTCACCCCGGTGCAGAACGCATGGCTGAGCAGGGTGGCAACGGGTGTAGTTTGCCTGGGTATCTTTGCACTCCTGAGCACAATGGTGCTGGCGACGCCCTGGTCTCTCTCTTCTGAACCGATCGCCGGAGATGAGGCGATGGTCGTTATCGGTAAGCATTTCTTTACCGACTTCCTGTTACCCTTTGAGCTGGCTTCAGTGCTGCTGCTGATGGCGCTGATTGGGGCGATCGTTCTGGCACGGCGTGAGTACCTCCCTGATGAGCTTGATGAGTCGGGTGACACAGTGCTGACTTTACCTGAGCGCCCTCGTGAGTTGACCTCCGGTCGGTAAATCCGTCGTTGGATATAGCGAGCGATCTTAAATCGTTTGTGAGAAGGGGAGGTGGGGGCAGTGACTCCGCGCAGGGTCACACCCCCTGCCCCCTCAAGGGGGAATAACTCCTGCATCCCTCTCACAAATCAAAATAGGATTGCTACACAGTAAATTTGACCCCCATCAAACAAGAACCATGCAACTTCAGTACTTTTTGATTCTGGCGGCAGCACTGTTCTGTATTGGTATTTATGGCCTGGTGACCAGCCGCAACGCAATCCGCGTTCTTATGTCGATCGAGCTGCTGCTGAATGCCGTTAACCTGAATCTGATGGCCTTCTCCAATTTTCTTGACCCCAGTGCGATTAAAGGTCAGGTGTTCACGGTGTTTGTGATTACCATTGCAGCAGCGGAGGCGGCTGTTGGTTTGGCGATCGTGCTCTCCATCTATCGAAACCGCGATACGGTAGATATGGAGCAATTCAATCTGCTGAAGTGGTAATTGTCATTTCGTGTCAACTTGAGAAGCCTGGTTTTGAGCCGCATTTCAAGCCTCAAAATCAGGCTTTTCGGATTGGCTGATGTTTCATGAGTGGCGCATCAGGTAGCAGATGATGCAATAGGAGTGTGCAGTTAAACCAAGTCATCATTGCCCATAAATCTGGAAACGTCCTCAGTCAACGGCTGGCCGAGCAGTGCGCCAAGCAACTGGAGGCACTCGGCTGTCATGTGCTTCAAGGCCCCAGTGGTCCTAAGGATAATCCTTACCCGGTATTTCTGGCCTCTGTCTCGCAACCCATCGACCTGGCCCTGGTGATCGGCGGTGACGGCACAACGTTAACGGCAGCAAGACACCTGGCTCCGGAGGGAATTCCGATTCTGGCTATCAATGCGGGTGGCCATCTGGGCTTTCTCACCGAGTCTCCCGATACCTTTGACCAGACAGAAAAAATTTGGGAACGGCTCCAGACCGATCGGTTCGCCATGCAGCGGCGAATGATGCTCCAGGCCATGACCTTCGAGGGAAATCGCTCAAATCAGGAACCGATGAGCGATCGCTACCTCGCCCTTAATGAAATGTGCGTCAAGCCCGCTTCCGCCGATCGCATGATCACCTCCATTCTGGAGATGGAAATTGACGGTGAAGTGGTCGATCAATATCACGGAGACGGCTTGATCGTGGCAACCCCCACCGGATCAACCTGCTACACGGTGGCCGCCAATGGGCCGATTATCCATCCCGGCATGAATGCGATTACCGTCACCCCCATCTGTCCACTCAGCCTCTCCAGCCGTCCCATTGTGCTGCCGCCCGGTTGCGTGGTCAGCATCTGGCCGCTGGAAGATCGAGAGTTGACCACCAAACTGTGGATGGACGGGGTGCTGGCCACTACAATCTACCCGGGGCAGCGAGTGGATATTCGCATGGCAGAGTATGAGGCAAACTTCGTGATTTTGCAGGAGAATTACTCCTACTACCAGACTCTGCGCGAGAAACTCCAGTGGGCAGGGGCCAGAGTGCGGTATAGCAATAACCACCGAAATTAACTGGACTTTTGACTAAATCGCGCCGATTTTTTGGTTAAAACAGGGGGAATGGGGACGATGCCCACACACCCTGTGTAGCTCACCAGCGTGAAAAATGCTGCATCAATATTCCAATGTGAAGGTACTGAAACAGTCAGATGGGATCGTAGCAGAGGCAGTTGTGGCGCTGGTTTCCATGCCTGAAAGCAGGGATGCTTCGCCCTGAAGCTCATCGTTTCTCAGCGTTTCAATAGCGGATTCAATCTGAGCGACCTGCTGGTCAAGTCGGATCAGGCGATCGCCAATTTGCTGCCGTCGAATCTCCAGGTTTTGCAATTCCTGGTGCAGTCGTTTCTTCTCAATCGTAAGTTTGTAAAGGTTAAGAACCGCAGCGGCTTCTGACTGACTGCGGGGCATTGTACTGATTTTAGGGCGAATATTGCCCCGATTGGGTTGAGGGCGCATAGGGGGGATTGCGAAAAGAACTGCTCCCAGTGTGCCCATTGTTGGAAGGAGAGAAACAAAATAAAGATGGTGCGCCCGTCGTGACGGGCGCACCATCTTTTGAAGTTTACGCATTTACCGCGACGATGACCCCCGGTAAATGCGATCGAGTTGGGCGGAGGAAAGCCGACTGGTAGGATAGCGCTGGCTGGAGTGGGGAACAGCCTGACCACTGCCAGGTGTGTGGGACTGACCATTGGACGAACCAGCAGATCCCTTTGCTGAGCTTTTAGAGGATCCATTCGCTCCCTTAGTGGAATCGATATCCCACTGGTTGAGCGCAATTTCACAGACCACGGGGGGAGGATTCAGCAGATCGTCATCCAGTTCTTCTGGGGGAAGCTGGCTTTGGGGTGGGACATAGGCGTGCTCTTCAGCATCGTAGGCCATCATTTCGCCTGTATCGATGTCATAGATCCAGGCATAGATCTTCAGATCTCCGTTGTGGAGCCTGGAATGAATAACGGGATAGGTACGCAAGTTCTCAATTTGGGTGAGAACATTTTCGGCAATCGTGATATTGAGCAGGTCTTCGCCCGTGCGATCGCTATAGTTCTCTTTGATCAAACGCCGGGTCGCTTCAGCGTGTTTCAGCCAGTCATAAACCAGCGGCATCGTTTCCTGTAGTTCCTCCAGCTTCAGCAACCCCTTCATAGCACCACAGTGGGAGTGACCACACACAACAATCTGCCGAATGCCCAGCGCCTGCACTGCATATTCCACCGTTGCCCCTTCCCCGCCATTCGTTGCACCGTATGGGGGAATAATGTTCCCGGCGTTGCGAATGACAAAGATATCGCCAGGGTCTGCCTGCACGATCAGCTCCGGATCAAGCCGCGAATCAGAGCAGGTCACAAACAGAACGCGGGGGTGTTGTCCGTGGGAGAGCTGCTCAAACAGCTCCTGATGACTGCAAAAATATTCTGACTTAAACCGGCGCAGCCCTTGAATTAGCTTCTTCATCGTTCTTCCTTCCAGCGCAGGCGCGAAAGATTACTGTGCCATCGCAACCCATTTAAAACTATCTTCCGGTGATCGCCTGCCACCGCCACGATCCCGACAGATTTCAAGGTGAATATTTACACGGAGCGAACTCGCGCAAGCAAAATTTATCCACCGTTAGAAACTGTATCATGGTCAACCCTGCAGGGACTCAATAGAGAAACACTTATGCGATGAGATCTGATGAATCTATCCATCAGCAATCCAAAATTCACCGATATCCCTGAGCCGAAAGCAAAAAACAAAAACTGTTCTGCCCGGATGGGGGCAGAACAGCTACCGGGTTTTCGGTTTTCGGATAGGCGCTAAGCCTACTGGACTTTTGACTATTTCTTCCTGTCATGCCGCGAGACGCTCTCTTAGGGCACGTTTCGCGGCGAATTTAGTTTTAGCGCCGATTTTCCTGAAACGCTGACAGCTCAAGAGTTTCAGGAAAATCGGCGCGATTTAGTCAAAAGTTTAGTACGCTGACCAGTGTGGATAGTGCAGCTATTCGTTGACTCCGATTTCAGCAGTCTTGTAAGACTTCTCCAGCGTTGTAATTTGCTGGCTCTGGTCAGCCAGAAACGACGCATTGAGCCAGCCTGAAAGCAGCGCGTCAGCAGCAAACAAACCCGCTCCATTCACCAGAAAGAACAGGAAGCAGGCGGCGTAGAGCATCGACAGTTCGAGGTAAGGAATACTGAAGCCGGCTACCAGAATGTGGTGATACATGGCAACCAGCATCGTGGAGAACAGCCCCAGAGCAGCAGGACGGGTCAGTAGCCCCACGATCAGCAGGAGAGAGCCAGCCACCTCCGTGAATCCTGCGAGGTAACTGAAGAAGATGGGAAAGGGCAGGCCGATGACTTTAACGTAGGCTTCGGCAAAGCTTTCAATATTAGAGAGCTTGTCGAGTCCGTTGTGAATCATTACAAGACCAGCAACAACTCTTAAACCAGTCCATGCAGCCTGAGACAAATAGTTTGGCCCTAGCGCTGGCTGTAATAAAGCGATCGCAGACTTTTTGAGGCGTTGAGCGAGAGACATAGGGGTGCTTGTTATAGAAAGGGCTGATACATATCTTTACTAAGAATTATAACAACTTTGTCCTGGAGATTCATCAGGCGGTGAATCAGATCCGAGCTTTTGCTAAAGGAAGTAAAGCCCATGGATGCAGCATGGCA
Organism: uncultured bacterium; assembly: GCA_964630955.1. Lineage (GTDB taxonomy): Bacteria > Cyanobacteriota > Cyanobacteriia > Elainellales > Elainellaceae > CAZVXA01. Next base: position 2,967 of record CAZVXA010000205.1, on the reverse strand, counting down.
AGATATACCCGGCTTGACGAAGCCTTTGAAGTGGAAGCACAATTTCGGGCAGCCTTGGGGATATAGAGTTGTTGCCCCTTTGCTGGTTGATGAACGATTGACATGGAACGCTCGAACCGGGGTAACCATTGCAAGGTCTTCTCAGCATGGACACGGGCTACAGTGCTTTGCGCTGTATATTGGATTCACTCCAACGACCACAGGCCCTTATGCCCTACAAATTGCAGATCACGGGGTTGGTCTGCCACAGAACTTTAACCTTGCCAGCGTTGAGTCCTTAGGCTTTCAGTTGATTACTGCGCTGACGCATCAGTTACGGGGCAGAATGTTATTAGATCAAGAATCCTGTTTTGCACGAGGCACCTGTGTCTGCGTTGAGATCAACCTTGCCTGAGTCCCCCCAAGGTTGACCACTCAGTTGCCCGCATTAGACTAAATTCCCAGGAGAGTTTTATGGCGACCGCGAATATCTTAATCGTAGAAGACGAAAGCGTGATTGCCCTTGACATCAAACGGAGCCTGACAAAACTGGGATATGGGGTAGTGGCGATCGCAGACAATGCAGAGACAGCGCTGGAAGTGGCAACCCACGCTCAGCCAGACCTGGTGTTAATGGATATTCGATTGCGTGGCGAACTGGACGGGGTTACCGCTGCCCGCTACATTCGGGAGCGACTCCAACTCCCTGTAGTCTTTCTAACAGCCCATGCGGACGCGGCCACTCTGACCCACGCCAAAGCAACGCTGCCCTTTGGTTATATCGTGAAACCTTTTGAGACGCATGACCTCAGTACTGCAATCGAGATTGCCCTCAGTCGCCATCATGCCGAGTTTGCAATTCAGCAGGCACTGGTCAAAGAGCGAGAAGTCAATGAGCTGAAAACCCACTTCGTGTCGATCGTTTCCCATGAGTTTCGCAATCCCTTAAGCTCAATCCAGTTTTATCTCGATCTATTGTCACGTGAAGACCGGGATACTCCCGCCGGGAAAAAAGACCTCTACCTGCAACGAGCCAAAGAGTCAGTCGAACGCATGCGACAACTTCTAGATGAAGTACTGGTTGTCGAGGAGGCGGAAACCGGAAAACTGGAATTTACCCCTGCACCCATGAACCTGATCTGGTTCTGTCGCAACCTGGTCGATGAGGTGCAAAGTGGAATGAATTCCTGCCACGCCATCCACTTAGACTGTCTGGGTAGCCAGTCTGATGAGCCTTTCTATTCCCTTGATATCAAACTGTTGCGTCACATCCTGGGGAACCTGCTTTCGAACGCAATTAAGTATTCTCCCCAAGGAAGCGACATTTCTTTTGATTTAATCTGTAATCCTGAAGCCGTCACATTCCGGATTGCTGACCAGGGAATTGGAGTTCTACCTGATGATCACAGTCGTCTGTTTGATCGATTTCAGCGGGGGGCCAATGTCGGCAATATCCCCGGCACTGGGTTAGGGCTGGCGATCGTCAAGCAATGTGTTGAAACCCATCAGGGCATGATCCAGGTACACAGCAATTTGGGCCAGGGAACTGTATTTGAAGTCATCCTTCCGATTCAGGAGTTTCTGAGCTGAGGCATCCCAAACCCTCTGGTGCATACATTCAATGGCTGCGCCAGAGGGTTTGGGATGAAGCTCCAGTCAGAGAACTCAATCCAGATTCAGCTTATCAAGCTACATATTTGCTGCACGGGTAGACCACTCAGCCATTCAGTCAAAGACAGAGCGATGACAAAAATCTTGGTAATTGAGGACGAACAAATCGTTCGGGAAGCCATTCAGGACTTGCTGGAGCTGGAGGGGTTTCAAACCCTGGGAGCACCCAATGGTGGCGAGGGCGTCCAATTGGCGCAGGACAATCTGCCAGACCTGATTCTCTGCGACGTGCAGATGCCTGACATGAACGGATACGATGTCCTCACCTCACTGATCCACAACCCCAGCACAAACACAATTCCATTCATTTTCCTGACGGCAAAGGGCACCCGCACCGATCAGCGGTATGGGATGGAATTGGGAGCTGATGATTATCTGGTCAAGCCCTGCACCGCTGAGGAATTATTGCGGGCGATCGCCAGCCGTCTAAGCAAACACTCTGCGGTCGAAAACCGTATCCAGCAGGAATTGGGCAGTCTCCGCAGCAGCATTGCCCTATCCCTGCCTCACGAATTGCGCACGCCCATCACCAGCATTCTGAGTAGTGTGGAACTTTTGCGCGTCCTGGCACCCAGTATCACCGAGAACCGCATCACCGAGATCGCGGATGATGTCGAAGGGGCTGTTCAGCGCCTTTACCGTCTGATCCAGAACTATCTAGCCTATATTCAGCTAGAACTGATCGCCCGCGACCCCAATCGGCTCAATTTACTCCAGTACGAATGTCTGGATGACTGCGTCGGTGTTATAACCGAAACCAGTCAAAATCTGGCACAAAAGTTAGAGCGTTCAGACGACCTGGTGCTCCATTTGCAAAATGCAGCGATCGTGATAGCGCACTCCCAGTTCCACAAAATCATCCTGGAACTGACTGACAATGCCTTCAAATTTTCTCCCCCCAATACGCCTGTTACGCTCCGGAGTTGGGTAGAGGGGGACTCTTTCGTGGTGGAAGTGAGGGATTGTGGGCGTGGCATGACACCAACTCACATTGCTCAGGTAGGCGCTTACTTCCAGTTTGATCGACACTACTACGAACAACAGGGACTGGGACTGGGACTGGCGATCGCCCGTCGAATTTTAGATATTTATCAGGGCAATTTCCAGATCGAGAGTGTGTTGAACGAAGGGACGACCGTCAGGGCAAGCTTTCGGTTATGGAAAGAGCAGGGTGGAGATGGGTAATCCTTCAGCAAGCTCAAGATACAAGTGACTGGACTTTTGACTAAAGCGCGCCGATTTTCCCCAAAACGCTGACGCAGTCAGCGTTTTGGGGAAAATCGGCGCAAGAATCAAGTATGCCGCGAAACGCCCTCT
>CAZVXA010000204.1:0-12128 GCA_964630955.1 uncultured bacterium | reverse complement strand
GCGCGGCTCTCTCACAAAAATCTGTACTTCACTAGAGCGAGAAACGCAATATCTCAGCGCAAAGCGCTGTATCAATGTTTTAGATTTGGAATGGGTTCCACCTGGGTTAAAACTCAATTTGAATTGATCGTGCTTTATAACTGGAGTTTTGACTATTTTCCCTATAATGCCGCGAAACGCCCTCGCAGAGGGCGTTTCGCGGCATATTCAATTTAGCGCCGATTTTTCCTGAAATGCTGGCGCAGCCAGCGTTTCAGGAAAAATCGGCGCATTAGCCAAAAGTCCAGTTTATTAAGGTGTGGTTGGTGTTTGTGGGCGCGCCGCGCCGCGTTCCTCCCACAAACACCAACCACATGTCCAGGACAACACTTTAAATTTATTGCACTTCTCGTGTGGGTGTGCCCCTGCGTGGGGACACCGCCCACACACCCTTTACCTGATGCTGATGAAAACCGTTAGTAAAAATTATTTACATGACAGATTGGGATAAGACAAAGGAAGAACTGGTTGCCGAAGTAGAAGTCCTGCGAGCAGAATTGAATACCCTTTCGGCACTGCGAAAGTCGAAGGGGGAGACAGAACTGCGGGTGGCAGAGCGGACGGCTGAACTGGTGAATGTGAATCATCGGCTGGAGCTGGAACTGGAGGAGCGCAAGCGGATCGAAACGGCGCTGCGGGTGTCTCAGGCCAGATTTTCAGGGATTCTGGAGATCGCCGATGATGCTGTCATCTCTGTCGATGAGCAACAGCGAATTACTCTGTTTAACCAGGGCGCAGAGAAGATTTTTGGTTACAGTACCAGCGAAGTGTTAGGGCAATCCCTGAATATTTTGCTGCCCCTGAGCGCAATGACCAACCATCAGCAGCATGTCCGGAGTTTTGATCAGTCTTCCGGGCAGGCCAGACGCATGGGCGATCGCCGCCCCATTTTTGGTCGGCGCAAAGACGGCAGTGAGTTCCCCGCTGAGGCATCGATCTCCCGGTTGCGCCTGGGGGATGAGGTGATCTTCACTGTGATTCTGCGCGACATCACCGAGCGCAAGCAGGCGGAGGACGCGCTGGCACGCCTCAGTCGTCAGAACCAACTGCTGCTCAATGCGATCGGGGAGGGACTGTGTGGCATCGGGGTAGATGGCCTGATCAGCTTTGCTAACCCCGCTGCTGCCCGGATGCTGGGCTATCAAGTCCAGGATCTAACCGGACAACCGATTCATCTGATCTTTCCGTTCTCTAGCTCTGATGGCCTGCCCTATCGGTTTGCTGATTCACCCATCTATACTTCCCTGCACGAGGGAGCGGTGCAGCAGGTGTTCCATGAGTCGTTGCGGCGGCGGGATGGCTCCTGTTTTCCGGTGGAGTATGTGAGTACACCGATTCTGGAAGATGGGGCGATCGTGGGGGCGGTGATCGCCTTTAAGGACATTACCGAGCGGCAGCAGGTGGAGCGCATGAAGGACGAGTTTATCTCGGTGGTGAGCCACGAACTGCGGACACCCCTCACCTCCATCCACGGCTCCCTGGGAATGCTGGCCAGTGGTTTGCTGGATCCCCGCTCCGATCGCGGCAGACGCCTGCTGCAAATTGCGGTGGACAGCACCGATCGCCTGGTGCGGTTGATCAACGACATTCTGGACATTGAGCGGATTGAGTCCGGTAAGGTGACGATGGCCAGGGAGGACTGCCGCGTCCCTGATCTGATGCATGAGGCGGTGAATGTGGTGCAGGCGATCGCCGAAAAATCGGGGGTGACGCTGACGGTATCCGCTCCCAATGTGCATCTTTATGCTGACCCCGATCGCATCATCCAGGTGTTGACTAATCTGCTCAGCAACGCGATTAAGTTCTCACCCAGGGGCAGCACAGTCTGGCTCAGTGCGGAGGTGGTCGAGCCATCTCCAGAAGTAACCGATGCCATTCGGGAGGCGTCAGGGGTGTTTTGTCCGTTTGTGCCCTCGTCGCAGATCCAATTCACGGTCACAGATAAGGGACGGGGCATTCCTGCCGACAAGGTTGACACGATCTTTGAGCGGTTTCAGCAGGTAGATGCCTCAGATTCTCGTAACAGCGATGGTACAGGGCTGGGGTTGGCGATCTGCCGCAGCATTGTGCAACAGCACCGGGGACGGATCTGGGTCGATAGCGAACCGGGGATCGGCAGTACCTTCTATTTCACCCTGCCGATGCCGCAGGAGGGGATCTCTCCGACACAGTGTTCGGTGACAGGCGGTCCCCTGGTGCTGGTGTGCGACGACGACTCAAATACTCTGGCGGTGCTGCGATCGCTCCTGGAGCAGCACGGCTATCAGGTGGAAACGGTGTCGTCGGGACAGGAAGCGGTTGACCAGGCGATCGCCCGTCGTCCCAACGCCATTCTGCTGGATCTGGTAATGCCCCAGATGAACGGCTGGGAGGTGATGGCAGCCCTGAAGCAGCGCTCTGATACCTGCGATATTCCAATCCTGGTGTGTAGTGTGATCGCTGAGGCGGAGGCTCAGCCTACTCGCCATGACTATGTGAACTGGGTGGGCAAGCCTGTGGACGAGAGCTTTTTGTTTCAGTCGTTGCGGCGGGCGCTGGCGGGACAGTCACAAACGGTGCGGGTGCTGGTGATTGAGGACGACCCCGACCTGGCGGACGTGCTGACTACCCTGTTCCAGCGGCATGATATTGAGACGTTCCATGCCCATACCGCACGGGAGGCCATCCGCCTCAGTCAGCAGGTCAACCCCGATTTGCTGGTGCTGGATCTGACGCTCCCCGATGGCGATGGCTTCTCGGTGGTGGAGTGGCTGCGTCAGCACAATCGCCTGTACAGTGTGCCGCTGGTGGTATATTCCGCGAAGGATCTGGACGAATCGGAGCGCAATCGGCTGCGGTTAGGTCAGACTGAATTTCTGACGAAGGGCCGCGTCTCAACCCAGGAGTTTGAGCATCGGGTGATGGAGTTGTTGCACGGGATTACACAAACGGTCAGCTAAAAGGATTGAAGACTATGACTGTTGCCAAATTCGCATCGCCAACTCTGGAGGAAACCGGGTCACGGGCAATCTTCTGCACAGCTTGAAACATGGATGTCAGCTCGGTTGGCTGATGGATCCGGACGATCGCTCTGTGATTGTATTCAGATTGAATCAGCAACCGGAATTGTTTTACCGGGGCGAACGCATTCCCGTATTAGAGGGGGGCCAACTGGAATTAACTGCCGCGCAGATGTTTGGCTGGTTATCAATGAGTGCGGGTTGACGGAATCGAGCAATCTGAGTTCTGACACCCGCGACCAGCACATCTGGCACCAGGGGCTTGCCAATGACATCCGTGGCTCCGGCGTCAAAAGCAGCTTTGACGGAGATTGCGTCGGTGTGGGCCGTCACAACGATAATCGGCAAATTGCGGAATTTGGGTTTCAGGCGCAGGGTTTTGCAGATGTCTAAGCCATGACATAACGGCATCTCCAGGTCGAGCAGCAGGACATCTGGAGACACGGCGTTGAACATATTCCAGAACTGCTGCGGCTGCATCAAACACATCACCTGAATTCGCTGAGACAGCAGCAAACTCGACATTTTTTGCAGAATCAGGGGGTCGTCGTCCAGCATCAGAACAGTAGGGTGATGCACCTGGGCAGCAGAGATGCTGCTGGCGATCGCCTGCAACACCTGCTGGGGCGGTGTCGTGGATGAAAAACATTGATAAATGCCAAGCTCGGTCAGAAACATTAGCGAACTGGCCACGGCAGCATCCGTTAGCCCGAAGACGGAAACCCCCGGAAACTCAGTTTTAAGTTCTTGTAGCAGGGCCAGCGGTTGGGACTGTGGGTCACCGTTGAGATTGACCAGAATGGCGCTGGGGGCAACGGTGGCGATCCGGTGCAGCATGGTGGGGCGATCGCCCACAACTTCAATATCCATCCCCCACTGCTCTGCTTTCTGCTTTAACAACTGGGTGAACGATGTTTCACGACCAATGATGAGCAGAAGCCTATTGGAACTGGCTGGCGATACCTCCAGCACAGGCGGAGATTGAAGACACTGTTTGAGTTCCTGCACAAGCCCCTTAAGTTGAGTAATCGGTGGATTCATGATTGGGGCATCCATCAACAAGTGTTCGATTGACCGTGCCACATCTGAACCTCTGGTATAACCGAAACAGCCTAAATTACCCGCCAGACGATGGGCTTCTAGCTGAATCTGGTACTGTTGGTCTGGCTGAGGACAACTGGACTGTAAAGCCAGCACTGCTAATTCTAATTCCCTTATTCGTTCTGAGATGGATGACTGGAACTGCTGCGTAACCTGCGCAACCAGCGTTAAATCCATATGTTCGCGACTGTGTGAGTGCTCGCGAATATTTGAATAATTATAAATGTCTATATGTCCACGAATGTACTTATCTGAGCGCTCATGAATACGTCCTTCAGTATCTACCTTTTTACAAGTAAATTCCTGATCTTTTGCATCATTTAAAAGCTGTGCTTCTGTATCCTGTAGTTGCCAATCTTCGGTTGCAGGTTCTGTAGAGAGACGATAACCAACGCCATAAATTGTTTGAATAACTTCTTCGACAATTCCAGCAGATTTGAGCCGCTGCCGTAAGTCTTTGATCAAGTTTGTGACGGTTCCCTGGCTGGGAGCCTCACCAACCGCCCAAAGATGATCAATGACAGCACTGCGGGTAAAAATCCGCTGGGGATGACGGAGCAACAGTTCCAGAAGGCTGTACTCCTTCGGGGTCAGGCTCACTTCCCGCTGGTCGTAGGTGACCCGGATCAAAGCGGGGTCGAGCGACAGTTTGCCCCATCTCAGCGCAACATCTGGGGTTTTGTTGGCCCTACGGGTTAATGCTCTTACCCGCGCCAGCAACTGATCCAAATCATAGGGTTTGGTGACATAATCGTCGGCTCCTGCGTCCAGACCCGAAATGATGTCTTCAGCAGCACCTTTGGCTGTCAGCATCAGAATCGGGGTCTGACATCTCTGCGATCGCAGTTCTCGACAGAGACTGATGCCGTCCATCTTGGGCATCATCACATCGAGCAGGATAACATCGTAGTCCCATTCGAGCGCTAACTGCAGGCCAGTCTGACCATCGGTTGCAGTGTCTACCGTATGACGATAAGCTGAAAACGTTGCAGTCAGCAGATCGGCAGAGTTTAAATCATCTTCGACTAACAAAATTTTCATTGTGAAAAAATACAAATGCACTTACTAAATTACGAGCAATTATCATCCATAAAATCAGCGAACGCAAAATTAGCGCGATTGAATTCAAGTTTGTTCAAAATACAGCGCTTTCCACTCGCATGAGGTAGTGAGGGTAGAGAGCAGTATCATTCGGACTTAGCTAAACACTGAGCGTTCTCATGAAGCCCCAACGCAGGATTGAAACTCTGGCCTCTATGTGCTGCGTCAGCCTTAAAAGAGCCAGTATATAGCGCTTCGTGCTCAGGCGAACCACAGATTTTCCTTATATGTAAGATCCATGCTCCGCTCTCCCATAAAAACCTGTACTGCGCGAGGATGAGAATCGTTATATCATTATTCCTTGCAGAATGTGAATGGAGTGCAGGGGAGTCCCTGCGGAGTAGAAAATCTCCCCTGGTTAAATCCTGGACTTTTGACTAAAAAGGGGAAGTGGTCAAAACTCCGGTAAATCTCAAGGCAAGAGAAGATACAGCGCTTTGCAAGCGCGTGTGGGGCAAAGTTTTTGTTAAGAGCCGCGTGGAGCGCGACTCTTAACAAAAACTTTGGTTCTATCTCAGCGCAAAGCGCTGTAGCTTTGCCATTACATTAGAGAATGTCGAGTAACCAAAAGCGATGACCGACACTCCACGTATTCTGGCGTTTTCCGGCAGTACTCGTAGTGATTCCTATAACAAGAAGCTGGTCAAGATAGCTGCTGCCGGAGCGAGGGCCGCTGGCGCAGATGTCACTTACCTGGACTTGCGAGAGCTGCCAATGCCACTGTATGACGGCGATCTGGAGGAGCAGGAGGGGCTTCCACCCAACGCAAAGAAGTTCAGGCAGATGATGACAGACCATCAAGGATTACTGATTGCCTCGCCAGAGTACAATAGCTCCTTCTCAGGGGTATTAAAGAATGCAATTGATTGGGCGTCGCGCCCTGCCCCAGGAGAACCGCCCCTGGGCTGCTTTGTGGGGAAGGTAGCGGCTATCATGAGCACTTCAACGGGCGGGTTTGGGGGTGTTCGAGGGCTACTGAGTCTGCGATCGCTGCTGGGCAATCTCAGAGTGCTGGTGTTGCCGGAGCAGGTGACCATCTCCCATGCCAGTGAGGCTTTTAGTGCAGAGGGCGACCTGAAGGATTTGCAGCAGCGTCAGTCGGTGGAACATCTGGGCGCAACGCTGGTACACCTGCTGATGAAACTTAGCGCTTGAAGAGATTCGTGAGCAGTGGCGCGGTACAGCGCATCGTGCCCCTCAGTGCCTATCCGAAGAACGAAAACCCAAATTTGAGAAGGTGCAGTGCTGTAGCGCTGCACCTTCTCAAATTTGGGTTTCGGATAGGCTCTTAGTGCTTATCCGAAGAACGAAAACCCAAATTCTGGCAGGCGCGATGCGGTAGCGTCGCGCCTGCCAGAATTTGGGTTTTCGGATAGGCTCTTAATACATAAGATGCAGTGATACAACAGAGACTATGAAACTACTCTGTCTCAGCAATGGGCATGGAGAAGATGCGATCGCCCTGCGAATTTTGCAGCATCTCCAGCGGCACGTCGCCCAACTAGAACTGGCGGCGTTTCCCCTGGTGGGCAGTGGCCACCCCTTTACAGACAATGGTATTCCGCTGGTGGGGCCTGTCAAGGCGATGCCGTCGGGCGGTTTCGTGCGCATGGATGCGCGACACCTGGCAGGCGATGTGAAGGGGGGACTACTGCAACTGACGCTGAAGCAACTGGGCACGGTGCGCACCTGGGCACGGCAGGGGGGCAGCATTCTGGCCGTTGGGGATATCGTCCCGTTGCTGTTTGCCTGGTGGAGCGGGGCACCCTACGCCTTCGTTGGGACGGCCAAATCAGAGTACTACCTGCGCGATGAGCAGGGCGTTCTCCCCGAACTGGACTGGTCAGAGCGACTGGCCCTGGCGATGGGTTCCTACTACTACCCGTGGGAACGCTGGCTGATGAGCCGCCCCCGCTGTCGGGCCGTTTTCCCCAGAGATACCCTGACCGCTGAGACCCTGCGCTCCCTTGGTGTCACGGCTTTTGACCTGGGCAATCCCATGATGGATGGTCTGGAACCTCAGGGGGTATTCAGCGACAACCCGACCGACCGACCCCTGGCGATCGCCCTGATTCCTGGCTCCCGTCCCCCTGAAGCCTACCAGAACTGGGTGCGCATTCTGGAGTCCGTGTCGGACATCGTGTCGCTGTTCTCCCAGCCCCTCCTGTTTCTGGCGGCGATCGCCCCCACGCTGGATCCCGAAGCCCTCCAGCCCGCCCTCCAGTTCCACGGCTGGCAACTCACCCATGATGTCTACAGGCTGAAAAACGCCACCCTGCACCTGACGCCTGCCTTTGCTGACTGTCTGCACCGGGGAGATGTGGCGATCGCCACTGCAGGTACCGCCACTGAACAGTTTGCCGGCCTGGGCAAACCTGCCCTCATTCTCCCCGGCGACGGCCCCCAGTTTACTCCGGCCTTTGCCAGAGCACAGACCCACCTGCTCGGCCCATCGGTCACACTGGTGCCGCACCCTTCTCAAGCTGCTGCCGCCCTGCAAGCGCTCCTCCAGGACCCCGATCGGCTACACCTGATCGCTGAGAACGGTCATCGTCGCATGGGATCGGCGGGAGCTGCGGCGAGGATTGCGGCGCAGGTGATGGAGAGGTTGGGGGATGGGTAATCGTCCTACTTGATTTGTGAAATGGTTTGAAGGTGGGGCAGGCACAGTCTGCCCCACCTTCAAACCATTTAGGATTGCTATATCACCGATTACCAATTGCCCATGCCCAGCGCCCACTCTCCGATCGCCCTCCATCTACACGACCTCAATAAGCGCTTCGGCTCTCATACCGCCGTGAGCCAGCTCAACTTGCGGATTCCCCGGGGGACGTTTTATGCGCTGCTGGGACCGAATGGTGCGGGGAAGACGACGACGCTGCGGATGGTGGCAGGGCTTTTACAGCCGGATGGTGGGGATGTGTTTGTGCTGGGGCGCAGTATTACCAGAACTCCGGAGGCGGCGAAGCAGTTGATGGCCTATTTGCCGGATGAGCCAATGCTGTATGGCAAGCTGCGTCCGCTGGAGTATCTGGAGTTTGTGGCGGGTCTCTGGGGGATTTCGGCGGGGAAGGCTCAGATCAGGGCGAATGAGTTGCTGCAACAGCTCGGACTGTGGGAGGTGCGGGGCGATCTGAGTGAGACGTTTTCTCGGGGGATGAAGCAGAAACTGGCGCTGGCGGGGGCGTTTATTCACCATCCCCAGTTGATTATTCTGGATGAGCCACTGTCGGGACTGGATGCCGCCGCCGCTCGACTGGTGAAGAATATACTGGTGGATTTTGTCAAACAGGGAAATACGGTGATTTTGACGACCCACATCATGGAGGTGGCAGAACGAATGGCGCAGCGGATTGGCATTATTAACCACGGCAGGCTGGTGGCGGAGGGGACGCTGGAGGATTTGCGGGTGCGCAGCGGGGAGGTGGGTGGGACGCTGGAGAGTATCTTCCTGGAGTTGACCCAGGATAAGGAAGGCGATTTTCAGGATTTTTCGTAGGCGGGAGAGGGGTATGGCAAAGGCGGGAACCCTGCCGTGGTTGTTGCGGTATGAGTTGCGGCTGTGGTGGCGGGAACTGCGGGGCAAGTGGTTTGTGTTTCTGCTGCTGGGGCTGTTTGGATTGCTGCTGGCGGCTTCGATTACGCCGCTGATGTTTCTGTCAGTCGCCACTGGACGCCCGCTGCCGATGATGGGGGAGATTCCTCAGCCGCTGTTCTGGGTGGCGGTGGTGTTCTGGTTGCTGGGATTTTTCTACAGTTTTACGCAGGCGATGGGGCAGAGCGTCATTGCCCTATTCGACCGGGGCGATCTGGATCTGCTGGTGTCGTCTCCGGTGTCGAGCAAGGTGGTGTTTGCCAGTCGGTTGCTGGCGATCGCCCTCCAGTCATTCTTCAGCTTCAGTTTGTTTGTCATCCCCGCCAGCCTGATCGTGGTGTTGCTGGGGCTACCGCAATTGCTGGGGATTTTTCCTGCACTGCTGGCGCTCTGTCTGGTGTCGGCCAGTCTGTCAATGCTGCTGACGCTGGCCCTGGTGCGTCTGATGGGGGCACGACGGGCGCGGGTGTTTGCACAGTTGCTGAATCTGCTGCTGAGTGCGCTGTTTTTTCTGGGGCTGCAATTACCCAATCTGCTGATGCATTCGGGGAACCATCCGCTTGGGGTGTGGCGGCAGGTGGAGGGATGGTTTGCGGAGGGCAGTCCGCTCAGCGCCAGCAGCCCCCTCTGGTTTCCGGTGCGGGCGATGTTTTTCGATGTCCCTGCGGTGTTGCTGACGTTTCTGGTCAGCGGTGGGCTGGCGTGGCTGACGGTGGAGACGCTGCATCGCTCTTTTTTGCACGGTACCCAGCAGTCGTTGACGCTGAAGCGCCGCACCGCCGTTGCTCCAGTCCGGTTTCAGTCGGGGCTGAACCGCATTGTTCTGGAAAAGGAATGGCGCATCATTCGCCGCAATCCCTATTTGATTTCGCAGACCTTCCTGTCGTTCCTGTTTTTGATCCCGCTGCTGGCGATCGTTCTGCGCAATCGATCTGTCGCCGGGATGCCGTCCCTGTCGCTGGTGGTAGCGACGGCTCTGCCACTGATGGGGTCGTCACTGGTGTCTGCACTGACGGTGATCGCCACTTCGGGGGAAGAAGCCCCCGATCTGCTGCGATCTTCTCCTGCCAGGGGCGATCGCCTGCGATGGCTGAAGCTGTTGGCGGCGCTGATGCCGGTCTGGCTGCTGGTTTTGCCAGTGTTTTTGGTTTTGCTACTGCGGGGTGACGCATGGTTCCCTCCGCTGCTGGCTTTTCTGGGTGCAACCTTCTGCGCCGCTTTGCTGCGCCTCTGGAATGCTCGCCCCATTTCTCTGGCGGGCGTGATCAAACGTCAGAAGCAGAATGCCAGTAACGACCTGCTGCTGGTGTCTCTGGAGAGTCTTTCGATCTATCTGTGGGCGGGGTTTGGGTATCTGCTGACGCAGGGAAACTGGCCGGGAAGTGGACTGGTGCTGGGGGGAATTGTGCTGGTGGTGGCGATCGCCTATTTGCGGAGCCGCTCCCTGGGGAGTTCGCTGGGATTTTGAAGTGGAAACGCAATCTTGAGGGAGGATAGAAACGACAACAATTGGAACATCGCTGAGGATGGCTAAATTTCGGCAATTCAGTAGGCATCACCTCTCCTATCAACACTACCTGCTGTTGGCGATGATCCTGCTGGTAGGGGCAGTGCTGCGGTTTTGGCAGCTAGATGCGAAGGCGATGTGGTTGGATGAGGTAATTACCGCTTTGTTTGGCCTGGGTCGCAGTTATTCCGATATTCCGCTGAATCAGTGGATCACGGGATCAGATCTGGAAAACCTGTTTACGCTGCAATCGGGGGTCAGTTGTGCGCTGATCATCGAACGGCTGACGACTGAATCTACCCATCCCCCGCTCTTTTTCTGTCTATTGCACCAGTGGCTGCACTGGCTACATCTCCCGGCAGACCGTTGGGTATGGGCACTCCGATCGCTGCCTGCGCTGGCGGGGGTGGCAGCGATCGCAGCGCTCTATACCCTCAATCGAATTGCCTTCTCACCGACTGCGGGCCTGTGGGGGGCAGGCATCATGGCCGTTTCTCCCTTTGCGGTCTACCTGTCGCAGGAGGCACGGCACTATACCCTACCAATCCTCTGGATTACGCTGGGATTGATTGGACTGGTACTGATGCAGCAGGATCTGATTCGGGGGGAATTTCGACTCTGGGTGTGGCTGGGGTGGGTGGGGGTCAACCTGCTGGGGCTTTACACCCACTATTTTTGTGGGCTGGCGCTGGTGGCACAGATCGGGGCGCTGGCAAGCTGGATGGTGGTACAGCGTGAAAAGCTTCCCCACTGGTACTGGGGCGCACTCCTGGGAGCGATCGCCACGATTGGGCTGGGCTATCTGCCCTGGCTCCCCCACCTGCTGATTCCGCTCCGCTCCTCTACGACTGCGTGGCTGGTGCAGACCAATCCTGACTGGAGCAGTCGCCTGTCTCCGTTGCTGCAAACCTTTGTGGGGTGGGTGCTGATGGTGGTGGCGTTTCCCGTCGAGGGACAGCCGCTTGCGGTGGCGGCGATTGTGGCGATCGGGATGCTGTCCCTGGCCGGGTGGATTTTCTGGCAGGGAAGTCGCCAGTTCCGCCAGCTCTGGCGGCAGGGCACCCATCGTCCCTCACTCTGGCTGATTTCCGGTTTCACAGCGATTGTCCTGCTCCAGTTCTTTGCCATCATCTATCTTCTTCACAAAGATCTTTCGATTGCTCCCCGTTACAACTTTGTCTATTTCCCCGGCGTCTGTGCTCTGCTGGGGGCGGTTCTGTCCCTGCCACCCCAGCACCTGCAACTGCGTCGTCTGCAGGCCGTTGTGGTGGTGGTGGGACTGTTGAGCAGTCTATTTGTGGTTCACGACCTGGCTTTTCAAAAGAGCTTTTTCCCTCGACGGGCCGCTCAACGGATGGCGATTGCCCCTTCGGGGAACCGCCAAGCAAACGCCCCCAATCAACCCCTGGCGTTGGCCGTCGCCTACCGCTCCAACCAGAACATTGCGCTTGGCCTCAGCTATGCCCTGGAACTGAAAACCCTCTATGCCGGCACACCGAATGCTGTACGCTTTGGCTTTCTGAACGCTGAAACGCATTACGAAGCTGCCTGGAAGACGCTTGCTGCCCTGCCTCAATCCCTGCCACTGCCGCTGAATCTCTGGTTGCTGGCGGATTCTGATATGCGCCAGCAGTCCTATCCACTCCAGTTGCAAATGGTAGAGAAAACGGGTGCTGCGATCACCTGCACCATAGACCCTGAACATTACCACCGGGTTGGATCACCCTATCAACTCTATCGATGCGATCGCTAACTTTAAGTAACTGGAGTTTTGACTATTTTCCCT
>CAZVXA010000203.1:0-12135 GCA_964630955.1 uncultured bacterium | reverse complement strand
ACCCAAATTCTGGCAGGCGCGACGCTGTAGCGTCGCGCCTGCCAGAATTTGGGTTCTCGGGTAGGCTCTAAGAGCCGTAGCAACGGCTATATAGGCTATATATCGGAGGGAAGACGTAATCAGCGATCGCACTTTTTACGATCAGAAACGTTGCAAGCCACAACCGTTTATGGTCTCCTCTCAATCCTCATCTTCATCTGATCGTTCAAAAATTCGATATGCTGTCGTCGGCCTGGGCTGGTTTGCTCAGCAAGCCGCAATGCCCGCTTTTGCACAGTCTGAAAATTCAGAGCTGGTTGCCCTGGTATCTGACGACCCCACCAAGCTTCAGGAACTTGGCCAGAGATACAACATTCAGCACACCTACACCTACGACCAGTACGAAGAATGCCTCACCAGTGGTCAAGTCGATGCGGTATACATCGCATTACCCAATCACCTGCACTGTGAGTACACGGTACGGGCGGCGAAGCAGGGCATTCATGTGCTGTGCGAAAAGCCGATGGCGGTGACCGTCGAAGAGTGCCATCAGATGATCCGCACCTGTGAAGAGAACAACGTCAAATTAATGATTGCCTATCGTCTCCATCTGGAGCCTGCCAACATGGAGGCAGTTGAAATCGTGCAATCGGGGCAGATCGGAGAACCTCGCATCTTCAATTCCGTGTTCACCCAACAGGTGACAGACGAAAATAATATTCGTCTACAGGATGAAACTGGGGGCGGTACAATTGATGATATTGGTATCTACTGTATCAACGCAGCACGGTATCTATTTGAGGATGAACCGATTGAATTATTTGCATTCGCTGGAACAAACGGAGAGGAACGGTTCAGTGAAGTAGAAGAAATGGCGACAGCGATTCTTCGATTCCCGGCAGATCGGCTGGCCACCTTCACAGTGAGTTTTGGTGCGGCTCCGGTTTCCACTTATCAGGTAGTGGGTACCAAAGGCGATCTGCGCCTCGACCCCGCCTATCCCTGGCACGGTGAGCTGAAGCATTATCTCACGATTAACGGTGAGACTCAGGAGCGCAGCTTCTCCGACCACAGCCAGCTTGCAGCGGAGTTCAACTACTTCTCCGACTGCATTCGGATGAACGCTGATCCCGAACCGTCGGGACTGGAGGGCTTAAACGACGTGCAGATTATTCGATCACTCTACCAGTCCATTAAGTTGGGACAACCCGTGAAGATCGCGCGATTGGATGAGCACCAGCGGCCCACCGTAGATCAGGCAATTTCTGCGCCTCCCCAGGAGACGCCTGAGCCGATTAATGCGTCCAGCCCCAGCTAGGTCGAAAGCTGAGCGATCGCGGATCGCGGGGGCATTCACCTCCTCAGCTTGAGTCTGGGCCGAATGCTAAGGGCTTGCAAATAAACAACTTCACCCCCCCTCAATCCCCCCTTGCAAAGCTACCGTGTACACACAAAACATCCCAACTACGGCAAATGGCTTGAGATCCCCCTCAATCCCCCTTAAAAAGGGGGACTTCCGATAGTTCCCCCCTTTTGTCCCCCTTGAGGGGGTAGGGGATATCAGGGGGGTAGGGGGAATCAAACCAGGCAAATACTCATTCGGCGGACTTGTGTGTACACCGTAGCCTTGCACAGGGAAACCCCCACCCCAGCCCTCCTCTTGCAAAGGGGAGGGCTGGGGCGGTGCTGTGAGCGCTAGCCGAACGGAGGGGTGCATTCATTCCATGAGGTTATTTCTTTACAAGTCCTAAGCTCAAGCGTTCCTCAGGGCTTGATAAAAAAACTGGAGATCTATTGCAGCAGTCCGAAATCTCCTCTACCAAAAGATAGATGAAAGGTCAGATAAGTATCCCCTAATATACGTTTAGGAGCGATTGCGTCGGCTTAAACGCTGCCTTCGTCGCTCTAGCACTTCCCCATTCTGTCGAGTCCCCCAACCGATGGGCTGAAGTTTAGGCGTCATGCACCAACCGTTCCGTGGAACAGTCACCTTAAAGGATATTTTGATTACGGAGGCGTTGCTGCAGCGATCGCCCCGTACTCCCAATTGGCAGGCTGAAGCCGAGGCGATGCGGACTCTGATGCGGCAGATGGCCAGTTCTTCAGACGATCTGCTGCAAAGTTTAGCCAACACCGCCGTTGATCTGTGTCAGGCAGGAGCCGCTGGGGTCAGCCTGCTGGAAACCACACCGGAAGGGGAAACGGTTTTTCGGTGGAATGTGTTGGCGGGAACCTTCGCACATCATGTTGGCGGTAGTACCCCCCGCAACTTTAGCCCCTGTGGAGTGTGTCTTGACCAGGGCGCTCCAGTTCTCTTGTCTCACCCTGAGCGCTATTTCACCTACTTGCAGGCAGCAGATACCCCAATCGTCGAAGGATTGGTGCTGCCTCTGATTGCCGACAGTCATCTCTTTGGCACGATTTGGATTGTGTCCCACGATGAGGTGCGGCAATTTGACTCAGAAGATGTGCGAGTCATGACGAGTCTGGCAGACTTCACCGCCACCGCATTGCTGTTGCAACAGCGACAAGCAGGAGAATTGCTGGCTGCCAATGCGGTGTTAGAGACAGAAATTTTAGAACGCAAGCAGGTTGAAGAGCAGACCCGCGCTTTGATCACAAATTTGCCAGGTGGGGCAGTGTTTATGCTCGATCGCGACTTGCGCTATTTGCTGGCAGAGGGAGAAACATTCTCCGCCATGGGATTCAAGCTCGAAGATGTCGTTGGGCGAACCATTTTCGAGGTGCTGCCACCCGATTTAGCCGCAAGTTACGCGCCGATGTACCGTCAGGCTCTGGCAGGCGAACCCTTTGAGCATGAGCATAATGCCCACAATCGCACCTACATCTCGCGGGGAACACCGCTGCGATCGCCCGATGGTGAAGTTTATGCCGTGCTGGTTGTTTTCTTTGACCTCACCGAGCGCAAACGAACCGAAGCCGCCTTGCAGGAAAGTGAAGAAAGGTTTCGCACGCTGGCAGACACTGCCCCTGCCCTGATCTGGTTTAACGACGCGCAGGGTAATAATCGGTTTATCAATCAACATTGCCTCGACTTCACGGGCAAAAGCGCCGAACAGATTCGCGGTGAGGGCTGGCACGAACTGGTTCATCCCGATGATGCCAAACCCTATATCGCCAGTTATCTGGCGGCAGTCCGTCAGCAGCAACCCTGGCACAGCCGCAACCGAATTCGCCGTCATGATGGGGTATGGCGTTGGCACGACAATTATGCGCGACCGCTGTTCAGTCCCGATGGCGTTTATCTCGGCCATGTCGGGGTAACAATCGACAATACCGAGGCAATCGAAGCGGAAATCGCCTTGCAGGAAAGTGAGCAGCGCTACCGATACCTGGTAGAACTCACCCCCTACCTGGTTTGGAATGCAGATGAGCAGGGGCGCAATACCTATGTCAGTTCGCAGATGAGCGCCCATCTAGGTTTACCTTCTGGGCAACTTCTGAATTTAGATTGGCAATCAACGATTCATCCTGAGGATGTTGAGCGCATTCATCATCGCTGGATGCAATCGGTACAAACCGGTCACCCCTACGAGGCTGAATGTCGGTTGCGTGGAGCCAGTGGGGAATATCGCTGGCATCTGGTTCGTGCTGTCCTTGAGGAGAATGACCAGGGGCGAAAGTGGTTTGGAGTATCCACAGATATTCACGATCGCAAACGCCGCGAAGCAAACCTGGCCTTCTTAGCGGACATCACCGAAGACTTCTCGCATCTTTCGACTGCCGACGAAATTATGCAGGCAGTCGGCGCAAAAGTGGGCGCTTACCTCAACCTCACCAACTGTCTCTTTGCTGAAATCAACGAAGCGCAAGATCGAGCGACCATCGAACACACCTGGCATACCCTCGATACACCCTCTGTAACAGGCGTCTTTCGGCTCTCCGACTTTATCACTGAAGAACTGCGACAGACGGCACGGTCTGGAGAAACCATTATTATCTGTGATACCCAGACCGACCCTCGCACCGATAGCGATCGCTATGCTGCCCTCAAGATTCATGCTTTTGTCACTGTTCCCTTTTATCGAGAGGGTACATGGAAATACATATTTACAGTGAATGATTCCGTTGCCCGCAGTTGGCGTGAAGACGAAATTGAGTTAATTCGCGAGGTAACAAATCGCACATTCCCACGTCTCGAACGAGCGTATGCCGAACAAGCCCTGCGGGAAAGTCAACAGCGCCTGTCTGTCATCTTCGCGCAGGCGGCAGTCGGCCTGTCGGAAATTTCGCTGGATGGACGCTTTCTCCAGGTCAACGATGCGCTATGCCAGATGCTGGGGCGATCGCGCAAAAATCTATTGACCTCAACGGTCTTCGATACCACCTTTGCCGACGATTCCCCCCGCAGTTCCTCAGCATTGCACCAACTGCTGGCGACAGGAGAAACCGTCTCCCTGGATCAGCGCTACTTCCGACCCGATGGCTCGGTTCTCTGGGTCAATAGCATCCTCACCAGCCTCACTGACGAGCAGGGCAATCCCGAACGTATTCTGGCGGTGACAGTGGATCTGAGCGATCGCATCCGGGCCGAGATGAACAATATTCAGTTGATTCGAGAACAGGCCGCCCGCGAAGAAGAACGCAAGCGAGCGGAACATCTGGCCGAACTCGATCGCACCAAGATAGCCTTCTTTAGCAACGTCTCCCATGAATTTCGCACACCGCTGACGCTGATTTTGGAACCACTGGAACATGCGCTGGCGGTCGTGGAGGAGTGGAGGAGTGGGAGCGTGGGAATGCAGGATGGTGGGATGATGGGAGAGTGGGATGATGAGACAAACCCCGCAGTAGAAAATCTCCCCGTCTCTCCCTCCCTTCCTGTCTCTCTCCCCAACCTCCAGGAGCAACTCCAACTGGCTCACCGCAATAGCCTGCGTTTGCTCAAACTGGTCAACACGCTGCTGGATTTCTCCCGGATTGAAGCGGGACGAGTTCAGACCCATTATGAACCGACGGATTTGGCTGCCTACACCGCCAATTTAGCCAGTGTATTTCGATCGGCGATCGCCGGAGCAAAGCTGAACTACATTGTGGATTGTCCGCCTCTACCGGAACCCGTTTATGTAGATCGGGAGATGTGGGAAAAGATTGTTTTCAATCTACTTTCAAACGCACTGAAGTTTACCTTTGAAGGAGAAATCGAGATTTCCTTGAGATGGGTTGAGGAAAGCATTGGGGAAGGCAGGGATAATGAGAGGATAAGTCAAAGGGATGACGCAAATGATACAGTTTCCCATCCTCCCACTGTTCAACTGAGCGTCCGCGATACTGGAGCAGGAATTCCAGAGAACGCCCTGCCGCATCTCTTCAAGCGCTTCTACCAGGTTGAAGGAGCCGGAGGGCGGAGTGATGAGGGTTCGGGGATTGGTCTGTCGCTGGTGCAGGAGTTAGTGAAGTTACATGGGGGAACGATCACCGTCAGCAGCCAGGTGAATCAGGGCACCACCTTCACCATTACCCTGCCCACGGGCACCGCCCATCTTCCAGTTGATCGAATTCGGGTTCCTTCGCAGGCCGGATCGACTGTGATCGATTCCAGTGCTTACGTCGAAGAAGCTTTACGCTGGTTACCAGAAAAAAGATTTCGCCAATCACAACAAACCGCTGGGATCACGGAGAATCAAGCCGCTGCACCAGAAAGCAATTTTCCCTTTGATGCGGCAAATACCCTGCCTCGTTTACTTCTGGTTGACGACAATGCGGATATGCGTGACTATCTGAAACAATTGCTCAGCCAATACTACGAGGTCGAAGCCGTGGGCGACGGATTGGCCGCACTCAGGGCGATCGCCCATCAGATTCCTGATCTGGTTCTCACAGATGTGATGATGCCGGGAATCGATGGCTTTGAACTGCTGCGTTCGCTCCGCTCGCAGGAAACAACCAGGGAAATGCCCATCATCCTCCTGTCTGCCCGCGCAGGGCAAGAATCCCGGCTGGAAGGCTTGCAGGCTGGAGCAGATGATTACCTGATTAAACCGTTTTCGGCCCGTGAACTGCTGGCAAAAGTGAACGTTACCCTGAAGCTGGCACGAATGAGACGGGAAGCGGCTTACCGCGAACAGGTGATGCAGGAAATGGAGAAGCTCAATACCGCATTGGAGCAGCGAGTCCAGGCGCGAACGATGCAACTGCAGGCCATCAACCAGGAGTTGGAGGCTTTCTCCTCAACGGTTTCCCATGATTTAAGAACACCACTGCAATACATTCTCAGCGTGGCGGAATTGCTGCACACCCGATTCAGTCGATCGGGGTTGGACGAAGCAAGTCTGCGCTATCTCAGTCTGATCGTTCAAGCCGCCAGGGCAGCAGGCACGATGGTAGACGATCTGCTTGAGTTTTCCCATATGGGACAGGTGAAAATCCGTTTCACTCAGGTTTCGATGAATACACTGGTGCAGCAGGTTCTAGAGCAACTACAACCTGAGCTTACAGGACGAAAAATTTGCTGGCAGATCGCCCCCTTACCTGACGTTCAGGCGGATGCAACACTGCTACACCTGGTGATGCAAAATCTACTCTCTAATGCGATTAAATATACGCGCGATCGCATTCCAGCGGAGATCACTGTTGGCAGCATAGAACACGAGCAGGAAACTGTGTTCTATGTGCGTGACAATGGCGCAGGCTTTGATATGAAATACCGTCATCGGTTGTTCAGCATTTTTAAGCGTTTACATCCCCAGGAGGAATTCGAAGGGACAGGGGTAGGATTGGCTAACGTGCGGCGAATTATTCACCGCCACGGTGGACAAACCTGGGCAAAAGGGGAGATCGACCAGGGTGCAACCTTCTACTTCTCATTGCCAAAATCTCGGGGGGAGGAGCCATGACGCGACTGCGGTTTCTGTTGCTCGAAGACAATCCCCTGGATGCAGAAATGTCTGCGGTGATGCTGATGGATGCTGGCCTTGACTTCGATTCCCTGCGAGTGGAAACCCATACTGCATTTGAGCAGGCGCTGGCAACGGAGCCGTTTGATCTGATACTGGCCGACTATCAGTTGCCGGGATTCGATGGCCTGACGGCACTGGAGATTACCCGCACCCGCTGCCCCGAAGTGCCGTTTATCTTTGTCACCGCCAGTATGGGAGAAGAACAGGCGATCGAATCGCTTAAAAACGGGGCCACTGACTACGTGCTGAAACAACGGATGGAGCGTCTGGTTCCGGCGGTCATGCGAGCACTGCGGGAGGCGCAGGAACGGCGCGATCGCCTGCAAGCTGAACGGGAACTGCGGGCACGCGAACACCAATACATCGAACAGTTGCAGGGCTTGAACCGGGCTGCCCTGGCCATCAATTCTGCCCTGTCAGTGGAACAGGTACTGCAGGTGATTACTGATCAGGCAGCAACAATCATCGGTGCCCACCAGTCCGCCACCAGCATGAGGGTTAACCAGGACTGGGCACAGTCGATTAACGCCATTTACCTCTCTGATAAGTACACTCAGTGGCGAGACTACGACGCACAGCCAACCGGAGCAGGAATTTACTCCCATGTCTGCGAAATCAATCGCCCCCTACGGCTGACCCAGACCCAATTGGAAACCCATCTTCGCTGGAATGCCTTTGGTCAGGAAGCGGCGAACCATCCCCCACTGCGCGGTTGGCTGGCAGTTCCGTTAGTAGCCAGGAACGGCCACAACATCGGTCTGATTCAGCTCTCAGACAAGTTAGAGGGCGACTTTTCTGAGGCCGACGAGACGATTCTGGTGCAGCTTGCCCAGATGGCCTCTGTTGCAGTGGAAAATGTCCAGCTCTACGAAGCAGAACGGCAGGCAAAAACTACAGCAGAGGCGGCAAATCGGCTGAAGGATGAGTTTCTGGCGGTGCTGTCCCACGAGCTGCGATCGCCCCTCAACCCCATCCTGGGCTGGGTCAGACTGCTGCGCGGTGGTCTGCTCGATCCGAATCGTCAGGCCGAAGCTCTGGAGACAATCGAGCGCAACGCCAAATTGCAGACCCAATTGATTGAAGACCTGCTGGATATTTCTCGCATCATGCAGGGCAAGTTGACCCTGACAACCGCTCCAGTCAACATCCCTTTTGTAATCAGGGCAGCGCTTGAAACAGTGCGTCTATCGGCAGAAGCCAAACAAATTGCAATTGACCTGAATCTTCCCTCTACTACCGCCGAAGGCGTTTCCCAGGAGGCAGCAACGATTCTGGGCGATGCTGCTCGCCTGCAGCAGGTGATCTGGAATTTGCTCACCAATGCAATTAAATTCACCCCCGGCGGTGGACGGATCACGGTGAAGCTGGAGACGGTCATGGGTGATGGGATGATTAAAGGGAGAGATGATGAGAAGGCACCCTCCTACTCCCCCACCCTCTCTGTTCTTGAGCCTGTCGAAAAACTCTCCTACCCCCTCACCTATGCCCAAATCACCATTACCGATACGGGCAAAGGCATCAATCCAGAATTCCTGCCCTATGTGTTCGACTACTTCCGCCAGGAAGACGGTTCAACCACTCGCAAGTTTGGTGGGTTGGGGTTGGGGTTGGCAATCGTGCGGCAGATCGTTGAGCTGCATGGTGGGACGGTGGCAGCAGAGAGCCAGGGTGAAAATTTGGGTGCCACTTTTACGGTACAGTTGCCTATCGCACAACAGGCAATGACAGCGACGGCACACCCCATTCAAACCAGAACAGCCACACCCCAACCATTGAACAATCTAAAAATTCTGGTTGTCGATGACGATATCGATACGCTCAGATTTCAGGAATTTGTGCTGGAACAGAATGGTGCATCGGTGATCGCTGTTCCTTCCGGCAAAGAGGCACTCCAAATCTTTGCGCAATCCACACCGGATGTTCTGGTCAGCGATATCGGGATGGCAGAGATGGATGGCTATATGCTGATCCAGCAAATCAGAGCCTTACCCCCCGAACAGGGCGGCACGATTCCGGCGATCGCCCTTACCGCCTATGCCGGAGAGAAGGACGCTCAACAAGCCGTCGCCGCAGGATATCAGCAGCACATTCCGAAACCAGTTGCCCCAGAGGAACTGGTGGGGGCGATCACCATGCTGCTGGAGCAGAGGGGGTCGGGCGGTGCCCCACGCAGTCAGTCCCTATCCGAATAACGAAAACCCAAGTTCTGGAGGGCGCGCCGCTACAGCGACGCGCCCTCCAGAATTTGGGTTTTCGGATAGGCACGCGATATAGTTGTAGCCATGGCTTTCAGGACGGAATGCAGGAGTGTGCCCCCTCACCCCCCTGCCCCAACCAGGATGACTTCAGTTGTCAATCCTGGCAGGGGCTGTTTTAAAAACCGCTGGATGCTTGATTTTGTGTGCGCTTCGCGCACACAAAATCAAGCATCCACTGGGTTCTAAAACACACCCTGGAACTTGTGTGAGCATATTGTCTGGATTCACACAAAGGTGAGCTGACTTTTTCTCCACTATTCTCCCCGTGATGTCTCAACACCCTGATCAACCCCTCACCCAGGAAGCCCTGCTTCACCGAATTGCGAACCGCATTCGGCAATCCCTGGAACTCCAGGAAATCCTGACGACGACCGTCGCCGAAGTACGGGCCTACTTAGGCACCGATCGCGTTAAGATTTACCAGTTTCAGCCCGACAGTCATGGGCTTGTGGTCGCAGAGTCGCGCCAGGAAGATCGTCTACCTGCTCTGTTGGGGCTGCATTTTCCGGCAGATGACATTCCGCCCAATGCTAGAGATTTTTTTGTGCGAGCACGCCAGCGCACGATCGTGAATCTCGCGACTGATGAGTTGGGAATGAGTCCCCTGAGTGATGCAGAGACAAATGAACCAATCGACCAAACAGATATTCGCTATCGTCCGGTTGATCCGTGCCACCAGGAGTACCTGACCGCAATGGGTGTCAAGTCCTCCGTCGTGGTACCCATCGTCCTCGAAGGGGAGGCTGCAGGGCCGTATCATCCGCCATCACTGCCCCCCCACAGTTATCTCTGGGGGTTACTCATCTCCCACCATGCCGATCCTCGCGCCGTGGACGAAGCAGAATTACAGTTTATTCAGGCGGTGGTCGATCAGGTTGCAGTGGCGATCGCCCATGCCGATTTACTCAATCAGGTGCGTGCCCAGGCCCGGCGTGAGGCGAATATCAATCAAGTGACCGCACGATTGCAGACCTCACCCACCGTAAACTGGCAAAATGCGTTGGAATCAGCAACGGATACTCTGGCGGCGGGAGGAAGGCTATATTTATTACCAAATGAACAATTTTCCAGAGAGATCTATACGGTTGGTGAGCAACCCACTTTGATTAACACTAACAATGGGCGATCAATAGAAGAAAACTTACTCTGGCAAAAGTATTTATACTCTATCTTGAACGCTTCTATCGATGAAACAGGATATTCTCCCTGGTCAGTTGAGTGGATGCGCAACCTCTATGGGCAGAAGACAAATCTTCCAAGCATTCTCACCCACTCTCACTGCTGGATTGTGAACGATATTTATCAAGAACCCCTGCTTCGAACACTGGCTCCTTTGTTTGATGGCACCACGATTCGCAGTGTCCTGATTATCCCCCTGAAACACGGCACACAAATCCTGGGTTGTCTTACTTTTTTTCGCAGCGGAATTGACACTGAGACCCTGTGGGCCGGATATCATGACCCCGACAGCCGACAATTAATGGTGCGTCAGTCGTTCGAGATGTGGCGACAACTGAAAAAGAACCAGGCTCAACGTTGGAGACCCGAAGAAGTGAAATACGCTCAGGAGTTGGGTGAACGGTTTGCCGCGACGATCAAACAATATCAACTGTTTCAGCAGGTGCAGCAACTCAACCAGAACCTGGAACAACGCGTACAGGAACGGAGCCATCAACTGCAACTGGTGCTTGCTGCCTCTCGCATGGCCGTCTGGGAACGTGATTTGATTACCAACGAACAACACTGGTCACCCGAAGGCTATGCCCTGCTGGGTTTCTCCACGGATGACCGGGGGCGGGTACTGGATCAGCATGGGGTCGAAATTAGTCCCATGCCAACCGATGAGCTGCTGATCAGTTGCATTCACCCGGAGGACCGAGCGGCGGCGATCGCGTTGAGGCAGCAGATTGCCGACGAAGCTTGCTCAACTGAGGATTGCAGAACCAGCTTCTGGGAGAGCGAACGTCGCGTCATCTGGCCCGACGGTAGTATCCGCTGGCATTACACTCGCTCTGCTTTAGTCTCTGACGAACAGGGGCAACCGACTCGGCTGATCGGTGTCTCTATGGACATTACTGAGCGAAAACAATCTGAGGAGCAGTTACGGGCCTCCCTACAGGAAAAAGAAGTACTGCTCAGAGAAATCCACCACCGGGTTAAAAACAATCTACAGATTATCACCAGCCTTCTGCGAATGCAGTTCCAGCAAGCCGATGATAAGCAGACAATCGCATTTTTCAAAGAAGCTCAGAATCGATTGCAATCCATGTCATTGATTCATGAACAACTCTATCAATCCCCCGATCTATCCAGCATTCCTTTTGGTGACTATCTCCATACGCTGATTCACAATCTATTTCGCTCCTACGGTATCAGTGCCGATGTTATTATCCCAACCATTCAGGCTGACCGTGTCTATTTACCCATTGATACGGCCATTCCCTGTGGACTGATTGTGAACGAGCTGGTTTCTAACATCCTGAAGTACGCCTTTCCTAATCAGCAATCTGGGACGATTCTGATCCAGCTTCAGCAGGAAATAAGAGACTCTCCTGATTCAGACGACCCCAAGATGCAGCCAATGATCACCCTCAAAGTTTCAGACAACGGAGTCGGCCTGCCTGAGACAATCAACCTGAACCAGGTCGAGACGCTGGGGTTGACGCTGGTCAATGGACTGGCAAAACAACTGAAGGGAGTCCTCAACCTGGATCGAAGCCGGGGAACTTGCTTCCAGATCACATTCCCCCTTACTTGAGCAGAGTGCATCCCATTTTTGACCATTTTTTCTACAATGCCGCGAAACGCTCTCTGCGAGAGCGTTTCGCGGCATATTTAATTTTAGCGCCGATTTTTTATGAAACGCTGACTACGTCAACGTTTCATAAAAAATCGGCGCGATTTAGTCCAAAGTCCAGTGACTTATTACCTCGGCGACTTTAGAGAATGCGAAAATGAACCGACCCCGCGTAGGATGG
>CAZVXA010000202.1:8487-12175 GCA_964630955.1 uncultured bacterium | reverse complement strand
CCGCGCTATCCATCCCCACCGCATCGGCGGATGGGGAATTCCGCGGCTGGGTTAAAAGTCTTTCGAGACCTGGACAACGGCAACTACACCACGGAACAAACCTACAAAACTGGTATCATTTCTCCGTGTGCCTTTGCCGATATTGAAATTTCGGTTCAGCGCCTGATGAATCCTTAATCCGGGCAAGTCCTATGGCCCGCCAATCAATGAACAAGCGCTGGATCTTGCATGATGTCTGATACTGGCCTTAATCCCCAGGATGCTTCGGTCACTGTCGTCATTTCACGGCGGGTAAAGCCGGGATGTGAGGCCGAGTTTGAAGCATTCTTACAGGGAGTGACAGCGGCCTGTAGTCAGTTTCCCGGGTATTTAGGCAGCAGTCTTTTTCGACCCGCCAGTGCCGATGACCCTGAATACCGGGTGATTTTTAAGTTTGATCGGTTGAGCAATTTACGGCAGTGGGAACAGTCCGAAGAACGGCAGAGGTGGTTTACTCAGGCGGAAGCATTGACCGTGTGTCCACCCAGTATCCAGGTTTTAACTGGTTTAGAAACCTGGTTCACCCTGCCGGGAAAAGCCGCGATCGTGCCTCCGCCTCGCCACAAAATGGCTCTGGTGACCTGGCTGGCCGTTTTTCCCCTGATTACGGTGATTTCCACTGTGCTGCAAAATTGGCTTGCGCCGCTGCCGATTTTGCTGCGGGCTATGGTGGTTACCGCGATCGCCGTTCCCACCATGACCTATTTACTCATGCCGCAGATGACCCGACTATTTGCCGGGTGGCTGTACCCTTCGCTTTCAGAAGATGCAGTCGAACAGCAGGAACAACCACTGGCGATCGCCCCCAGTCCAGAACAACCGCTACCTCAAGAAATTCTTCAAGCACCACCCCTGCCACTTGAACTGGAAGTTCAGTAGTTTTAGGAGATTTCTGGGAATGACTATACCCAAAGCTGAACCGTAGGATGGGCAAAGGACGACAGTCCGTGCCCATCACTAGCCGTTTGAATGATGGGCACACTTCGTTTTGCCCATCCTACCGGGTATATTTTTTCCTGAAAATCTCCTTAGATATAGCCCCCCGCACAGCGGGGGGCTACATCTTCTATACTCAATCGCGATCGTGGGGTGTATCAAAATCGATAATCGGCCCCAGGGGAACAATCCGAGTCGGGTTTACCTTCGGATGGCTTTTGTAATAGTGGTGCTTGATGTGCTGCATATTGCAGGTTTCTTTTACGCCGGGGTACTGGTACAGATCGCGCAGGTAGCCCCAGAGATTGGGATAATCCACAATCCGGTGCAGGTTGCATTTGAAATGAACATAGTAGACGGAATCAAACCGATACAGGGTCGTGAACATACAGATATCGGCTTCTGTTAGAGCATCCCCACACAAATACCGCTGTTTACCCAGAACATTTTCCCAGTGGCCGAGCGCCTGAAACAGTTCGGTGACGCCCTCTTCGTAGGCTTCTTGCGTGGTGGCGAATCCTGATCGGTAAACACCATTGTTGATCGGCTGGTAGATAGCGTTGATGGTGTCATCAATCGCCTGCTGTCGATCTTTGGGATAAAGATCAATCGAATTTGGGGCAACCGACTCAAACTCGGTATCCAGCATCCGAATAATTTCTCTGGATTCGTTGTTGATAATCTTCCCCGTCTGTTTGTCCCACAGCACGGGAACCGTTACCCGTCCGCTGTAAGTTGGATCTGCTTGCAGATAAACCTGCCACAAATATTGGGTGTGGTTCACGATATCGGGGATGCAGCCAGGAGCATCAGAGAATTCCCAACTGTTCTGATCGATGACCGGATCAACCACAGAGACAGTAATGGCATCGACTAATCCCTTCAGCGATCGCATGATCAGCGTCCGATGTGCCCAGGGGCAGGCCAGTGAAACGTACAGGTGATAGCGGCCTGCTGCTGCCGGATAGCCACTGCTGCCATCGGCGGTAATGCGATCGCGAAACGTGGTCGCAGGTCGTACAAACCGTCCCTGGTTATCCTCTTGCTCCCGCTTTGAAACCCATCTGCCGTCTACCAGAATTCCCAGTCCCATTGTGTCCTCCACTGTTGGGGTAGTGGTTCCAGGGTAGCGCGGTCATTGGTTGAATCACCTTTCTCATTTGTTTCAAGAACTGGTGTTGTGCGCCGCACTTGCATCTGTTTAGCGTTTTTGGATTCTCGCCTGCGTAGCCCAGGCGGGAATCCAAAAACCTATGTTTAGCGTCTCTCGCGTGCCCCTGTGGCACAGGGGCACGCGAGAGACGCTAAACGCATCCGCGCTTCGCTCGGCGTACAACATCAGTCCTGGGTTTTATGCAAAGTCAGGCATTACCGGGTTAATCACTCAGTGGAAGCACTGTTGTTGGAGAATGACATACACCGTACTTGAGTAGAATTCCGGAGAATGGAAAGTTCCCGGTGATAAACAGATGAAATGATTGCGGTGGTGATCGCCAAAACTCTCGATACACAAACACGATGGCGTTTCACACTGATCCGCACGGGGATCAATCGTGAATAAAGATTGAAAAATATTATGAATTGTTGCAGAAGTTTGATCCCTCTGCTAAGGTGTGCAGGTCAACCAACGTGTCGTTCGTTTTCTGATGCAACTCAGATTGTGGATGAATGATTTGCACGATTTGTCCTGTGCAGCGATGAGGCATGATAGCTGACCGCAGATCACGCACTGTGATCATTCCAGCACCCTCACGATGCAACAAACCTCAAAGTGGAGGGACTCAGTATGAAGATTCGAGGAAAAACCGTTTTGATCACGGGCGCGTCGCGGGGAATTGGACGGGCGATCGCGCTTGAATTTGCCCAGCAGGGAGCGGGCTGTTTGATTCTGGTGGCCCGCGATGCCCAAAGACTGGCAGAAGTGGCCTGCGAAATTGAAGCATTGGACGTACAGGCGGTGATACTGCCACTCGACCTGACGCAGGTGGTAGAGGTGAATGTGGCGATCGCGCAGGTGTGGCGATCGCATGGTCCCATTCATCTACTGGTGAATTGTGCGGGCGTTGCCTATCAGGCTCCCTTCCTGGAAGTACAGCTTTCTCAGGTGCAGGAGGAGATCGACGTGAATTTAATTGGTATGTATACCATTACTCGATTCATTGCCCGACGGATGGCGGTGAAACGGGAAGGCACAATCGTGAATGTCTCCAGCCTGATGGGCAAATTAGCAGCGCCAACGATGGCAACCTATTCCGCCACCAAATTTGCCATTCTGGGATTTACCCAGGCGCTGCGAGGAGAACTGGCTCCCTACAACGTTCAGGTCATGGCGCTGTTGCCCTCCCTGACGGAAACCGATATGGTGCGCGACCTGCAGTGGTTTCGCTGGGTCGTTGCGCTGACCCCCAGGCAAGTTGCCAGGTGCCTGCTGCAAGGCTTGCAGCGAGAATCTTCGGAAATTCTGGTCGGTTGGCAGAGTCACGCCGCCGTCTGGTGTCACCGAATTGCCCCCTGGCTGGTGGAAAAGATTCTGAATCGGGCTGCTCCACTGAGGCAATTTCCGGTTTCAAAATCACGTCGCCTGGGGTTGAGCTTCCATTAAGATCAGGTCTGCTTGAAAACCCATCATAAGAAGTGGCGGGGGGGGGGGGCGCCCCCCCCCGCGGAAAAAGTGGGTTTTTTTTTTATTAGAGGTGTTATAAAAAAAAAACAA
>CAZVXA010000202.1:0-8477 GCA_964630955.1 uncultured bacterium | reverse complement strand
TGGTGTGTCCTCACAATTTCATAGGGGCCTTTATAAAAACCACAAATCCCCTGGGGGGGCGGCCCCCCCCCCCCCGCCACTTCTTATGATGGGTTTTTGATATAAGTGCCTGTCTGAAAACCGAGAACCCAAACTCTGGAAGGCGCGACCCTGCGGCATCACGCCTTCCAGAGTTTGGTTTTTTGGATAACTCCAGGGAAAGATCGAAGAATCACCAGATCTTCGCCAATTTCAGCACAAATCCCGGTAGCTCCGGGTCACCGCTCACCGTCTCCGGTTGCTCCAGAATTTCGGGCGATCGCCCCGGACGATACACTTCAACAGTGTGGTTCTTGCGATCGATCAGCCATCCCAACCGTACACCGTTGTCGATATACTCCTGCATCTTGGCCTTCAAACCGCTGAGGCTATCGCTGGAGGATCGAAGTTCGACCACAAAATCGGGACAAATCGGTGCAAACGATGCTTTCTGTTCATTGGTTAACGCGTTCCAGCGATCGCGCTTAATCCAGGAGGCGTCGGGAGAGCGAGTAGCACCGTTCGGCAGTGTGAAACCTGTGCTGGAGTCGAACGTTTCCCCAGTGTCGTCCTCGTCTGCCCAATTGGCCAACTGTTGAAGGATTTTGCTATTGCGGTTGCCCGTGTCTGAAAAAGCAGGTGGCATGATAATCACTTCCCCAGTGGCGGCGCGTTCGATGCGGAGATCGCGATTTGCCTGACAGAACTCATAGAACTCTGTCGGGGACATATTCACCAGAGCGGGAAAGTTGACCGTCAGGGGAATGGTTTCAGTTTGAATCAGCAGGGTGGTCATGGAGCCGATACCTCGTGCGATCGCTTCTGACACAAAAACCCAAAAATAAATTGGGGCGAACACTGTTCGCCCCCGCTTAACCGATGAATTCAGGCGCTACCAGTAAAGGTAACTTCAGGAAACTTCGACTGAGCTTCTGACATCGATTTGCGCTTTCCTTCTTCCTGCCAGTAGTTAATGACTTCGGTGGCTTT
Organism: uncultured bacterium; assembly: GCA_964630955.1. Lineage (GTDB taxonomy): Bacteria > Cyanobacteriota > Cyanobacteriia > Elainellales > Elainellaceae > CAZVXA01. The sequence goes on along the minus strand of CAZVXA010000202.1, from coordinate 7,469 downwards.
GTTGAGAAGTTCAACGCGATCGTTCTCAGAGATCCAGTGCTTGGCTTCCATTTCGGTTTTGAGCTGCTCCCATGCGTCGTTTCGGGGCCAGAAGAAATATGAGGTCAGCGGACTGGTACCCTTTCCAACCACCTGATCGACGGCGAGCGCTACATTTTCCTCCAACCAGAGGACTTTAAGAATGAACCTTGACAAGCGTACCTCCAGGCAGCTCCGAGCTGTTTTGCATTACTGTACAATCCTCTATGGTAATACGAAATCGGCGTGGTGGGTATGGGACTAGGGGAAAAGGGTTCAGGGGGTAGCGAGTTGCAGAGAACGGTTGCCCTCGTGGTGTTTGATATTGACGGTGTGGTGCGCGATGTGGGTAATTCCTACCGGAGGGCGCTGGCGGATACTGTGGAGGAATTTACCCAGAAGGCGTATCGTCCATCTCAGACAGATATTGATGCGCTCAAGGGCGAGGGACTGTGGAACAACGACTGGGAAGCCTCCCAGGAGATGGTGTACCGCTTCTTTGAGCGGCAGGGGGTGGCGCGATCGCAGCTCAATCTCGACTACCGCACCCTCGTTGCGTTTTTCCAGCGGCGCTACCGGGGACCCGACCCTGAAAACCCGAATTACGATTTGTGGACGGGCTACATTGCTCAGGAGCCGCTGCTGATGAGTCCAGTTTATCTGGAGCAACTCACCCAGGCAGCAATTCCCTGGGGTTTTTTCAGTGGGGCCACCCGTGGTTCGGCCTCCTACGTGCTGAAGCGACGACTGGGGCTGCAATCCCCCACCCTGGTAGCGATGGAAGATGCGCCGGGTAAACCCGACCCTACAGGATTGCAGGATACAGTGCGACAACTGGAGTTACGTCAATCCGATGGAGTGAACTGTCCTGTTGTTTACGTTGGTGATACGGTGGCGGATATGCAAACGGTTCACAATGTCCGCCTGATTGAGCCTGCTCGTCAGTGGATCGGCGTCGGAGTGCTGCCGCCCCATGCCCAAATTTCTTCGGAGTATGCGGAGGTTTACCGCGAAAAGCTGAAGGATGCGGGTGCTGCGGTAGTGTTGAACCATGTAGAAGAATTGATTCCTGATGTGATTCGGCAACTGCTCGGTTAATCAGCGGAAAGCGAGATGGCCCATCCTGTGAACCATCTACGCTTTTCGTTGATTAAGTAGTAGATAGGCGCGATTAAGCTTGAAACCCCAAAAGCCGTTTCGCCCTTCGACTTCGCTCAGGACGAAACAGCTTTTGGGGTTTCGACTTTTTCCACGCCCACTTACCCTGGTCAGATTCAAAGTAGCGGAATAACCGCTTCACCAGGGTTGATTTGCCGGAGCCAGAACGGCCCACCAGGATAATTGTCTGGTGGGGTGCGATCAGTCAATTGATGTTGTGCAGAACAAGGGTGTCTGAGTTTTAGCCAAAGCTCAGATTCGAGAATTCAAGGGTGTCTGGATAAGTGGGTCAGTAGAACGAGTGGCGATCGCCAGTTCCGGCGGGGCATCATTGCCAATTGGCCCTGACCTTGAGCAACAGGTGACAGGTAAGGCGATCAGGCTGATACATCCTGAAAATTTAGCAGGAGTGTTCTAGGGAATTGTTCGTTGCTTGTCTGACCTGAGATCAGGAGATCGATCGTTTATCGGGTCGGGAGTACCTCTCCGCACGAATCCTTTTCGCATTGAGTAATGATGAACCGATGGTAGGGGATACAGGCTGACAGTGGGCAGCGCCTACTAACAATGATGAAGTTTCCAACAGGACAGGAGTCAGGGCCGGGGTAATGGGAGAGATAAACAGTGCTTTAGCTCCATTCAACCGTTTGCTGGAGACGGCCAAAGAAGCCGTTTGACAGGAGGAATATCTGAGCCATTAGCCGAGATTTTATACCACCAAGTAATCTCGATTGATGTGGGGGAGTACCTCACCCCAGGGAAGCGACTCCAGGACATAAAAAATAAACAATTTAATCCATATTTTTGATGACAAATGAGCGAATTTGGGTAGGATGGAATAAGAAAATTTTACGACACAGGAACTAATACATGGCACCCCTTCGTCGGCGCTCATCCACTTCGATTCCCCAGTCCGTTGTCGATCAGGCCAGCACTGCACTGGAGCAACTCCCTGAAAAACCTAAAGAGAACCTCTCCCTGAAGGAAGCAGTAGCGGCTCTCAAAGATACCATTACTGCGGCACTGGAGCGTGGCTACAGCTACGAAGAAGTGGCGGCAATGCTGAGTGAACAGGGCGTAAAAATCAGCGCCAGCTCGCTCAAGTCCTACCTGTCTGCTATCCAGAGAACCAGTGCAGCCAAGCCCGTCAGAGGCCGTGGCCGCAAGGCAAAAGCAACCGCTGCTACAACCACTGAAGCTACACCGGAACCCACTCCCGCTGCGACTGAAGAAGCTCCGAAGCGCAGAGGAGGCCGCAAGCCCAAAGCGGCTGCGATCGAAGAACCTGCTCCTGCTCCTGCTCCTGTTGAGGAAGCTCCGGCTCCTCGCAGACGTGGTCGGGCCAAAGCCACGGAACCCACCAAGACCGCAGCGAAGCGCACCACCCGCACCACCAAAGCGGCCTCAGAGGTTGCTGCCAAACCCACCAGTTCTACCCGTGGTCGTCGCAAGAAGACCGTTTAATTATTGAAGACCCAAATTAGAGAAGGGGCGGTGCTGTAGCACCGCCCCTTCTCTAATTTGGGTCTTTGCGATCGCCTCCGATCTCCCTAACCAGTACTCTGGCGATTTGAAAGCGGTGCAATACGGAATGGCACCGTAATGCACTTAGGAACGGGAATTAAATAATCTATAAAACCTCACCGCAGAGGCGCAGAGAGCGCAAAGGTTTTTCTCTGCGTCCTCTGCGTCTTCTAAGAAACTTCAGTTTCTTTCGCCTTTTTCCCTATCCGAAGGACTGGGTGACCTGCTCTACGGTGAACCCAATTGAGTTCAGCTTATTTCAACTGCAGAATTGTTTAATTGTCCCAGTTCGATGGTTCATTGACCACAGGAAGAGGGTCAACAACCGTGTGGCCCCTACCGGGTGACCACACAGGATTGGCAATGACCCACAACGGGATTGTTTACGAATGGTGTGCGATCGCCCCAAACGCCAAGGCAACCGTAGGGGCGACACGGTCGTTCGCCCGCTTGCTGATTCACAGAACGATTGCCCCTCAACCACCGCTGCATTCTGGCGACAGAGATCATGCTCGCTGTTGGTAAGCTAAAACTCAGAAACATTAATGGATTGAACTGATGGGAGGCAGAGGAGAATTCTGGGGAGAGCGATCGCACCAGGCTCAGGGGCACCGCAGGTTGACTGATCTGTTGAGTGTAGGTGGCACTCAGGTAGGGCCGATAGATGGATTGATCCGCAATGTGGGTTTGTGCAAAGACTGTACTGAGGGCGTTAATATAGCTGCGGACGGTGGTAGGCGAAGGTTCCGCCTGGGGAATCGGAGAAATGAGTCGGCTTCCGGGTGCCCAATCAAGGACTGACAGGTGGGTGCTGCCCTGCATCAAAACCAGATACTTGTCCTGGCTGGCGAGATGGGTAAACGGTTCAACTTGTTCTGCCAGAACTGGAGCGACCAAGTCGGCGCTGCTGGTCATCATCATGAAGGGAATTTTGATTTGACGCAGATCCTCCGGGGCAATCAGTTGGCTACCAATGGGATTGATGGCGATCGCTGCTTTAATCCGGTGATCTGCAAGTTGATAGCGGGTCTGGGGCAAGTCCTGTGCCCGACATTGCAGCATCAGTGAGGGATTGAGCGAAGTTGTAATATCGGCACAGGCTATTGGTAACCGATCGAGCATGAGGGGCGCACCCGCCAGCACCAGTGCCGTGTAACCACCAAAGGATTGGCCGATGATGCCAACTTTCTGCAAATCGAGGCGTCCCTCAATGGCTGATTTGCTCTGGTTGAGCTGTTCCAATTCATTCAACAGATCGGTCACGTCCAGAGGGCGATCGATGAATTCTTCAGGCGACACCAGGCGAGAGCCTTTGCCGTCAAACAGCGCCTGAACTCGCTCCAAGTTGCTGCCCGGATGTTCGATAGTGGCAACAGCAAAGCCGTAGGTGGTGAGGTGTTGGGCCAGGGAGGCAAAGTTGGCGCGGCCTGCACCCAGGCCGTGGGAGATGATGATGAGGGGACGCGGCGATCGCGTAACCGGGAGATACAGGTCGGCCTTCAGGTGGCGATCGCGAAAGGGAATATAAAGTCTAAGGCTGTGCTGCTCCCAGGTGTAATAACCCTGCTGGCGAAAATCGGGCCGGGAATCAAGCGAGTTCATGTCGCTATTTGCTTCCAGATTTGCCTGCACCTGAATGTCGCTAATGGCCTGATCGGTTTTCTGTTCGAGCGTTTTCCATGTAGCGATCAGTTTCAGTCCCTGCGCTATATCGACTTCGACCTGTTCAGATGGGAAGTGCTTGATTAGATTCAACAGAGATAACCCTTCCGGTGCTTCGGTGGCGGCGATCGCAGTAGCCAGTAGTAGATCCCGGTTGTCCTGAGAAATCTTCAGCTTGAGCAGCGGCAACACGCTATCGAATAGTTGTTGCCCCATCGGTGTGTTGAGAAAATGGGAGACCTGATCTTTTTTGAAGGGAAGGCGAGTGGTGAGAACCTGCTGCCACTGGGGGGACTGTGCCAGAGGCTGAACAGAGAGGGAATGCACTTGCTGCATTCTCGCCTCTGCCGCAGGAGCCTCCAGGTCTTTCAGCCCAATTGGGTATTTCACGATTCCGTAGGAAAGAACGACCCGTTCTGCTGCTGCCGCTGGAGCTACGATCAGAAAAGGAGTGAGAACAACGCTGAAACTCGTTAATACCCGTTTCTGCCAGCGTGAGAATAAACCTGTCCGATGATGAGAGAATAGTAAAAAATTCATTACAAGCTTTATCTCTGACGGTTGCTCTATTTGCAAGCCTAGCGATTCTGTGAAATGAGACGTTCCATCATCTGATAGATATCGTTATTGATGTTTCAGCACCACACCTTTGGACGATAGAGCGGCCTCCCGTAATCTATAGGAAGAGAGAGGATTGTGCCTTGAACAGCGCTAAACTCATCACTGAGATCGAAACCCATCGGCAGATGCTCCAATTACCCGATCGCCACTTGTCCTATCTAGAGTGGCACCGGGGAGCAGAACCCCTGTTGTTGCTGCATGGCATGGTGGATCACGCGATGGTGTGGGCCGAGCTGGCGGAGTTTCTACAGGATCGATACCACATCCTCGCTCCCGACCTGCGGGGGCACGGCAACAGTGGCAAACCACCTGCTGGCTATCGCTGTGCTGATATCATTGCCGATCTGGAAGTGTTGATGGCCCATGTCGGTTGGTCATCTGCTCACGTCGTCGCCCACTCCTGGTCTGCTAAAGTAGCCGCCGTCTGGGCACAGCAAAATCCCTCAGCCATTCGCAGCATGGTACTGGTTGATCCCTTCTTTATTAATCAGATTCCCCGCTGGCTGAAACCCACCTTTCCGCTGTTGTACCGTGTGCTGCCATTTCTGAAAATGCTGGGTCCGTTCGACACTTACGCACAGGCCGAACAGCAGGCGCGGGAGCTGAAGCAATTCAAGGGGTGGCGTCCATTACAGCAGGCGGTGTTTGCCGCCGGAATTGAACAGAAACCGGATGGACGCTGGGGCAGTAAGTTTGCGGTACAGGCCAGGGATGAAATTTTTGAGGATGTGATGGAAGTGGCAGGGCTAACGGGCGACATCATGACTCCCACGCTCTTCGTTCAACCGGAACGCGGTCTTAACCGCAGCGCATGGCAGCTCAAACCCTACAGGACTTATCTCAAAAACCTCCAGATCGCCCAGGTTCCCGGCAATCACTGGTGTTTTCTGGTGGAGCCGGAAGCGTTTAATCGGGCGATCGCCAATTTTCTGGAGTAAGTCATTAAATACAGCGCTTTGCGCTGAACTAAGACCAAACTTTGTGTTGAGAACCGCGCTCCGCGCGGTTCTCAACACAAAGTTTTTACCAGGTGCACTTGCAAAGTGCTGTAGCTGGAGTTTGGACTATTTTTCCTACAATGGCGTGAGACGCTCTCTGCGAGAGCGTCTCACGCCATATTTGGTTTTAGCGCCGATTTTTGCTGAGAAGCTGACTGCGTCAGCTTCTCAGCAAAAATCGGCGCAATTTAGTCAGAAGTCCAGCAAAACATGGCGTCCAGAGGCCAGGAAGTGGGGAGGCGATCGCCGACTCCAGCAACAACCCGGTTCTCCTGTGGCGCACCGAAGCCTGAAGAAAAGCTAATATCTCTTCGTCCTGGGCAAAAGACCCCCTAGATTAACGATAGTCATTCATACGCTGTTTCTACCCATGACCAATCCGCCGCCCTCCAATCCCCAGCCCTCTCGCCGGGAATGGGATGAACTGATCGCCGTTGTGGTTGCCCTGGGGGCAATCGGCACGATCTTATTTTGGGGGCTGAGCCGCAGACCGAATGGCTGGGCCTTGTTCACAGAGGCTCCTCAAACAGCCCCCACCCCGACCGCCACGCTAACGCCACTGCCTGCCCGGTCTCCCGGTGAACGTCCCAACAACATCACGCCCCTCCCCGGCAGTGGTATCCCCCTCCTGCCCTCTGCCCCTGTGCAGACCACTCCCACGGCTCCCGCCCCAACCGTCCCCAACGTCAGTGCTGCCCCTACCGCCCCTGCTGTCGTGGTGCCTGCTCCCACAGTGCCAACGCCTGCTACTCCAGTCGCTCCCACTGTGACTCCGGCGGCTCCGGTGCCTCCCACCGCTGTGACCCCGGTAGCTCCCCCGGTGACGACGCCAGCGATCGCCTTTTCCGACGTGCCTGCCGACTACTGGGCTGCTCCCTTCATTGCAGCCTTAGCCCAGCGGGGTGGGGTAATTGGCACCGCAGGCAACCAGTTTGAGCCAGAGCGTTCTGCGACACGGGCGGAGTACGCGATTGAGTTACAGAAACTCTATCCCCTTAGCAACACTCAGAGTCCGCTGTCCTTTACTGATGTCCCTGCTGATGCTCCGGCCCTTTCCGGCATTGATGCCGCTGTCCGAGGGGGATTTTTGAAAGGCTATCCCGAAGGCAACTTCGCCCCCAATCAGCCGATGCCCCGCTATCAGCTCTACCTGTCATTGGCCAATGGCCTGAAGCTGCCCATTCCTGCCAATCCAGAACAGATCCTTGCCCAGTACAGCGACAGCAGCCAGCTCCCACGGTACGCGCTGGGGCCGATCGCCGCTGCCACCCAGGCAGGACTGGTGATTCGCAACCCTAACACGAAGCTGCTGGAACCAACTCGCCCGGTTACCCGCGCGGAAATGGTGGCCTCTGTGCATCAGGCATTGGTTTCGACGGGGCAATTGCCTGCGATCGAGTCTCCCTATATTGCAAGGTGATGGGGTATATCCCAGTTTGGAAATTTGCAAAAGTGGGATGCTCCCAGGTGATGGGGCGATCGCTTAGG
>CAZVXA010000201.1:0-12193 GCA_964630955.1 uncultured bacterium | reverse complement strand
TGCGCGGGCGGAACCGCTTTTTGGGTTTCGACTTTTTCCACGCCCACTTACTTAGAACCAAAGTTTTTGTTGAGAGCCGCGCGGAGCACGGCTCTCAACAAAAACTTTGTACCACACGTGCTTGCAAAGCGCTGTATGACATATTTTAAATATTAAGAAAATCTTTAATGGCTCAACTTGAACAAAAATATTTACGCGATTTAACTAAAAAAGAAAGTATTCAAAATCTCTGATATTTATTTGAGAACTGCTGGATTTGATGTCAGAAATCGATGACTTTTGAGGTTACTGTCAGCTCATTTAGAGCGCATCACAACTACCTCAAAAAAATTCTTGATAGTAGTCCTAAATCATTTGTGAGAAGGGGGCGTGGAGGCACCAACCCCTTCTCACAAATTACATAGGATTGCTATAGCGTCAGAATTATATTTTTGAGAAAGAGTCTCAGCTACCAATCAAGCCCGGTGATGAAATCAGTATTCCAATAGGCTGTTTTCTTTTGACTTCTCCAGTGATTCAATCGGGGATTTCTTTCACCTCAAGTCAATTTTTCAACCGTTCACAGTCTCAAAAACTTGATTTACAGCGTTTTTCACTTCGGTGAGATACGAGTGCTGGGGGCGGTGACCCCACGCAGGGGCACACCCCTTGACCCCTTCAAGGGGGGACACCCCTGCACCCCGTACCTCACCAGGACGAAAAGGGCTGTAAGTCGATTCAGTTAAGCCCGATTTCAACCCTGATAAATTGCTGAACCTCTCCCTGTAGGGCACCTCAGGAAGGAAGCGCTACGATGGCTTACAAAATTGACGATGGCTGCATTCAGTGTGATACCTGTCGCCCCCAATGTCCCACCGGGGCAATTCATATTGAGGAGGGCAAGTACGAGATCGAGACTGATCTCTGTAATAACTGTGAGGGCTACTATGAACAGCCCCAGTGCGTTGTCCGCTGCCCCATCAGTATCCCCGCTCCCTTGCAGGCCAAGAAAGGGCGCAATCGCGTGGAACCACGCACTCCCACCAGTCCTGATCTTTTTCCCAACGGCAAAAACCACGCCTATGCCTCCTCAATTGTTGTCTGGGAAGCCTGTAACCTGCTGGCGCAGCGACAGTCTCTGATGTGGCAGGAGGAACCCGACACAGGCGCACTCTCCTACCGACGCACCTTTAATCAGCACTGCCTGATCACACTGAAGCTAACGGATACGGTCGATGAAGATCCACCCGTAGCGCTGCGAGGAGCCAAAGCACTGGCGACCCTTCGGTCAATGGATATCCGTGCTGCTGCAATGCACCTGATCTACGCTGCCTATGCGACCATGCTCGATCGCCCCTGGGAGCAGGAATTTGTCATTAGCGATCGCCAGATCGAAGAATACCTGGGCCTCGACAAGCGCAAAGACCTGAGCAAACCCGCGAAACTGACCATAATTAAAGAGATCGCCCAGCAGCCTTGCTTTATTAAAGTAGGGATCAACTGTCCTCCCCAGGGGCGAGTCAGAGGCTTCGTCGCAGAAAAAAGCCGCCTCTGGCATCTCCTCGAAATTCAGCATCACTTCCAGGAAGATGACCACGGCTGCAAACACCTGACAGGGCTAACCTTCCGCATCCGCCCCGGTATCTGGACGCAGTATTTTCTCGATCGCGACGGTTGCCGTGAGCACACGGCTTTCTATCAGTACGGAATGCTGCCCCGCTCTGTCCTGACGGCTGTCATGAGCATCTGGCAGCAGCACGAAGGCGCAGCTCGTATCATGATGTGGTTGCTGTTCAAGGTGCGAATTGGCCGGGACCAGCGGATCACTGTCCCCACCCTGATGCGGATCGCCTATGGGGAGGAAAAAGTCACCCAGGCCACCCACAACCGGGAAGACCGCAAGCGTCTCCTGCGTACTTTCGAGAGCGATCTGGAAGCGCTGAACCATTACGGCCTCAAGCCCCTATTTGATCCCGAAACCTACCCCTCCGAAATCCAGCCCCTCTGGGCCAAATTGGAAGATTTGCCAGATGATGCCGAGGCCGCTCTCGAATTCTGGACAAACGACGGCAGCAATGAAAGTCGCCTGACGGACATTGGCCCTCGCGGCAAGTGGAATATGCTGATGAATGCTCGTATTCTGGGGTTTGATTTGCCCCACGACTGGGAGCAGCCAATGGCCGATCGCCGTAAAAAGCAGCAGCGAGTATCCCGGGGGGGATCTGCGAAGCAAACGCGCCAGCATGGCGCGAACAACTCCCACAACCGCAAGGTTATCCCCCGCCAGGAAGTGCCCACGTTGACGGGAGAACAGATTGTCGCCGCACGCAAAACTCAGGGATTGAGCCAGCGGGAACTGGCAACCCGCACGGGCAAAAGCCAGAGCTGGATTCGAGACATTGAGAATGGTCGGTTCCGGGTCAAATCGGAGGATCAGGCATTGCTGTGTAAGGTACTGGGCCTGGGCTAAGCGCACCCTTCAATCCACCGAACCTCCGGCAGACGACCGACTCGATACTGGGTGACCACTCCCTCAGGGTCAGTCTCAAACACGATCCGATAATTCTGATCAGCGGCATCTTTAGGCACAAAGAGCAGATACTGGCCGCCGGGGACGTATTCGTGGGGCTGTTCCTCAATTTGGCCGGGAAAGCGCTGCAGAATCTCCGCTTTGGTGGAACCAATCCCCAGTCCACTGCGGGTCTTGATCGGCATGGCATCCCAGATATCAATGCGGGCGATGCGATTGTCAATCACCATCAAGCCAATGCCCTCATTCATGCCTGCGGGTTTGGCGTAGCGACACCCCGGACTTGCCTCTTCATCCAGCAAGGTAATGGGAATGCCTGCCGCCTGCCGCGCTTCATCCAGGGTCATACCGACGCGAACGGGACCAACACCATAGATTGTGGCTCTCGATTCGGCAGTGAGTTTTTCCTTAGGGGAGGGAGTAGTTGCAGGAGGAGCCGGAGTAACCGCAGGAGCAGGACTACTGGTAACTGGGGTCGGTGACGCAACAGGCACAACGGGCGATGCAGAAGCCACAGGGGGGGGGCTGACGGTAGCTGGGCTGAGGGACGGAGCCGTAGCCCGTTGCACAGGTTGGCGAATCGTCAGGGCGATCGCCCCTCCGGCTACCGCTGCTGCGGTACATCCCGCAATAAACCATCCAACGACAGGTTTCATCTAAGCCTCCGAGATACCCCATCCGCCTCTGCGGTGGGGAGGGATAGGAGCGCCAGTCAAGCGGCTCGATACCGCGCTGGCCGACCAATGTGGTACAATTGAACTGGTCAATGACCCACCCGCGACGATGGAGACATAAACCCTAACACCAAAGCTTGCAGTACTCTGCAACGGGGAAGAAAAATCGGTAGACCGGGAAAAGAGGACGGGGCAATGGTGAACATCCCTTGAATCAACCCACAACCCAGAGATTCTTTTGAGGATTTCGACTCCTAAAAACCTTGGGACACACGGGGTTCGTCTGTGGAGCGAACGTAAGGGGAGTTAATCCGGCCTCCTGCTTTGCCAAGGGGGGACTGAGGGGTTCGACCATTCCCGCAACCCTACGACTGCCCTTCCTCTAACTGCATCCGCAGCTTCGCCAGGTCATCATCTGCTTTTGCGATTGGCTGTTGTGCGGGCAAACTCGCAGGTTTGTTTCCCCCCAATAGCTGCGCCTTCATCGCCTCTAGCTCGGCATCCACATCGCTGCTCTGCTCCAGGCTGGCGAACTGTTTCTCCAGAGTATCGGTATTGAGTTCGGCGATCGCTTCAGCTTTAGCCTCCAGTTGCAACACCTTTTCTTCCATCCGTTCGAAAGCGGCGACCGCCCCACTGGTGCTGGTTCTACCCAGCATTTCGTTGAGCTTCTCCGATGCTTTAGCAGAACGGGCGCGGGCGATATACATATCCTTCTTGGTTTTCGCCTCCGCCAGTTTGTTCTCCAGCAGCACCATATTCTTCTTCATCTGGCCCACGATTTCTGACTGCTGCTGGATCTGGATGAGCAGGGCCTGGGCAGTGTCCTGGTAAGTCTTATGGCGGGTGAGGGCCTCCCTCGCCAGGGTCTCATCGCCCTTCCGCAGAGCCAGTTCAGCTCGCTTGTACCACTCCTGGGCAGTAGAGTCGGCCTGGGACTGCTGTCGCTCAGTGCGCTTCTGGGTGGCGATCGCCTGGGCCACCGCCTGCCGCAGCCGCACCAGGTCGTCCTGCATGTCGATCACCGTCTGCTCCAGAATCTTCTCCGGGTCTTCGGCCTGACTGACCCAGCTATTGAGGGTGGCGCGAATGGCTCGACTGATGCGATCAAACAATCCCATGACAAAACTCCGCGAGAGGGGCGAGGGGGTGGGGCCAGGTAAAGCTTTAATTCTTAAGAAAAGCCAACTTTATTGTAACGATTGGGGTTGGCTGCGACACTAAGAGCACAGCAGATTCTCACCGTTCTGTCAAAAACGATTAAAAACGATGGCTCAATCACCCCTTAGTTCACAGGCCCGGTCGCATCTTCAACAGCGATTTCGCAAACTCTACCTGGGGCTGACGATAGGGCTGGCAGGGGTGGCGATCGCTGCTGTTGCGTGGCACTGGAACCAGCCCAAAAGCTATGCCCTTGGTTTCTCCTACACTCAATCCGTTCCAATCTTGCTGGTGGCAGCCATTCTGGTGAATGGCATTGCCTTTTATTTCCAGGATCGCCACGTCCGCAAGCTGCTGAAACGCCCCAATGTCGTGGCAGATTTCCAACCCACTCGTTTTATTCTGCGCTATTACATTTACCACCTGGCAACTGCCATGGTGCTATCGGTGGTTGGATTCTTTCCCCTGCTGTTGCTGCTGTTCTTCTACTGGATCTACCCGATTGCCTTCTGGCTGATCCCCTACCAGTTGATTGCCGGGTTCATTCTGGGGCGGGATCTGGAGAAGGGGGTGCGATCGCTCTCCTCATCCCCGAAGGAATTGGTCAGCTAAGGTTCAATGGCGAGGGCGATCACCGCATTCACGTCATCAGGTACGGTGAGCCGGATCATGGGGATTAGAAGCTGTAAGCCAACACCTCAATCCGAGCACCAGTGGGAGGTAAATCACCGGATCGCAGCGTAAGTGTATCGCCCCGACGGGAAACGGGGGTTCCCTGCATCACCTGCAAGAATCCATCCAGCGGTTCGATGTCGCAAGCCTGGGGATCGGCGGCCTGGGTGCGGTAGTGGGTGGGGATGATAATTTTCGGATTGAGAGTCTGAATCGCCTGCTGTGCTTCCGTGGCGGTGTAGGCTTTGGGGCCATTGCCAACGGGGATCAGGAGAACGTCGGGCCGACCGATGAGAATCTGCTGTTCGATGGTGACTGGAGCGGCAGCTCCCCCCATGTGGACGACATTTAATCCCGCCTGGTTCCAGCGCCAGATGACGTTACTGCCAAAACGGCGACCACCGACACGATCATGGTCAGTGCGAACCCCCTGGATCTGGGTTCCCCGAAATTCGTAAATACCCGGTTCTGACAGCAGACGAGGATTGCCGGGTAGCCCCTGGAGGGAACCTTCGTCGAGCAGACGACTGCTGATCATCACCAGTTCTGCCGATACACTGGGAGCACGGTAGCCCTTGGTGCAGCCCTGCGGGCGGAAGGGATTGACCAGAAACCGACGACCCGCCCCGGTGAACAGGAAGCAGGTGTGCCCCAAATTCTGGATGGTCAGAGAGCCAGCCGTCTGCGCCTGCGCCGCCTGAAAGCTGGAGGCAACTCCAGTGGTCAGACTGGTAACCATTCCTGCTCCGGCGTATCCCATCAGTTGTCGTCGTTTCATGGTTTTCTCAACACTACTCACAGCGGCAGTTCAGCCAAAAATCCAGATCCAAGCTTACATCACTGCGTGTTTTTCGTGAGCTGAAGCTTGTGCCAGAATGGACGCTGGGACAGGAAGATTCTAGGGGTTGTTTTAAAACCCGCTGGATTCTTGATTTTGCGTGCGCGAAGCGCACGCAAAATCAAGAATCTACTGAGCTTGAAGCACGTCCTAGCCTACTTTGCTGGCAGTGCTGGCTTCCAGCAAGAAGTTCTTGAGAAGTTTTTTGCCTGCGGTGGTCAGAATACTTTCCGGGTGGAACTGCACCCCTTGAATATGGGGGAACCTTTTGTGGCGAACCCCCATAATGGTTCCGTCATCGACCCAGGCCGTGACTTCCAGGTCGTCAGGGCAGGTCTGTCGCTCAATCACCAGGCTGTGATAGCGGGTTGCGGTCATCGGGGTTTCGATGCCCCGGAACAGGCCAACCCCAGTGTGATGAATCGGCGAGGTTTTGCCGTGCATCAGTTCGGGGGCAGAGGTAATCTTGCCACCAAATACCTGACCGATGCCCTGATGCCCCAGGCAGACCCCCAGTATTGGAGTCGTTTCACCCATAGAGCGAATCACATCAGGGGAAATGCCTGCATCCTCAGGCCGTCCGGGGCCGGGAGAGATGACGATCGCATCGGGCTGAAGTCGCCCAATCTGCTCCAGGGTGATCTGGTCGTTGCGGTACACCCGAATATCAGCAGCGATCGCCATCTCAGCACCCAACTCACCCAGATACTGCACCAGGTTGTAGGTGAAGCTGTCGTAGTTATCAATAACAAGAATCATGATTTGAAGCAGGCCGCGGATGTGCCAGGAACTGGAAAAACTTTAGTTTACCAGTAGCACGAGCCGGGGCAGAAGCGCAGGCAGGATCAGCGACCCGGCGACCATTACTGCTGCCAGAGCAGAAATTAGCACTGCAGCTGCGGCACAGTCCTTTGCAGTCTTCGCCAGGTCGTGGTAGGTCTGCTCCACAGTCAGGTCCACCACCGATTCCAGGGCAGTATTGAGGAGTTCCATGGCCAGCACTGCACCAATCGTCAGGCCAATGATGGCGACTTCGACGCGCGAGAGTTGGAGGAAAATGCTGAGGGCGATCGCCAGTAACCCAACCACGACGTGAATGCGAAAGTTTCGCTGTGTTTGGAAGGTGTGAGAAACTCCCTCCCAGGCGTAACGAAAGCTAATCAGGAGACTGGGGGCAACGTGCCACGAAAGGGATCGAGTTGAGGGGATCAATTTTGCAGAATGAGGGGGAGTTTCTGTAGAGAGTTCCTGAGGCATAGAGCTAAGAAGAGAGGTGAAAGGAAATTTGAAGTGGAGTTCGGTACAAAAATGGCAAATTGAGAATCTACTAGCTTATTTCAAGCACGACTGACATAGTTCCGTGCAACCTCCGGATGAGAGTTTTATTCCTTGCACCATGGTTCTGACGATGGCCATCCTGGTATCAGATTGCCCGATTCGACTTCAAATGTTTCCCTGACTAATCATATTGGACAGATAAACCAATTATCTGTAGCAAATCTTCTTGCTGATGTAACATACGTGTCAAGCTTTCTTCATCAGGATGGTCCCAACCCAGCAGATGCAGCAGCCCGTGAGTCGCCAGCCAGGCCAGTTCCTCAGTCAAGTCATGACCTCGCTCCTGGGCCTGCCGCTGAGCGGTTTCTACCGAGATCACAATATCCCCCAGGTAAAGAGGCACCTGATCCAGCATCTCCTCCGCCTGCGGAAAGTCGGTCTCCAGCGCAGCAAAGGCCAGCACATCCGTTGGCTGGTCTTTGTGTCGGTATTGCCCATTCAGGGACTGAATCTCCTCGTCGTCCGTCAGCCGCAGGGTCGCTTCATACCCTTTATCAGACAGACCGGGTTGCAAATATGTCAGCCAGGATTGAAACCATCGGTGCCAGATGGCCTCCTCCATCGGGGCAACCTGAAAAACTGGCTCGCGGCCCCGAGCAACACTCACTTCCAGCTCATCCAGTTGATCCTCGTCAGAGAAAAAACAGTCCTGAAGATTCAATTCAAGTACCAGTAAACTCTTTGTCATACGACTCACTGAGGAGTGTGAATTAAAAAGCCAAACAAAATTAGGTTCACCGCAGAGACACAGAGGACGCAAAGACTTTCCTCTGCGTTCTCTGCGCCTTCTAAGAAACTGAAGTTTCTTTCGCCCCTTTCCTTATCCAAAGCATTGGGTGACATGCTCTGCGGTAGATTTCCCGCTGCTGCTACCGCGTCAGGTAAGCTAACCCCACCAGCAGCGCCAGCAGGCCAAATGCGGTGAGGGCAAAGTGGTAGAGAGATGTGCCACCTTTGCGAACCATATTCCGCATCGCCAGCTTGACGTAGCTGGGTGGGGGTTGCTGGGTTGTAGAAGTCGTGCCGTTGCTCCGCAGATCCCCGGAGGGGGAATTGACCTGAGTCGTGTCCTCCGAAACTGTCTCCATCGCCTCAGACTCGCTCATACATCACCTCCTAACCTAGTACAGCAAAACGAAAGTTTTGTAAGGGGTGAAGGGGAGGAACCCCTTCTTGGGGGCTTCGCCCCCAAACCCCCACGTTGCAGAACTGAGTGTTCCCAACACTAGACCGTTGCGGTTTCCACAAGCTGATTCTCCTGGCGCAGATATGCTTCAATGAACGGATCCAGTTCACCATTCATGACATCGCCAATCGAGGTGGTTTCCTCTCCCGTGCGCACGTCCTTGACCAGCTTGTAGGGGTCAAACACGTAGTTGCGAATTTGGGTGCCCCAGGCGGCTTCCACCATGTCTCCTCGAATGTCGGCAATCTCCTTTGCCCGCTGCTCCTGGGCAATGATCAGCAGTTTGGCCTTGAGGCGGGCCAGAGCCTTTTCTTTATTCTGGAGCTGCGATCGCTCCTCCGTACAGCGCACCATCAATCCGGTGGGAAGGTGCTTCACCAATACAGCCGTTTCCACCTTGTTGACGTTCTGTCCACCCTTCCCCCCCGAACGGGTTGTGGTAATCTCCAGATCTTTATCGGGGATTTCCAGTTCGATGGACTGATCGAGTACAGGCATCACCTCAACCCCGGCAAAGCTGGTCTGACGCTTGCCGTTAGCATTGAATGGGGAAATCCTTACCAGTCGATGCGTCCCTTTCTCGCCCTTCAGATAGCCATAGGCGTGTCGTCCGTCCACCTCCAGCGTTGCCGACTTCAACCCCGCCTCGTCGCCCTCCGACAGTTCCGTCAGGTGAACCCTATAACCCTTTGCTTCGGCCCAGCGGGTATACATACGCAGCAACATCTCTGCCCAGTCCTGCGCGTCGGTACCACCCGCCCCAGCATTAATCGTGATGAAGGCTCCCCGATCGTCATAAGGCCCAGAGAGGAGCTGCTGTAACTCCCACTGATCAAGATCCCGCCTCAGGTGAGCCAGGTTAGATTGGGCCTCCTGGAGGAGCGACTCATCAGCTTCTAACTCCAGCAACTCCAGGACAACCCTTGCATCGTCCAGGTGGCTTTTCCACTGGTCAAACTGTTGCAGGTGCGACTTCAGGTCGTTGAGTTCCTGGAGGGTTCTCTGAGCGATCGCCTGGTCATCCCAGAAAGCAGGTTGGGATGCCACCTGCTCCAGGTCTTGAATTTTTGCAGTCAGGGCAGGTACGTCAAAGATAGTCCTGGGTTTTACCCAGGCGCTCAGACAACTGTTCGACCTCGCGTTTGAGTTCGATGGCTTCTAACATAGGCGGCTTGTGAATTTGATCCTAATCCTAATTTAACGCGATGTTAGCAGACCCCAGTAGTGCACTCGCTGTTGGAGCCAGCCTGTTTGTTTCCAGCGCCGGATGGCCTGGTTGATGCGCTGCCGCAGATCGCTGTACTGGATGCCACGTGGCATGGCGATCGCCAGAGCCTCTCCTGAAAGCAGCGTTGGTAATAGACGGTATTCGGGAAATTCCTGTGTCCATCCCGTTAACACGCTGGCATCGGCGGCAAAGGCGATCGCTCGTCTCGATTCCAGGGTTTCTCTAGCGGCTGAGTAGGAGTCTACACCGCGCAGTTGAGTGGTAGGGAGATGGGAACGCACCACAGCGATCGTGCTGGAACCGTTTAAGACCGCAATGATTTGGCGGTTCAGATCGGCCAATCGTTGGATGGTGTCACTGCGGGTAAGAATGGCGGTGCCATCGAGGTAGTAGGGTTCGCTGAAATTGACCAGGCGAGCGCGGGAGGACGTGACCGTTAGACGGGCAATTACCAGATCGACCCGATCCTCCAGAAGGGCAGGAATGCGGTCGGAGTTGGCGACGGGGAGGAGTTGCAGGGCGGTTGCCTGACCCAGTAGTTCTTCAGCTAACTGCTGGGCCAGTTCGATTTCTAAACCCTGGAGTTGACCAGAGGTATCCCGAAATCCCAGCGGACGCAAATTATCCTTCACGGCCACCCGGAGAACTCCTCGACGCTGGATGGTCTCCCATTCCGCAGACATCAAAATAGGGGGCACAGCCAATTGTGCCCCCAGGCCAGCGGTTAAACCCAGCCCCAGATATCGCAGCAGTTTGCGACGGGAGGTTGACCCTGGTCGTAAAGATAGAGTCTGCCTGATCAACCCTTCGCCTGACTCGCCAGTTCGACCACTTTGCTAAATCCAGCGGGATCTAACACCGCCATCTGGGCCAGCATCTTGCGGTTGATCAGGATATTGGCTTTGTTGAGGCTGCCGATGAGTTGGCTGTAGCTCATGCCGTTCATCCGTGCAGCAGCATTGATTCGAGTAATCCACAGGCGACGGAAGTCACGCTTGCGCTTGCGGCGATCGCGGTACGCATTGCGCAGGGCCTTCATCACCTGCTGGTTGGCGGTACGGAACAGACGGGAGTGCGATCCCCGAAAGCCTTTCGCCAGTTTCAATATTTTTTTGCGGCGTTTGCGAGCCACATTGCCGCGCTTAACCCGTGTCATGGTCGGTTTCCTTAACGTTTACGATCTGGATTGCGAAATATAGCCGTATGCGCTGTTGTTAGGACGGGGTGCAGGGGTGGAACCCCTGCGTGGGGGCAGTGCCCCCACACCCCCTTGTCCTAACCAGAATGACTAGAGCTATAACCAAAGTGGAGGACGGCAGGTGCATGCAAGCTGCGTTGCTGCCCTGACCGTCAACGCTTCCTACAGGTAGGGAAGCATCAATTCTACATTTTCTGCGTCGCGCTCGTTAACAACCGCCATCTTCGAAAGACGGCTCTTACGGGCGGTCGTCTTGTGTTGCAGCAGGTGGTTTTTGAAGGCTTTGCGGCGCATAATTTTGCCGCTACCGCTGCGCTGGAACCGCTTGGCTGCGGCTTTGCGAGTCTTGAGTTTGGGCATGAGCTGGCCTTAGGTTGGCGATTTGTACTGGCTAATTTGACACAGCTTTCTATCTTACAGTCAAGCTGTGAAAGATCGCAAGATCTAACGTCGTCTTGCCTTACTGACCATTTTGCGGGAGAACCGCAAGTCTAAGTCCTGGGCTTCTGCCCATTCTTGCAGTAGCGCCAGAAACGTTTGCCGCTCACTGGCCTGCAAAACAGCGGTCTGATCAGCCGTCTCAATGGCGTAGGGGTAGCCTCCCCCGACAATCACCTCGGCGCGCACCCAATCCAGCATGGTTTCCAGCAAACCTGCCTCGTACATCCAGACGGGGATTTCCAGGCGGGCAGGGTAGTTGTCGCGGGTGGTTTTCAAATAAGTGAAGGCGATGCGATCGCGCTGATCCTGATAAGCGTCCAGGATTCCGGAGCGCTGACATCGATAAAGGGGAGTGCGATCGCCCCACTGCATTCCATAGTTAACCAACTGCGCATCGTGGATAGTATTGGATTCGGGCAGGCCAAACAGCATTTGCAGCATCGTGGTCAAATCCTGCGCGTAGGAAGTATCGATATAGGCGACCATCGGCACCCGATAGGTTTCGCTGGCCCGCAACAGGGTGAGCAGGCATTCCAGATAGAACTCACGGCTTTCCAGGTCAAAGGCTTCTGCAAAGGTGGCCACCAGTGAGCCATCCAGAAATACCAGGCGATCGGTAGCATGGGGGTAAGCCTCCATATATTCCACCATGCGCTCTGTTTCCATCTGAAACCGACGCATATTCACCCGCCGATCCACGGGTTCGCCGCTGTTCCCTGCCTTCAAGTCCTGGGGGGTCATGATGTCTACGGCAATGTCTTTGGTGTAGGGAACATTGGGATCGTGGGGATTCTCAAACCAGCCAATCTGCACCAGGGCAACTGGGATTGACAGATCTTTGCCGGGGTAGATTTGGGAGCCATCCACCGCGAAGGTGGTGATGCCCCGCAGGCGATCGCGCACCCATTCAGCGCTTTCTTCGCGGCTCTGCCAGCGTAGCCCCGACCG
>CAZVXA010000200.1:0-12214 GCA_964630955.1 uncultured bacterium | reverse complement strand
TCGCGCCCCTCGACCGCTTTATCAATGTAGCTCCTAACTCAAGAAAGTGTCAACTGGTAAAGCAAAGTTTTTTCGAAAATCACTGGAACAACCGCCGTGCAAAGGTTTAGACCTGTAAGCCTGGAAGTCTTTCGGTGATTTTCAAGAAGTTGGAGAGGTATGCACAGGATAGTATTTTTGTCCAGACTTTGTGCCTTGAATTTATAGCGGCAGAGTTTTTCTAAATAACTGTCCTGTGAGACGTGATCACAACTCTGGACGCACAATTGTAGAGATAGATATAGCAATCCTACATCGGTTGTGAGGAGGGGGTGGGGGGGCGGTGCCCCCACTCAGGGGTTCCCCCCTGCACCCTTCTCACAAATCAAATAGGATTGCATATAGTATAAAGTTGTTGAGTAATGGCATGAGTAATGGATCCGCCGTGCTACCGTCCTGGCTAGTTTTGGAGCCGATGCTGCGGAAGTGGCTCTTAGAGGACATTGGACGGGGCGACCGCACCACCCAGTCACTTTTCTCAGATCATCCCCCTGTAGGAAAAGCTCATTGGATTGTGAAGGAGACTGGCGTCATAGCAGGGTTAGCGATCGCAGCAAAGGTCTTTGAACTGATTAACCCCAATGTTGAATTTGTCGGCGAGGTAGAGGGGCAGTGGTGTGAGCAAGGGAAGGTTATTGCCAACATCACCGGGCCAATGGACGCACTGCTAACTGGAGAGCGAGTAGCGCTCAATTTAGCAATGCGCTTGAGTGGGATTGCAACAGAAACTAGAAAATACGTGGAACAGATTGAGGATTTAGCAGCACAGATGGTGGACACTCGTAAAACGACACCGGGATTGCGGATTCTAGAGAAATACGCAACTCAGGTCGGGGGAGCAATCAATCATCGAATGGGACTGGACGATGGAGTAATGATTAAGGACAACCATATTGCGGCGGCAGGAGGAATTGGGAAGGCAATTGCCCTGGTTCGTAGTCGGATTCCTTACCCGCTCACCATTGAAGTGGAGACGGAGACACTGGAGCAGGTATCTGAGGCACTGGAAAATAGAGCAGATATTATTATGCTGGACAACATGTCGCTGGACCTAATGCGACAGGCGGTTGCGCTAATTCAGCAAAGTAACGATCGGATCAAAATCGAGGCATCTGGCAACGTGACACTGGAAACCATTCGGCCCATTGCGGAAACGGGGGTAGATTATATATCCAGCAGTGCACCAATTACCCGTTCAACCTGGTTGGATTTGAGTATGAAGATTAAGTAATTCAACAATTGAGTGCAGTCTATTGCGGTCACGCAAATCCTTGTTGGTTGTGATCGCCCATCCCTGAAATTCCTGGCCTAGAGTAATGACAGGAACCTCTGCTTTGTAAGGGATATTCGGTATGGCTCAGGAGACAGAGCGATCGCGCCAGATATTGGAATTAACTGGATTGGAACCTCATCACTTTGCAGACTTAGTACGCACAGCACAACTGGTTGATTCCCCTGCTGGAGGCATTACAGGAAGACTGATAGAAGTAGACTGGGAAGTTTTCGAGATTTCTCCAGCAGTAGAATCAAATTTGAAAGCCCTGGGAGCAAGGTATCGATACGCCTTGCATTATGTAACGATTGAGGTTTTATGGGAACAGATGCTGCCTGAAACCCGCAGTTGGTTAATGGAGAATCGGAATGAAATGTGGCGATAGAAGAAGTTTTTCCAGCGCTGGATGAGGATTGAAATCTGAGTCTACTCCAGGCGACAGGAGATCAGTGGCTGCGTTCAGTAGCAATTGCCACCGCAATCGTTTCGGGCAGTTCCTCAAGGTCGGCGGAACATCCTGATTCTGGTGCAATTGGGGAGTGAAACGTATAGCTGGGATCGCACTCACCCGTATCGTACACCTGAATTACCCACTTATCAGGAAGACCTTCAACTCCAACCTCAACCACGTACCAGGTTTCTCCAATCAAGCGAGCGCTCAGTATCGAAAACCAATCGTGATCGTCCTGGGGAATTTCGAGATCAGCCATCAGAAATTCAAGTGCCAATTCTTCGGCTTGAGGGGCATCAATCATAAGGCGTCAGGAGCAGTAGTTTGAGGATATAGTCCTAATTCTTTCGCGAGTTCACGAGCGATATGAACCAGGAATTTAGCTGCGTCTGGATTGTCATGGTGTGCAAAGTAAGCGGCCACCTGAGTCAACATTTGTACCAGACCTGCATCCAGGAGATCTGAATGTTTATCAAGGACTTCTGGTTCCTGACCGTTCGGACAGTGGAGCAACTGATCAATTAACAGCATATAGCGATTTTGACGGTCTTCAGACATTAGATTCACCTGGTAGTTATGCAGTCGTAACTTGTCACAATAGGGTGATTCAACCACGATAGATGACGAGAAACAGTATCCATCAACACTCGTTCTGAAGAGATCATGATTGAATAAATCAAAACAAGTCAGTGCATCCCTCTTCTATCTTGAACTTGGGAGAAAGATTTAAAGATAATTATTTTTAGGCCATTCTAACGTATTGGACTTTTGACTATTTTCCCTATAATGCTGCGAAACGCTCTCTTCGAGAGCATCTCTCAGCATATTTAGTTTTAGCGCCGATTTTTCCTGAAACGCTGACTCCGTAAGCGTTTCAGGAAAAATCGGCGTAATTTAGTCAAACGTCCAGTAACGTAGCAATTCGGACTCGATGGCAATAGAAAGCTAGGGGGCAACTTTCATGTGTAAGTTCACACCTGCAATCTTTTAAGAACTTCACACAGATGTCACCATTCGCTCTACAACGAATGGACTCATCGGCGACCAGATCAAACCTGTGCCCTCCAGGTAAACAACATATCTGTCGAACATCGTGTGGGCAGTAACAAAAGCACAATGATTCATTTGTTCCAGGATCGGATCGCAAAATGCCTGATTCGATGTAAAGAAAAAATCATTTTTGCTTTGCGAAAAGGGTTCTTTTTACCTGAAAACGGGCACTTTAGGTAGAAGACAGAATTGTAGGACTGCTAATCCTTTACCCTAATCCCATCATTCCAATGATGCACCCGATCAGTGATATTGATCCTGCAAGCCCTTATCCCATAGGCATTTTGTTAGAGGCACTCCCTCTAGCTGCTGTACTGACCAGCCACGAAGGGGAACTCGTGTATATGAATCAGTCTGCGCAGAAGCTTTTAGGAGATGTAAAAGACGTTCATCGATTAGAACATTGGGGAACTGTTTGGGGTTTACGCAGAGCAGGTAGCGATCGCCTGTATCCAACCGAGCATCTGCCGCCTGCGCAAGCCTTTGCCAGGGGTTGTTCAGTTAAAAGGAAGGATATTGAGCTGTGGCGAGCAGGGAAGTGTATTGCTCTGGAGGTACAGTCAACTCCACTACAAAATGCTCACGTAGGGAGTTTTGATGTTCTGACGACCCTTACGGAAGTTACAAATACCAGACGAATCAAGGATGTTATTCAACAGAGGGAAGCGCTTCAACAAAGCCAGAGCACACAACACGCGATCTTAAGTGCAATCCCAGATCTACTAGTAAGAATGCGAGCTGACGGGGAATACCTGGATATCCTTAGCTTCGGTGAAGTTAGAACCTTTTATCAGGGTGAATCAAACATTTTTGAACATCCTTCACTATCGCCAGATCTGGTTAAGCAGCGTATGTATTACGTTCGACAGGCACTAGCGACTGGAGAGAAGCAAATCTACGAGCATGTAGTAGAAATTGCTGGTGAAACCCATTATGAAGAAACACGAATCATCAAGACAGGTGAAGAAGAAGTACTAGTCATCGTGCGTGATATCAGCGACCGTAAACGGGCGGAAGCTGAGTTACATGCACAAAAAGCATTTCTGCGACAAGTAATTGATACAGTGCCGGGTGCTATCTTTGTCAAGGACATAGAGGGAAGGTTTCTCACCGTGAATCTAGCGGGGGCAACCATCTATGGTGTTTCCCACGAGGAAATGTTGGGTAAGACTGATTATGACTTTAATGCTGATATTAAACAGATAGAAGCATTTCTTGTATCCAATCAAGAAGTGATGGAAAGTCGTGAACCTCAAATGTTTACGACTCAGGAGATTGTCACCTCTCAGGGGTTGAAACAATGGTACCAGACCGTCATCAGCCCTTTTATCGATGCTGAAGGTCAAGTCCGGGGCATTATTGGCTCTTCCACAGATATCAGTAATCAAAAGCGGATTGAAGAAGAACTTCGCTGTGCCAAGGAAGCCGCTGAGGCAATAAATGCTGAAATGCGTGCTTTGTTCGCTGCAATGGATCAGCTAATTTTTGTATTTAATCGAGAAGGCCGACATCTAAGAATTCCTTCCACAGGACGAAATCTCCTGCTTGGATCCATAGACGAGCGCCTGGGCAAGACCCTGCACGAAGTTTTTCCAGAAGAGACTGCTCATTTCTTCCTGGACAGGATCGCTCAAGCTCTGGATACCCGACAAACGGTTAACCTTGAGTATCCAATGATAATTGATGGCGTTGAAATCTGGTCAGATGCCAGCATGTCTCCAATCGACCAGAATACTGTCATTTGTGTAGTACGAAATATTACAGAACGGAAGCAAGTAGAAGTTGCCCTTCAGCAGGCAAAAGAGGTATCTGAGTCTGCAAACCGGGCTAAAAGTGCTTTTTTAACCAATATGAGCCATGAATTGCGAACCCCCTTGAATGCTATTTTAGGGTTCTCGCAGTTAATGAGTGGCGCGGACAATTTGACCCATGACCAGCAGGAAAATCTACAAATAATTTACCATAGTGGTGAGCATCTTCTCACCCTGATTAACCAGATCCTAGACCTATCAAAGATAGAAGCAGGGCGAATGGCTCTCGAAGAAACAGAATTTGACCTACAAAATCTATTAAACGATATCAAGAATCTGCTGTTGTGGAAAGCAGAGGATAAAGGTATTGAACTGCTGTTTGACCCATCGGGTTGTCCACTCCGATATATGTCGGCAGATGAGATCAAGTTGAAGCAGGTACTTATTAATTTAGTCAGCAATGCAATTAAATTCACTGAGATTGGACAAGTTAAAGTCACTGTAAAGTCTGCGTATTCTAACAGCGCATCATCTGATCCAGAGAGGGGCGATTATCGGCTGATGATTGAAGTCTCAGATACGGGTGTTGGGATTGCGCCAGAAGAAATGGAGACTCTGTTTGAAGCATTTTCTCAAACAGCTTCAGGGCGAAAGATTCAGGAGGGAACTGGGCTGGGACTAGCAATCAGCAAACAGTTTGTACAGATGATGGGGGGGGAAATGCAGGTCATTAGCGGTGGAAAAGCTTATTCGCCTGGGGGGTGTCTGAGCAATTGGCATGAGCCAACGACAGGAACAGCCTTTCGCTTTCAAGTACGAGTCCGCCCTGTGAAATTATGGAATGCGGTTGAACGCTCGCCCGACCGTAAAGTTGTCGCCCTTGCCCCTGGTCAACTCCCCCATCGTCTGTTAGTTGTGGATGACATAGACGACAACCGACAACTGCTGGTAAAGCTGTTGCAACCAATGGGATTTGAATTGCAGGAGGCGAGAGATGGAGAAGAGGCGATCGCTCTTTGGGAAACCTGGCAACCGCATCTAATCTGGATGGATCTCCGAATGCCACGGCTTGATGGGTGCGAAGCCACACGACAGATTCGGATTAAGGAACAGCAGCAAAATCTTGAAAGATCCCAAACGACTCATTTCAGAAACCACTGCGGAAGCAATTGCCTCAGTCATCGCACCCAGATCATTGCACTGAGCGCAGGTGCCCTTGAGTATCACCAGATTGCCTTAAATGCTGGATGCGATGCAGCGATCAGTAAGCCCTTCCAGGAGATAGAAATTTGGAATGCACTGGAAACTCATTTAGGGTTAATTTTTCTGACAGCCTCATCCGTTCAAAATAATTCTCTTCACAGTATCCCTTCACTTTCAGATGAACTGACTATGTCCCCTACTTGGGCAAACCGATTTGAACAATCTGTTCTGGAGGGCAACTTGACAGAGGTTCAATCTCTACTGGAAGAAATCCGTCCGCAGCAGGAAACTCTTGCCGATATACTGCTTCATCTTACCAACCAGTACGAATTTGAACAGCTCTTATCTTATATTCAAAAATTTCGGCTTTGAAGCAGGGTAGCACTTATATGAGTCAGGAATTACCAACGCTATCACAAACTGCTGACAAAACGATATTAATCGTAGATGATAACGCTGCCAATATTAGCTTGATCACCCAGATCCTAGCAAGTCGGGGATACAATGTTCGAGTCGCACCAAATGGTCGATTAGCAATTCAATCCTGCCAGATTAATCCACCGGATTTGATTCTGCTAGACATCACAATGCCAATAATGAGTGGCTATGATGTCTGTCAAGCCCTTAAGCAGGACGAACGCACTCAACAGATTCCGATAATTTTTATCAGCGCACTCGATGATCCGATAGACATGGTTCATGCCTTTATGGTGGGAGGTGCTGATTACATCACAAAGCCTGTAAAGCCATTGGAAGTGTTAGTTCGAGTTGAAAATCAACTGCGGTTGCGGGATTTTCAGGTCCAGTTGGAAGCTCAAAACGCTCGACTTGAATTACTTCTCAATGTTACCCGTGCAATTCAGTATACGGCAGAGGCGGATCAGGCTCTTCAAATGGTTCTGAGAATGACCTGTGAGACGATTGGTTGGGATTTTGCAAAAGCGCTAGTCCCTAATGACCAGGAAACTATGCTGCATCATAGTTCAGGTTGGTATTGCAGCGATCCCAGTCTGGGAAAGTTTCGAGAGCAAAATCTGGACTTGCAGTTTGCACCAGGTCAGGGATTAGCTGGACGGGTCTGGCTGTCGAAACAGGCAGAGTGGATTGAGAGCCTGAGCCAGATGCCCGATCGCTTCCTGGCGGCAGCATCTGCCATTCAAGCAGGGTTAAACACCGTGATGGCACTACCAGTCCTGGGCAATGGTAAAGTACTGGCAGTATTTGTTTTTCTGCGTAAACAACCACTAGCATTTGACCAGGCAACCCTTGACCTGGTGGGTGCGGTTGTTGCACAAGTAGGTGCGTTGATTCAGCAGAAGCAATCAGAGAAAGCATTGATTATCGCCAATCTTGAATTAGAACGTCTGGCAACGCTCGATGGATTGACCCAGGTTGCAAACCGCAGACAGTTTGACCAATTCTTGAAGCAGGAGTGGCGGCGATCGCTCCGAGAACAGCAATCCCTATCCTTACTACTATGCGACGTTGATCATTTTAAGGCGTTCAACGACCAATACGGTCACCTTAAAGGTGACGACTGCCTGCGGCAGGTGGCTCAAACCCTGGAAAATGCAACTCGCCGTCCCACAGACTTGGTTGCTCGCTACGGCGGAGAGGAGTTTGCCATCATTCTGCCAAACACCTCCGGGCAGGGCGCATTGACGGTTGCTAAAACGATTCAAGACGAGATCAAGGTGTTGGCAATTCCCCATAGTCGCTCCAGTACCAGCCCTCTAATCACAGTCAGTCTGGGAGTAGCCAGCATTGTTCCGATGTTGGAGCGATCGCCAGAATACTTGCTGTGTGCAGCAGATGAGGCCCTGTATCAGGCCAAGCTGGAGGGGCGGAATCGACTGGTATTCAAGTTGCTGCCACCTGGTTAGTGTCTACCTTAAAAAACCACGATAAGGAGTGGTGCGGTGCTTCGCACTACTTCTTATCATGGCTTGCTCTTAAACTGTGCTGTGCCAAATCTTCACCTGGGGAGGCTTGGAGAAAATCATCATCGGCTTCTACAATGGAGGCGAAATTCTGCCCGGTAGAACGCAAGGAACCGCCCCGCTAATGACCATCCAAACTGTTGCCACAACTCCCTTTGCTGACCAAAAACCTGGAACTTCAGGTTTGCGGAAGTCTGTTCCTGTTTTCCAGAAACCTCACTACCTGGAGAACTTTGTCCAATCGATCTTCGACAGCCTGGAAGGGTTTGACGGTCAAACACTGGTGCTGGGTGGGGATGGTCGTTACTACAACCGTCAGGCCGTCCAGATCATTCTTAAAATGTCTGCGGCTAACGGTTTCGGGCGAGTGCAGGTAGGGCAGGGTGGAATTCTATCTACTCCTGCGACCTCCTGCATTATTCGCAAAAATCAGGCGTTTGGAGGCATTATTCTGTCGGCCAGTCACAACCCTGGCGGTCCCGAAGGCGACTTTGGCATCAAGTACAACATTGGCAACGGTGGACCTGCACCGGAGAAGGTGACGGAGGCTATTTTTGCCCGTAGCAGGGTGATCGACCAGTACAAGATT
Organism: uncultured bacterium; assembly: GCA_964630955.1. Taxonomy (GTDB): domain Bacteria; phylum Cyanobacteriota; class Cyanobacteriia; order Elainellales; family Elainellaceae; genus CAZVXA01. The sequence goes on along the minus strand of CAZVXA010000200.1, from coordinate 3,918 downwards.
CTGGACAGTGCGGATGTGGATCTGGACCGACTGGGAGAGTCTAAGCTGGGCGACATGGTTGTTGAGGTAATTGACTCAGTGCAAGATTACCAGCAATGCCTCGAATCCCTGTTTGATTTCGATCGCATCCGGGCACTCGTGACAGGCGGCAACTTCCACATGGTGATGGATTCAATGCACGCCGTCACTGGCCCTTACGCCCATGCCATCTTTGAGAAGCGATTGGGTGCGCCTGAAGGCACTGTGATTAACGGAATTCCCCTGGAGGATTTTGGGAATGGCCACCCCGATCCCAATCTGGTTTATGCACACGACCTCGTGGAGATTTTGTTCGGCGAAACCGCACCTGACTTTGGCGCGGCTTCGGATGGAGACGGTGATCGCAACATGATTCTGGGTCGCCACTTTTTTGTCACACCCAGCGATAGTCTGGCTGTTCTGGCAGCTAACGCCAAACTGGTGCCCGGTTATCAGGACGGACTGGCAGGGATTGCCCGATCCATGCCCACCAGTGCTGCGGCTGATCGGGTTGCCGCTCGCCTGGGTATTGACTGTTACGAAACGCCCACTGGATGGAAGTTTTTCGGCAACCTGTTGGATGCGGGTAAAGCCACTCTTTGTGGGGAAGAGAGCTTTGGCACCGGGTCCAACCACGTCCGTGAGAAAGATGGTCTGTGGGCGGTGCTGTTCTGGCTGAATATTCTGGCGGTGCGGCAGCAGCCTGTAGAGCAGATTGTCCGTGAGCACTGGCAGACCTACGGGCGCAACTACTATTCGCGGCATGACTATGAAGGGGTAGAGAGCGATCGCGCCCACTCCCTGGTTGATCACCTCAACACCCAACTCCCCACCCTCAAAGGCAAATCCTTTGGCAACTATACGGTTGATTACGCCGATGACTTCAGCTACACCGACCCGGTAGACGGCAGTGTGAGCAAGAATCAGGGGATTCGCATTGGGTTTACCGATGGTTCCCGTGTGGTGTTCCGACTGTCGGGCACAGGAACTCAAGGCGCAACGCTACGGGTTTACCTGGAGAGCTACGAACCGAATATTGCCAAGCACAATCAGGATGCTCAGGTGGCGCTGAAGGAATTGATTGCGATCGCCGAAGAAGTCGCCCGAATCCAGCAGTTTACAGGCATGGATAAACCGACGGTAATCACCTGAAAAACTGTTTAGTAAAATTCCAGTTTTCGTTTGACGCGGCTTCGCCGCGTCAAACGAAAACTGGAATTTTACTTTATGGCAAGCCCTTAGCTTTCTCCGCCTTCTCCGCCTTCCCCGCCTTCTCCGCCTTCCCCACCTTCTTCATTTGCTTCTGGAGACCCTTTCACTCCTGAAGACTCTTCTGTTTCATCTCCTTCACCCCCCTGGTTTGCGGAACCGGGGGATGCTTCACTTGCTTCACCCCCTTCTGTCTCGGTCGCTGGAGAAGCGGGACTATTTTCCTGCACCTGCCCACCACCACAGGCCACCACTGTCGTTGTTAATCCCGCCAGCAAAAATAAACTCACTGCTTTTGATTTCATACTCCTCCTGACAACTGCTAATTCAAGCAAAAGCGTACTGACTTCAGTATCATTAAAACTGGCTTCAATATAGGCTGAAATTGCAGGCGACGATCTAAAAAATCGCTATCTTTGATAAAACTCTGGGCGTACAATGAGAATTGGCAATGATTCTGGCAATTGAAAACATTCTCAGTCAGTATGAACTGGACTTGATAACCAGTCGCATCAAGCCGACCGATTTTGTCGATGGCAAGCAGACTGCCGGATGGCATGCTCGACTGGTGAAGCAAAACACCCAGCTCGATCGCACCACCCCCTACCTGCCAGACTTGAAACAAACCGTTCTCGCTGCGCTCCAGCGCAATGCTCTGTTCCAATCGGCAGTTCAACCCAAAGTCATTCACTCGCTACTGGTTAGCCACTATGAGGCAGGTATGAGCTATGGTAGCCATGTAGACAACGCTCTGATGATGGATGGTGGTCACCGCTCCGACATTTCTCTGACGCTGTTTCTCAATTCACCGGAGCAATACGAGGGTGGGGAACTGGTGCTGGAGATGAGTGATGGCGATCGCCCCTACAAACTCGCCGCCGGATCGCTGTTGCTCTACCCGTCCACTTATCTCCACCGGGTCGATCCCGTCACCTCCGGGGAGCGTCTGGTGGTGGCAGGCTGGGTACAGAGCCGAATCCGCGATGCCGCCAATCGGGAGTTGTTGTTTGATCTGGATGCGGTACGTCGTGCTCTGTTTGCAAAAGATGGAAAAACAACCGAGTTTGATCTCCTCTGCAAAACCCATGCAAATCTTCTCCGCCAGTGGGCTGAGTAAAGCGAAAGCCCAGTCAGAAGTGGTGCAGCGCATAACGCCGCACCACTTCTGACTGGGCTTTCAAGCAGAGGGAATATAACGGGTTCTTACAGAAGTTCCCCTTGAATGACCTGCAAGTTTTTGTGGGAGAGCCGCGCTCTACGCGGCTCTCCCACAAAAACCTGGTTCTTACAGCGCAAGTATCTGTTTAGCGTTCTCGGATTCCCGCCTGGGCGTCGCCCAGGCGGGAATCCGAGAAGCTTTTTAAGTGTCTCTCGCGTGCCCCTGCAGCGCAGGGGGCACGCGAGAGACGCTAATCACGTACCAGCGCGAAGCGCTGTAAGAACCAGGAGGAAGCAGTCAGCGATTACTCCTTCGCCCGTTGCTGCATGACGAACGTGATGGAAAAGATGAACAGTGCCGTCCAGATAAATCCAAAGGTGATGGCATGGACGCGAGTAAATGGCTCGTGATATACAAAAACACCCAGAACCAGCGATATGCTTGGGGCGATGTACTGAAAGAATCCCAGAGTTGAGAGGCGCAGTCGTTTTGCCGCATTGTTGAACCAGAGCAGGGGGAACGAGGTCATCACCCCAGAGCCAATAAAGAGCAGGGTGAGCAAAATCGATGCCCCCCAGTGACCTGTTCGGGTCACAGTTTCGTAGCCCCAAAAAGCCAGCGCCACTGGAGTAATCAGCAGGGTTTCCATTGCCAGTCCTACCAGGGGCGCAACAGCTACTACCTTTCTCAACAGACCGTAGAAGGCGAAAGAAAAGGCAAGCGCCAGCGCAATCCAGGGAACACTGCCAAACTCCCAGACAAAATTAGCAACACCAACTACTGCCAGCAGCACGGCAATCTTCTGGCCCCAGTGCAGTCGTTCCTTTAAAAACAGAGTGCCCAGCAACACGCTGACCAGGGGATTAATGAAATAGCCCAGGCTGGTCTCAACGACGCGATCGCTATTCACCCCATAAATATAGAGACCCCAGTTGAAAGCCAGAAGGGAAGCCGTGACAAACAGAATCCCCAACTTTTGGGGGGTGTGCCGCAGTTCGGTCAACTCCTCGCGTCGATGCTGAATGGTGAGCAGACCCGTGAGAAACACCATCGACCAGACAATGCGATGGCTGAGCACCTCTACAGGGGGGATGTGGCCGAAAAATTTCCAATAAATTGGCAGCAGCCCCCAGGTGGTGTAAGAGAGCACCGCATAAAGGGTGCCAGAGTGGGCGATCGCAAAGGAACGCAGGCCGGAGAAGTGGTGTGGAGAGTGATCCAAGAGCCAGTACCAACAAACGACTTAGCCAGGACAGACGTTTTCCAAACGACTATAGCCTTACCAATCGGTTGCCAACGAGGATAGGGTGACCAAATCCCACCCGGGATCTCCCCCATACCCCGACCCAATGCCGCAGACAATGGCTATTGCTCTTAAAATCCTCGCCTGCATCAATCATCAGCACAGCCTCCGATCGGGTGATTCTCTCAGGGGCTTGCCATAAAATAAAATCCCAGTAGATCCCCAGTTTTGGGGGGGGGGGGGGGGGGGGGGCCCCCCGACAAAGGGGCGGTGTTTAATAACAAAAAAA
>CAZVXA010000199.1:0-12244 GCA_964630955.1 uncultured bacterium | reverse complement strand
CCCCCGGCTTTTTGCTTATTTCAACAAATCAATTACCTGGCTTGGTGTGTTGTTCCCCCCGCCGGGGGGGGGTACACACCCCCACGACGGGTAATTTCTTTCGTAGAAATCTCCTAATGTCTCGTTGTAGCAGACCGCCATATCAGAAGAGCCGCATTGCTTAGCAATGCGGCTCTTCTGATCCGCACGGCACCGCTCCCCCGGCCCTGAACAAAATGGCGATAGTGACTACAGTGGACTTTTGACTATTTTCCTTGCGATGCTGCGAAACGCTCTCTACGAAAGCGTTTCGCAGCATAGTTGGCTTTAGCGCCGATTTTTCCTGAAAAGCTGACGCAGTGAGCTTTTCAGGAAAAATCGGCGCAATTTAGTCAAAAGTCCAGTAACATTCAACTCTGCATTTAGGGAACATTAACCGTGTCCACAGCTTGAGTGTGCGATCGCCGCTCAATCAACCCAACGATCGCCGCTCCCGGTGTTCATCGTCATGTTTAATCTGAACCCGGTTTCTTTGAACCAGGGTGACTTTGTGCTGGCGATCCTTCCTGCACCCGTTGTCTCACCTATTCCTACTGTCGAGGAGCTTTTAACCGATGGCAACTGTGATTGTTACGAACACCCTGGATATCGTCAACGGCGATACTTCCAGTATTGTAGCGTTGCTCGCCAGTGATGGAGGTGACGGCATTAGCTTGAGGGAGGCGATCGCCGCGGCAAACAGCACCGCTGGCGATGACACCATCACCTTCGGTGGAGCAACGTTTACCGATTCAACCGCTGACACAATCAGGCTGGAGGGCACAGAACTCACCATTACGGGCAATATAACAATTACTGGCACTGGGGCAGAACTGCTTACCATCAGCGGCGACAATGCCTCCCGCGTTTTGAATATCGCCAATGGCACCGTCCTCCTCCTCGATGGCCTGACTATCGCCAATGGCACCACGAATAGCAGTGGTGGTGGTGTGCTGAATGCGGGTAATCTAACCATTCGCAATAGTGTCATTCGCAACAACACCGCCAATGGTTCCAGTTCCGACGGTGGTGGCATTTACAACCTGAATACGGGAACGTTGGCCCTGGAAAATAGCACCGTCCGCAACAACACTGCTGGGGACGATGGGGGTGGCATTCGCAACGATCGCACCCTAACGATTCTCAACAGTACCATCAGCAGCAACACGGCGATTGGCAGCAGTTCTACCAGCGGCGGCGGTGGTCTGATTAACGTGCAGGGGGGGACCGTGACCATTACCAGCAGCACCATCAGTGGGAATACAGCCCGTAACGGGGGCGGCATTCGTAATGACGGTTCCCTGGCGCTGCAAAACGTCACCATTACTGCCAACACTGCTTCTCTGGGGGATGCAAGCGGTGTGGTCAACACCACCGGGGTGACCAGCCTGCGCAACACGATCATTGCCGGGAACGTTGACACGGTCACCCTGCCTAACCACCTGCCGGATGTGGGAGCCGTCTTCGCCAATTCTTTCATCGACAATGGCAACAACCTGATCGGGGTGATCAGCGGTTGGAATAGCGCGATCGCCACCACCACCCAGACGGGCACGATCGCCAGCCCCCTGAATCCCCTTCTGGCCCCCCTGGGCGACTATGGCGGTGTAACCCAGACCCATGCTCTGTTGCCGGGTAGTGTGGCGATCGATGCAGGGAGTTCTACGGCTGCTCCCACTACAGACCAGCGCAGTATTAACCGGGTGGGGGCGGTGGATATTGGAGCGTTTGAGTCTCGTGGATTTAACCTTACGGTGGCAGGGGGAAATAATCAGTCTGCTTCCGTTGACACAGGCTTCACTAATCCGTTGGCTGTGACCGTCACCGCCAATGGCAACGGAGAACCAGTAAGTGGTGGGGTGGTTGTGTTTACCGCTCCTGGCTCCGGCGCGTCGGCAGCCCTCGCTACCAGTCCAGCCACCATCGACGGCTCCAGAACTGCCAGCGTGACTGCTACAGCCAATGGCACGGGAGGCACCTACACTGTGGCTTCAGGCGGTAATGGTATGCAGTCTGCCGCCAGCTTTAGTTTGACCAATCTTTCGATCGTCAGTCTGACCACCAGTACTGTCAGTCCCATTAATGAAGACAACGCGGGCAGCTTCACCATTTCTCGTGGAACGGAGACCAACGGCGACCTGGTGGTGAATCTGGCGATCGCAGGCAGCAGCACCGTCACCCCAGGCGACTATAACCTCAGTGGAGGCAGTGTCAGCATCAACGAGGGCACCCTGACGGTGGTGATTCCCGATGGCCAGAGTGCGGTGATGCTGGAGATGCAGGCGATCGGCGAAGCACTGGGTATCGCCGAAGCCGCCGATACCCTGACGCTCAACCTGGTCGCGGGTAGCGGTTACGCCCTCAGCGGGAGTAACACCGCCAGTATCACCATTGCGGCCAACGGAATGCTGGTGAATACCACCGCTGACAGTGGGGAAGGGTCTTTGAGGCAGGCGATCGCCAACGCCAACGCCTTTACTGGACAGGACACGATTAGCTTTGCGATCGCGGGTTCGGGAGTGCAGACGATTAATTTATTATCTGCCCTGCCCACGATTACCGATGCTGTCATTATCGATGCCACTACTCAAACCGGATACAGTGGCTCACCGTTAATCGAACTGAATGGAGCCAGTGCAGGAACGACTGCCAATGGTTTGTTCATCACCGCTGGAAATAGTACGGTTCGGGGACTGCTGATTAACCAATTTGGGCAGGCGGGAATTCGGCTGGAGACGGGGGGCGGCAATGCGATCGGTGGGGTGAACGCTGGGGAAGGAAATACGATCGCCAGCAACGGCGACGGTATCACGATCGAGCAGAGCACAGGCAATCGTGTCCAGGGTAACGCTATTTTTGCAAATACCAATCTGGGCATTGATCTGGGCACCGATGGTATCACGAACAACGATGACGGAGATGCAGATGGTGGAGCGAACAATCGGCAGAATTTCCCCATTCTCACCTCCGTTTCAGACAACATCATCAGCGGTATTCTCAGTAGTATTGCTGTCCGCAACTACCGGATTGAATTTTTTGCGAATCCGGCCTTTGATCCCTCTGGTGCAGGTGAAGGGCAAATTTTCCTGGGGGCAACGACTGCAACCACCGACGCCAGTGGCAAGGCCAGCTTTAGCTTTACCTACACCCCTGATCAGCAGAATCCTATTATTACAGCAACCGCCACTGACCTGACGACAGGCGACACCTCGGAATTTTCTCGCCGCAATCAGGCTCCGGTCAATGTTCTACCTGGAGGGTCTGTCACCACGCCAGAAAACACGGCGATCGTCTTTTCTACGGCAACGAATAACGCAACCATGGTTCTCGATGGAGATGCGGGTAGCAGTGTTCAGATCACGCTAACAGCGACTAATGGAACGCTCACGCTGGGCAGTACGACGAACGTGAGTGTGACGGGCGATCGCACCAGCACTGTCACCGCAACGGGCAGTATTGCCAACCTCAATGCCGCCCTCAACGGTTTGCGTTTCACTCCCAACGCTAACTACAACGGCTCCGCCAGCTTCCAGATCGTCACCAACGATGGCGCACCTGTTCAGCTCGGCGGTGCCCTGAGTGATACCGATACTCTGGACATCACAATTACCGCCAATGGCGCAAACGATGCTCCGGTTTTAACAGGTACTCCGGCAACACTGGCCAATGGCACCGAGGATACTCTCTACACCCTCACCGCAGCGAATTTATTATTGGGTTTTACCGATGTCGATGGGGATACACTTTCCATCAGCGGACTATTTGCCACCAACGGCACCCTCACCGACAACGACAACGGCACCTGGACATTCACCCCTACCGCGAACTACTCTGGCGCTGTCAACCTGAACTATATCGTAATGGATGGAAACGGTGGCACTGCTGCTGCAACGCAATCCTTCACTCTCACAGCAGTCAATGATCCGCCAGTGGGTAGCGTCGTTATTTCAGGAACTCCAGGAGAAGGTCTGCCCTTCACTGCCAACACCACGACGGTGCAGGACGCCGACGGACTGGGCACCTTTTCGTACCAGTGGCAGGTGCTACAAGGAGCCACCTGGACGGATCTACCCGGTGCCACAGATGCTCAATTCACGCCCGACGGTTCGCTGGTTGGCTTCCAGGTGCGCGTCCGCGTCTCCTATACCGACCAGCAGAATACCCAGGAAACGATTTTCAGTGCATCCAGTCAAACGATCACCCGAATCAACACTCCCCCTATCCTGAATCGTCCGATCGCTGATCGTGCGATTACCGCCAATCGCTCCATCCAGATAACATTACCCACAGACACATTTACCGATCGGGATAGTGCCGATCGCCTCACTTATCGCGCCAGTCTGGTCGGTGGCGGTTCCCTTCCCTCCTGGCTGCGGTTCGACCCCCTGGCGCAGCGTTTCAGCGGTACGCCCACCAACTTCAACGCAGGCGTGTTGAATCTACAGGTCACGGCAATAGACGACCAGGGTGAACGGGTCAGCGACGACTTTGTGCTCCGGGTAGGTTTTGAGACCACGTCGTTACCCGTCACCTCTCGATTGCGTGTCGGCACTACAGGCAATGATCTGAGTCGAACCACGGGTACCGCCATCAACGATCGCATTCTGGGACAGGCTGGCAATGACACTCTTCGCGGTCTGGGCGGCAATGATATTCTGCTGGGCGGCGCAGGCGATGACCTGCTGGATGGTGGTGTAGGCAATGACGTTCTGGTGGGTGGTGTGGGGCGCGATCGCCTCATCGGTGGTGCAGGGCGCGATGTGTTTGTGCTGCAAAGGAATACTGGCCTGAACACCGTAATGGACTTTCGGGATGGACAGGATCGACTGGGGCTATCGGGTGGTTTGAAGTTCAGCGATCTGTGGTTTAGACGGGTGATCGGTGGTACCCAGGTCGGGGTTCGGGGCAATAATGCACCGTTGATGATGTTGAGTAACGTTCAACCGAGGCAGATCAACGCAGCAGACTTTACGGTTGTTGCGATCTAGTAGTTCACCAAAGTTTTTCAACCAGGCAAAGTTCGCTTGGCGAACTACTAGTTTCCTGAATGCCAAAGCGTTACCTGGGCGGAGTCGAAGGCAACGCTTTGAGCGATTAGGAGATTTCTAGCAGCAGTCCTGCCCGTGCAGAAATTCCAAAGTGAGATGAAGTGGATCGTCCATCCTTCGCACTCACTGGGGGGAATGCTATCGCCCACGCGAGTGTAGACCTCATGAAGTAGCAGTAGCCCGACAGTGTTGACCTGAATAGTCGCTAATGCAGCGCTTTGCACTGACCGAAAACCATATTTTGAGTTGGGAAGCGTGCTCAGCGCAGTTCCCAACTCAAAATTTGTACCTGACGCGCTTGCAAAGCGCCATATGCTTACCCTAAATGGCTCCCTCCTCGCTAAAATCAACAACGAATAAGGAAGCCGGGGTAAGCAGCAATGGTTTGGGCCAGCTCACTCGGCCACAGTGTGGATAAATTGGGGCATGAGTGAAAAACGAATTCTGGTCATTGATAACGAGGAATACATCCGGGAGGTCGCTCAGATTTGCCTGGAGACAGTTGCAGGGTGGGAGGTACTGACCGCCAATTCCGGTAAGGAGGGCATTGAGGTGGCGGCAGATGAGCAGCCCGACGCAATTCTCCTGGATGTGATGATGCCCGATATGGATGGGGTGACCACGTTTCAGCAACTCCAGGCGGAGGAAAAGACCCGTGAGATTCCCGTGCTGCTGCTGACGGCGAAGGTGCAGGCGAGCGATCGCCGACGGTACATGGAGATTGGTCTAAAGGCGGTGATCGCCAAGCCATTTGACCCATTGCAACTGGCGGGGCAGGTGGCGGCGGCGCTGGGCTGGTCGATCTAACAAGAAGGGCTGGTGTTCAGCACCAGCCCTTCTGCTTTATCGGACGTTTTTCAGGCTTTCAACTCGGCGACTGAACAGGTCAGTGAAGATGCTCATGACCGTGCGATTGCGCGTAATAATGTTTGTCGAGATGGACATCCCCGATTGCAGGGGAATCTCTCTGCCATTGGTATTCAGTGTTTGCCGATCGAGTGCCACCCGTGCGGGGAAGCGGTAGTAGGGGTGAATCTGGTCGGGGGGGAGGGCGTCGGAGCCGATGCGGGTGACCGTCCCCTTGATGTCGCCAAATTCACTGAAGGGGAAGGAATCGATGCGCACATCTACGAGCATCCCTTCCTGCACGAAACCGATGTCCTGGTTGGTAATGTAAACCTCAGCCACCAGGTTGTCGCTGGGCACAATTTTGAGGATGGGTTCGCTGGTGTTGGCGACAAAGCCCGTCCCTTTGGCCTGGAGGTCAAAAACTACGCCATCGATGGGGGCACGTAGCTCCTGGTAGTCCAGTTGCAGTTTTGCCTGACTGAGCTGGCTGTCAATCTCAGCAATACGCTTCTCGTTCTCAACGATCACCTTATTGAACTGACTGTCAATTTCAGCGACGCGCTTGCTGTTTTCGCCCATCTTGGTCAGCAGATCATTAGCGGTAACGGCGACGGTGTTCTGGAGCCTTTGCTGGGACTGGGCGATCGCAAACTGGAGTCGCTGCTTCTCTTGCATCAGACGCTGCACTTCGGCACGGCCTTTCATCGCCTCCTGCTGCTGTCGCAGATATTGCACCCGCGCCAGTCCACCTTCTTCTACCAGCGGTCCCACATCACTCAGGATGCGCTGGTCAATGGCGAGGGTTTGCTGGGCGACGCGGAGCTGCACTTCCACCTGGTTGAGCTGTTCCTGGAGCTGGGCCACCTCCAGCTGAGCTGCCGAGGCGCGGGAGTTCGCCTCTACCCGTCCAGCCATCACCCGCGCCCGTTGGTCAGGACGGAGATTTTCACCAGAGGAACCGTTGAGAATGGCCTGATAGGTCTGATTCTCGGCAGCCAGTGCGACCCGATTCATTGCCAGTGCCTGTACTTCGGGACGAAGATTGATGGGGGTACTGGTTGCTGCATTTCCCGCGAACAGACTGCGGTAGAAAGCATTTTCCTGTACCAATGAGCTGCGAATTTGTTCCAACGACTGGCGCTGGGCTTCAGAGGCGCGGGGATCAAACCGGATCAAAACCTGGCCCTTCTGGACGCGATCGCCATCCCGCACCAGCACTTCCTGAACGACGCCACCCACGGGAGCCTGGATCGGCTGCACGGATTCCTTTGGCTCCAGTTTGCCTGTCGCGGGTACGGCTTCTTCGATGCGGGCGAAGGAGGCCCACAATACGACAAAGGAGGCGATCCCTACAATGCCCCAGACGATCGCTCGCGAGAACAGCGAGGTCTGTTTCAGAATCACGGGCTGATCGAAGGCTTCTGACTTGATTTTGGCGGCTGAGGTGGTGGGCGCATGGGCCGCTTCGGAGGACTGGCCAAAGATGGGTACATTCCCCTGGGTTCCCTGGCCATCGCCGTTTGCCTGACCGGTGGCGGTGGCGTTCGCGCCGTTACCGTTTTGTCCGTTGCCTGAAAATAGCTGTTTCATAGGAGGTTTTTGGGGGGAACGCAAATGGACGCAGATAAACCCAGATGGGGGAGAGTGGGTAGGGGCTTAGCATTCGGTAGATGGGCGATCGCTGAGGGTAGAACGCAATGGCCGAATGCTAAGCCCTCACACGTTTGCCATAGTCAAAGGGGGAGCGGAAAGCGGCGATAGCGTTATGACTCCGCGTCTTGCTGTTGATACAGGCAGTAGTAGCGGCCTCGCAGACCCATCAGCTCTTCGTGGGTGCCCATTTCGACGACGGAACCCTGATCCATCATCAGGATAATGTCAGCATTGCGGATGGTGCTGAGGCGGTGGGTGATGAAAAACACTGTGCGGCCACGGAAGGCTTCCATCAGGTTCATGCAGAGACGCCGTTCGGTATCATAGTCGAGGGCGCTGGTGGCCTCGTCCATGATCAGCAGACGGGGGTTCTGCATGACGGTGCGGGCGATCGCAATCCGCTGCCGCTGTCCACCGGAGAGGGAAGCACCTCGTTCCCCGATGCGGGTGTTGTAGCCCGCCGGGAGGCTCATGATGAAGTCGTGGGCAACGGCAGTTTTGGCCGCTTCAATAATCTGCTCAGCAGAGGCGTCGGGGGCATTCAGGGCGATGTTTTCCTGAATGGTGCCCTCGAACAGCAGGGTGTCCTGGGGCACGATGCCGATTTGCTGACGCAGGGAGTAGAGTTCTACTTTGCTGATATCGTAACCGTCGATCAGAATGCGCCCATGTTCCAGATCATACAAACGAGGCAGCAGTTTGGTCATCGTACTCTTACCAGAACCGCTCTGTCCAACAATGCCCACGAACGCGCCTGACGGGAACTCCAGTGAAACGTTGGTGAGCTGGAGCGGGCCAGAAGTGCCAAACCGGAAGGATACGTTGTCGTAGGTGACATCGCCTTTGATAGCAGGCATGGGGATGTTGAGGCGATCGGTCTCATCCGCTTCGGGGGAAGCATCCACGATGTCGCTCAGACGTTCAATGGAGAGGCCAACTTCCTGGAAGTTCTGCCAAAGTTGGGCTAATCGCAGCAGGGGGCTGGTGACGTAGCCTGCGATAATGCGGAAGGCGATTAATTGACCCAGGCTCAGATCGCCTTTCAGTACCAGGTAAGCACCCACCCACAGCACCAGCAGACCCGAAAGCTGGTTCAGGAAGTTACTGGTGGAGCCAGCGGTTGTAGAAGTTAAGACAGTCTTGAATCCGGCGCTGACATAGCGGGCATAGCGCTGCTGCCACTGCCAGCGGGCGCGTAGCTCCATGTTCTGTGCTTTGACGGTCTGAATCCCCGACAGCACTTCTACCAGGTAGGACTGGGTTTCGGCGTTACGCTCAGCCTTCACCCGCAGTTGATTACGGATGATGGGTGAGGAAATGAACGCCAGCCCGATGAAGAAGGGAATCGTCGCCAGCGCCACCAGTGCCAGAATCCAACTGTAGATGAACATGACCACGATGTAGACCACCGAGAACACGGCATCCAGCACCACGGTCAGGGCGGTGCCCGTCAGGAAGCTGCGGATGTTTTCCAACTCGCCGATGCGGGTGGAAAGTTCCCCCACCGGTCGCTTCTCGAAGTAGCGGAGTGGCAGTCGCAGCAGATGGTCAATGATTTCTGACCCCAGCGCCATGTCGATGCGGTTGGTGGTATCGACAAACAGGTACGTTCGCAGACTGCTGAGGATGGCCTCAAAGATGGCGATCGCCAGCAGGAAGAAGCCCAAAATTTGCAGGGTATCGACGCTTTTCTGAACGATCACCTTATCGATGATCACCTGCACCATCAGCGGGTTGGCCAGGGCAAAGAGCTGGACGAAGAAGGAAGCGACAAACACTTCGATCAGCACCCGGCGATGCTTTTTGATGGAGGGCAGGAACCAGTCCAGGTTAAACCGCTTTTGGGGGGTCTGCTTGGTGGCCTTGAGCAGCAGCACCTCGCCCTGCTGGCCCCATGTCTCAGTGAATTCCGAGGGTTTCCGCTTAATGATCCCCAGTTCGGGGTCAGCGATGACAATCTGCTTGTCACTGATCTGGTAAAACAGCACCATGCGATCCTGCCACTTCACCATCGCGGGGGCTTCCAGACGTCCGATTGACTGGGCGGGCACCATCACCAACTGGGCACTGAGGCCCATCATTTCGGCGATCGCCCCACACAAATCGAGCGACAGTCCACCCATGCGCTCCATCTGGCTGACCAGGACGCGCTTCACTACGTCCCGACGGAAGGGGACATTCAGGTGCTTGGCGAGCATCTGGAAGCAGGCCAGCGCACCGTCCTGTAGGCCGCGCCCCCGGAAGAAGGGATACTTCTGCACCTGGCCATCATCGGTGTTATAGGTGACCTCGGCTTCGGGGGGGCGATCGGGCGCGTAGGGAATCTCGTAGTCGCCATCTACCACGGTGGCCTCAACGGGCACAGCGGGCAGATCGTCCTCTGGATGTTCAAGTAAAGCGGCAGGGAAGCCAACGATGCGGGCAGGAAGGTTTCCCGTGACCTGAATCTCAGTGCTCTGTCCGGCACCATCGGTCAGTTTGAGGCGGCTACCTTCGGGGTATCCGGTCACCAGACCGCCGCTGACCAGCCACAGGTAGTCGGGCGACAGGTCTTTGGTAGAAGCTGTTCCAGGGGGGACGAGGCGAATTTCTGCCTTAGACTGCGCATCCTGCATCAGCTCTTTCAGGTCAGCATTGCCGTCAGCGCGACGGGCCAGTTCTGCCCCCAGCAGATCGAAGGCTTCAACCGCGAAGCACTGCTTTCTCAGCGCTGTTGCAAATCCCGGCTCCCGCTCCAGCATGGCCAGAAAGTCTACCGCTGACATGACGAGGCAGACACTCTCTTCGGAGGCGATCGCCGTCTCGCAGGGAACCCCCCGCAGCAGACCCGCCACCCCAACGAAAGCACCTGGTTTGAGACGCTCAAGGGTTGTGGGGGTGTCGGTGCGGGGATCATAGCCCAGAAGTCGCGCCTGTCCCTGATAGAGGATCGTGACCTGACCCGGCAGCTTTTCGCGGGTGAGGATGGGTTGCCCCATGCGGTAGCGCAGCAGTTGAAATCGATCGGCCATCTGGCTGCGAGACTGGCTCGTCAGCAGGTCAAACGGTGAGATAGTCGCAAGAAATTCCTGGACGGTGGTTTTGGTGTAAGTCATGGGGCGGTTCAGGAGGCAGAACTGGAAACGGGGGGCTGGGCTGGGCTGGCCGGAGCGATCTGGGCGATCTGCTCCTTCAACCAGTTATTAAAGAATTCGTTGAGTAGCCGCTTGCGCATCGCCTCGTCAAGCTGGGCGGGGATAAACTTTTCAAGCCGTACGATTACTATCCAATCTCCGATTGGGGTGGGAGGAATCAATTGCCCCGGCTTGCTGATGGAGAGAATTTTTGCCAGGGTGGGGTGGGGGACGCTCAGCTCAACCGGACCAATCAGACCGTCCGTTTGTGCCTCTGGCCCCTGGGAGTAGGTACGAGCCAGTTCAGCAAAAGACTGTTCGCCCTCCAGAATGCGGAAGTACAGCTCGTTGGCAATACCCGATGAGTTGCTGCCCTGGTCCTTGGGTGTGCGGATCAGTGAGTAAATTACCTTATCCAACTGGCCTTTGCGCCCCAGGAAGTAGGACTCAACCTTATTGTCCCAGGTCATTTCTTTAAATTTCTCGACCTTGAGCGATCGTACCGTCAGCGTCTCCAATTGCTCTGGGGTCATGCGGTAATGGGCCAGCCATGCCTTCAGCACTTCAGGATCGGTAAGCTGATTCTGAGCGTAGTACTGCTCATGAGCGGCAGTAGTTTCCTCCGGGGGACATTCAATGTCAGCGATCGCCTGGTCAATCAAGATCTCCTGGTAGAGCTGCGGCAGCATCTGATAGCCCGCCAGTAGGGGGAGCAACTCTTCGAGAGCGATGGTACGCTGACCAATCTGTAGAACTTCGGACATTGGAGTCTCGCGGTTTATAAAGACTTAGCGGTTTATAAAGACTTAACAGTCGGTGGCAGGAGTAATATGCAACTCTCACGCTCCAATTTTAGTTAGTAAAAATTGGGGGTGACAGTCGATTCTTAAAGGAACAATAAAACTAAACTCAGCTCCCAGCAATCTTTATGATTAGATTACCCATATTTCTCCTTCCTATCCCATATGCTCAGATTCAATGCCAAACCCTCAATATTCGGACATCCACTTCATGAAAATTTAAACCTGTGGCATCTTTGTCAGGACAGGGGCGTCGGCGTAGCTACGTCGATAATAGGCTATCCGAAAACCCAAATTCTGGCAGGCGCGACGCTACAGCGTCGCGCCTGCCAGAATTTGGGTTTTCGGAAATACTGTGATTATCAATTCAGATAATACCCGGTCGCGCCTGCCAGAATTTGGGTTTTCGGGTAGGCTCTTAAACTGGACTTTTGACTAAATTGCGCCGATTTTTCCTGAAACGCCGACGCAGTCAATGTTTCAGGAAAAAATCGGCGCTAAAATCTAAATATGCCGCGAAACGCCTTCTGCGAGCGCGTTTCGCGGCATTGTAGAAAAAACAGCTAAAACTCTAGTAGTTCGCCAAGCGAACTTTGCCTGGTTGAAAAACTTTGCCTGGTTAGTGTGGCGCGCTTCGCGCGCCACACTAACCAGGCAAAGTTTTTTTGGTGGACTACTAGTATAGTAGCCCCTTCCTCAAATTTGGGTCTATGAATGCTCTCACCACCTGCTGGCGCGAGGTGGGAGTGTCCTGATAGGGCGG
>CAZVXA010000198.1:0-12361 GCA_964630955.1 uncultured bacterium | reverse complement strand
CGGAGCGCGGCTCTCACACGACAACCTGTACTGAACTAGACTGAGAACTGCTATATCTATCGGTAATTGGTGAACTGTAAGGCCACGGGCAGATCTTCCTGCTTCAGTCGCTGAATCACCGCTTGCAGTTCGTCTTTCGATTTTGCGGTCACGCGTACCGCATCTCCCTGAATCGACGCCTGTACTTTCTTAAACTCATCTCGAATCAGCTTGGAGATTTGCTTGGCGATCTCAGCGCTGATTCCCTGCTGAAGTTTGATCTCCTGCCGGACTCGGTTACCGCTGGCGGCTTCTACCTTGCCATAGTCGAAGATTTTCAGAGAGAGATTGCGCTTGGCGGCTTTGGTTTGCAGGATGGTGTGGATGGCCTGCAGGGTGAAGTCGCTGTCGGTGTTGATGACGATCGCATCAGTACCCAGCTCAACCGTGGTTTTGGTGTCCTTCAGGTCGTAGCGGGAATTGATTTCACGGGTGGTTTGATCGACAGCGTTAACCAGCTCCTGACGGTCGAAATCGCTGACGACATCAAAAGAAGAATTGGAACTCATGGCAACAGGGTGAAGGAATGGAGGGGCGGCTTTAGGCAGCCGATTTCCTGCCAGCGGATGCCAGCCACCTAAATGGTACTGACTTTTAGCAGACTCAGAACGACCAGCGTGCCAATACAGAGGGAGCCGACGCCAAACATCATGGATCGCGCCACAGGCACATCCAGAATGTAGAACACCGAGAACAGCAGTCGCGCCCCCAGATAGGCGATCGCCGCCAGGGACACCCAGGGACTGGTTTGCTCGGTCACATAGGCCATTAATGCCGCCGCCGTAAATAGAGAAAACGACTCGAACGAGTTCTCATGTGCCCAGGTGGCCCGCTGTGCAAAGGGCGGTAGTTTGCTAAACAGGGCACGGGGAGCAGAGGTGTCATAGCCAACTTTGGCTCGACCGTAGGCGACCACCAGGAACGGTAGATACACCAGGACAATGGCGATCGCAATCGAATAGAGGAGAACCGCTTTTACCGACAACTGCTCCAGAAAAGTCATAGTAGGGCAATGATAGCGCAGTAGAACTAGTCGAAGTAGAACAGCGTCACGAGCTTGCGCTGGTCTTCGGCATCCCCGCAGGTCTTCAGCAGCGTGTGGCTGTCGTGGAAGGCAAAGCAGATGAGCTGCTGACAGCGTGAGATGATTTCCTGGTTGCAGAGGGCACTGGCCTCTCCCAGTGAGAGGTGATCGTTGGCTGGATTCTCCACCAAGTGCATCACCTGCTCAAGCTGCTCCCGCGACTCCCTGGGCTGCCGCTCCAGGCTCTGGGGCAAGATCACGGTCAGCAGGTTGGGGTCAGCTCGCATGGCTCCCCGGATCGCTGCGGAATTGGTCCCGGTTGCGCCGGAAGTCATGAGACGGTTCCCAGCCAGCACCAGGGCGTAGCTCATTAACTCAATGAGGTGTTGATGGGTAATGGGGACGTGGCGTGACCCTAGCAGAGCGATGCGTTTCGATCCAGTTTGCTGGATCGTCGCAAGCTCCTGCAAAAAATCATCAACTTTAGGTAGATCAACTGATTGACTCAAAGAAATCGCTTCAGCCTAAACGACTGAGATATTCTATCAGGTCTAAGGTGCAAACCATTGTTTGTGTCCCAGTTTCTCCAGAATGGCGCAAAAATCTGCCTGCACAAGAGGCTGGTTCTCAGCAGTCAGGATGGGAACGTGAATAAACAGACAGAAACATTCAAAACCCTGATTCTGCAAATATTCCAGGGTGTCAAAGTAGAGGCGGTTGCAGACAAACTCCCCGGCATCGTGGCTGATATCGGTAAAACTCAGGCCATCGATTAATCGCTCCAGGTCAAGGGAAGTTTTGAGGATGCGATCGCCCTTCACCGCCTGCGACTCGACCGTTAGCCGTTGTCGCGACTCTGCCATGCCGCAGCAGAGTACGCCATCGGGCTGGAGCTGGGTGAGGTGGGCGATCGCCTTCTGGGGAGCGAGGTCAAAATCCACCGGGAGTTGCTGCAAGAAGTGCAGTGATTCAGGTGGACGCTGCTGGGTGAACCAGTGCAACAGATCGTCGGAGGCGTTTGAGGGTTGCTCTGGTTCCCAGGTGGTGAATGACGTGAGCAGCAGGCGTGAGGTCATGCAGGCAGGACAGGTGTCAGCTACGTTAGCGCTAGCGTAACCCAAAAGCAGGGAAGTCTGCCGCACCTCCCCCACTGCGCGGGAGAAGCATCCACCCAACGGGGCACTGCTTTCGCAAAAATTGCCTCAAAATTTCGTGTTTCCTCAAGCACGAAATCGATCGCAGATCCGGCAAGATAGGGAGTGGAGACCCCAGCAATTCAAACCTATGAACATCGCCGTCATTGATTACGACATGGGCAACCTGCACTCCGCCTGCAAAGGCTTGGAGAAAGCGGGTGCAATCCCGAAGGTTACGGATGTCGCTGCGGACCTGATGCAAGCCGACGCAGTGGTGTTACCCGGAGTGGGAGCCTTTGATCCGGCGATTCAGCATCTCCGCTCTCGCGATTTGATCCAGCCAATTCAGGATGTGATCGCCAGCGGTAAGCCATTCCTGGGAATTTGCCTGGGGCTACAAATTCTGCTGGAGGGCAGCGAAGAAGGCGTCGAACCAGGACTGGGGATAATTCCTGGCATGGTGCGACGATTTCGTCCAGAACCCGGGATTACCATCCCGCACATGGGGTGGAACCAGCTCCAGTTCCAGCAGCCAGACCACCCTATCTGGCACAATCTACCTGCCGACCCCTGGGTCTACTTCGTTCACTCCTACTATGCTGACCCGGCGCTCTCCAGCGACATTGCCGCCACGATTACCCACGGTAGTCAAACCGTGACCGCTGCGATCGCCCGCGACAACCTGATGGCCGTCCAGTTCCACCCCGAAAAATCCTCCACCAGCGGTCTCCAGATTCTGTCCAACTTCGTCCAACGGGTGGCAGCCCGACCAATGGCGATCGCCCCCTAAAACTATTCCACTCCCGCATGAGCCTGCGTATTTACGGCAACCGCCTCCTGAAAACCCTCCCTGGTCAGGCGACTCGCCCCACACCGGGACGGGTCAGAGAGGCACTATTTAACATCTGGCAGGGCAACGTTGAAGGCTGTCGCTGGCTGGATCTATGCAGTGGCAGCGGCGCAATGGGAGCCGAAGCCCTGGCGCGGGGAGCCGCCCTGGTGGTAGGCATTGAACAGTCAGGCCGCGCCTGCGCCGTCATCCAGGAAAACTGGCAGAAAGTTGCCCACCCGGATCAATCCTTCAAACTGCTCCGAGGAGATATCCTCCAGCAACTCCCGCGTCTTGCGGGCCAGCAATTTGACCACATCTATTTCGATCCCCCCTACGCCAGCGATCTTTATCTCCCTGTGCTCCAGCACATTCGCCAGTACCACCTCCTATCTCTAGACGGCGAACTGGCGGTCGAACACGACCCCACTCGCTGGCCTACCCCGGTTCTCACCGAATTTCTGAACCAGGTGGTTCCACTGGTGTTGCGGCGTCAGAAAAGCTACGGCAACACAGGGTTATTGTTTTTCCAACGGGAAGAACACCCCTGATAACTGGAGTTTTGACTATTTTCCCCGCAATGCCGCGAAACGCTCTCCTAGAGAGCGTTTCGCGGCATATTAAGTTTTAGCGCTGATTTTTTCTGAAACGCTGACGCAGTCAGCGTTTCAGAAAAAATCAGCGCAATTTAGTCAAAAGTCCAGTTATAAAAAAGTGGCTCGGTGCAATCCACCGAGCCACTTCCGAATATTACAGGCCGAGCTGGTTGCCCCGGCGGTATTGCAGGTAGGCGGCAACAAACAGACCCGCCAGCGTGATGGGAATCAGCCCCAGAACAATGCCAGAAAGTAAGGGTTCTACCACAGCGCTATCTCCGTATGATTAATCCAATGCTAACCTGAATCTGCTCCCCCTCGATTGTGTCGGGAGTTGAAGGTTTCTAAAATATTCTCATAATTCCCGCTGGTACGGAACTGGCCCTGGTGTCGAGCCAAAGTCAGCGAAAACCTAAATCCTCCAGTGAATGCGGTGATTTCGCCATGCAACTAGTTCTTTAGAGATTGCGAGACTGGCTCAAAAAACTTTAAAGTAAAGTTATAAATTGAAAGGCTTTATCCTGATTCGAGTTTAAGAGGGAATTGGATAACCAGGTTTTAGAGAAGGAGATGACCGCCCCAATGGTGTCGCCCCCCCGGCAGGTGCGACAACTTTTGCTATTGCTCATCTCTATTGTGCTGGGAATTGCGCTGATCTTGTTCGGCATTCATCAGGTGCAGGTTTCCGATCCATACATCAAAAGTGTCCTGGCTCTGGAGGGAAATGCCACCCAGGGACGTTTTATCTTTCAGATGAATTGTTCAACCTGTCACGGTATCAATGGGGATGGACAGGTTGGCCCCAGTCTGCACCATGTTTCCTCACGGAAGTCTCGAATTGGTCTGATACGTCAGGTGACCAGTGGTAAAACTCCCCCAATGCCCCAGTTTCAACCCACTCCCCAGGAGATGGCCGATCTGCTGGAATTCTTAGAGAGCCTGTAGCGGGGTTTGAAGTGGGGGGCAGGGGCTGCTTTAAACCTAGAAGAGTCTTGATTTTGCGTGTGCGAAGCACACGTATGCGTTTAGCGGCGCGAGAGAAACGCTAAAAATTAGATTTTCTGATTCCCGCCTGGGCGTAGCCCAGGCGGGAATCAGAAAATGCTAAACAGATACTCGCGCACGCAAAATCAAACATCCGGCGGGCTTTCAAACCCGCCCTAAGCCCCCGCCTCTTCTCAAAAAAATTAGGAATGACTGATCGCTCTGATCAAAAATAAAGATTGCTTAGAGCAATTTGAAGCACCTGTACGCTCAGCTCAATCAACAGTAATTTATTCTGTAGCAACTAATCTTTTTTCTAATCTGTTGGCCTGCGCTTCCCTATGGCTTCCCCATTCCCTGACTTCGACTCATCTGCAAGTAATGATACAGACGTCGATTCGGTAGCGATGCTTCTAGAGCAGAATGCTGAACTAAAGCGACAGTTGCAGGAGTGTCGGCAAGAGCTACAGCAGGTGCAGGAGGATCAGAGGGCACAGGAGAGCGATCGCCAGCGAGTTGAAGCAGCTCTGGCAGAGAGTGAAACGCGGTTTCAACTGATTGCGAACAACATCAATCAGTTCTTTTTTCTACATAGCGCAGATGAATGCGATTACCTCTACGTCAGTCCAGCTTACGAAACGATCTGGGGTCGAAGCTGTGAGAGCCTTTACCAGAACCCAAACTCCTGGCTGGAGGCTGTCCATCCAGAAGACCGCTCCAAAGTATTACAGTCGCTGGTAGAACAGCACAATGGTCTGCCAGTCAAGCGGGACTACCGGGTCGTTCAGCCCAATGGCTCAATCCGCTGGGTCGTCACCTATCTGGACCCGATCTACGAGGCAGGAGAATTAGTGCGGTGGGCAGGTCTGACCGACGATATCACTGATCGCAAAATTGCTGAGGCAACCCTGCTGGACAACCAGCGATTTATTGAGCAAATTGCCGACTCGAGCACGGCGATTCTGTATATTTATGATCTTCTGGAGCAACGTAATGTCTACGTGAATCGTCAAATGCAGACGATCCTCGGGTACTCACCCGAAGCAGTTCAGTTGATGGGCAATCAACTGTTTCCCAATCTGGTACACCCGGATGACCTGCCTAAAATCGTGGGGCGAGTCGAGCAGTGTTTTACAGCCGGAGAGCACGAAGTCATTGATGTGGAGTACCGCATGCGCCATGCGAATGGAGAGTGGCGCTGGCTACACAGCCGTGACCGGGTGTTTAACCGTACAGCCGATGGCGCACCCCGGCAAATTTTGGGGACGGCAGTGGATATTACTGCCCATAAACAAACCGAAGCGGAACTCCAAAGGCAATCACGGCGATCGCGCCTGTTCTCCGACATCGCCCTCACCATTCGTCAGTCCCTCGATCTACCCTCCATTCTCAAAACTACGGTTGTCGAAGTTCATCGTTTTCTCCGGGCGGATCGGGTGTTATTCCTGCAACTCCACGCGGATGACTCAGGAACCGTTGTTGAGGAATCCGTTTCTCCCGGCTATCCTGCCCTTGTGGGGCAGCACCTGTGGGATCAATGGTTCGTGGAGGAGTTTGTTGAGTCCTGTCGGCAGGGACGCATTTGCCTGATCCAGAACACTGCAACAGCCACCCTTCACCCGTGTCATGCCGAGTTTCTGCGACAGTTTGGAGTTCAGGCGAACCTGGTGGTACCCATTCTTCTAAGTGGAGCCAGTCAGAGTGCCCCCCCCGGAAACAGTCAGAAATCCCATTTAGGAGGCACTGAGACTCCTCCGCCCCCCGTACTTTGGGGACTTCTGATCGCCCACCAGTGTGCCTATCCCCGGCAATGGAACGATTTTGAAACCGACATGATGGGGCAACTGGCCAATCAGGTTGGGGTTGCGATTGTCCAGAGCCAGCTCATGGAGGCATTGCAGCAGAGTGAGGAACAGCTCAGACTGGCGCTTGACCTGACCCATATTGGCAGTTGGGATTGGCAAATTACAGGCAATAAGCTCATCTGGAACGACAACCATTACTGGTTGCTGGGGCTGGAGCCGGGTGAAGGAGAAGTCAACATCCAGACCTGGTACGATCGCATCCATCCCGACGACCTCGACAGTGCTCGACAGTGCTTTTATCAGTCTCTGGCCGAACGAACCAACTATGAAGCAGAGTACCGGGTACTGCATCCCAACGGTCGCTTGCGTTGGATGCTGAGCAGGGGGCGTGGCATTTATGACGAGGCGGGGCAGGCCATCCGAATGGTTGGCGTCATGATAGACATCAGCGATCACAAAGCCGCCGAAGCAGTTCTCCAGCAGTATGAACGGATTGTCTCGGCAACGCCTGACAGCATTGGGTTGATCGATCGCAACTATTGCTATCGAATTGTCAATCAAGCTTTTCTTCGCTGGAACAACAAACGCTACGACGAGGTTATCGGTCACTCAATTTGCAACCTGGTTGGAGAGGAGTTCTTTCGGTCGTCGATCAAACCTCAGTTCGATCGCTCCCTAATGGGAGAATTGATTTGCTTTGAGGGCTGGTTTCACTACCCGACCGGTGACCGCTTCCTGAATATTACCTACGCCCCCTACATGGAACTCGACGGCACCATTTCTGGGGTGGTGGTCAGTAAGCGCGACCTGACGGAATTAAAGCGCACAGAGGAAGCACTGCTTTCTTCTCAGGAGCGATTTGCAGGAATTCTGGATATTGCCAGCGATGCGATTATCTCCATCGACGGAAACCAGTGCATCACGCTGTTCAACCAGGGAGCAGAGAGAATTTTTGGCTACACTGCGGCAGAGGTTTTAGGACAGCCCCTCAGCCTGTTGCTGCCGCAACGATCCGCTGCCGCACACCAGCACCACGTTCGGGAGTTTTCTTCAACCAGCAATCGCGTCGCTCGACGCATGGGAGAACGTAGCGAGGTGTATGGGCGGCGTAAAGATGGAAGTGAGTTTCCGTCGGAGGCATCCATTTCTAAACTGGAAGTTGGCACTGATGCTGTTTTTACGGCAATTTTGCGGGATATCAGCGATCGCAAACGAGTTGAACAGTCACTCCGCCAGCAGGCAGAGCGAGAACAGGCGCTGAATCGAATTGTGCAGGCTATTCGGCGATCGCTCGACCTGGAAGTAATTTTTGCCGCTGCAACGAATGAAGTGGCCCATCTCCTCAACAGTGAGCAGTCCTCTATTGTCCAATTTTTACAGGCATCGATTATCCAATACTTGCCAGAGCGTCGGTGCTGGCGACGGGTTGCGATCGATAGGAACGATCCCATCGCCATCGATGTCGGCTTAGAAATTCCAGATGACAATAACCCTTTTGCCGACCAACTGAAGCAGTTGCAGATTGTACAGGTAAACGATACCGACGACATCCAGGATCAAGTGAACCGAGAAGTCGCTCAAGCTTTCTTTGGCAAGTGGTTGCTGGTGCCGCTGGTGGTTGATGAAGTGCTGTGGGGTAGCCTCAACTTGTACACCAGCCAAAAGACCCCCGGGTGGCAGGAAGAGCAAATTGAACTGGCGCGGGCGGTGGCGGATCAACTGGCGATCGCCATCCATCAAGCCAATTTGTTCCAGCAGGTGCAGCAGCTCAACCAGGAACTGGAGGAACGGGTTCAGCGGCGCACTACCCAGCTCCAATTGGCCATGTCTGTCGTCCACATGGGCACCTGGGAGTGGGATATACAGACTAATCGACAATATTGGTCGCCTGAAAACTATGCACTTTGGGGATTTCGTACCGACGCACAGTTACGGGTTCTGGATCAACAGGGCAACGAAATCAGCCCCTACCCGACTCGTGATTTAATTCTCGG
This sequence comes from uncultured bacterium, assembly GCA_964630955.1. Classification (GTDB taxonomy): domain Bacteria; phylum Cyanobacteriota; class Cyanobacteriia; order Elainellales; family Elainellaceae; genus CAZVXA01. The sequence continues at coordinate 3,954 of CAZVXA010000198.1, read as the reverse complement.
TCGGGTTCATCCCGACGATCGGCAGTATTTTGAGCAGCGCCATCAGGAGGCGTTAGCCGAAGGAAAGATTCTTGAAATTGAGCATCGACTCATCGGGCCGGATGGCTCAATTCACTGGCGGTATGGCCGAGGAGCGCAGATTCTGGATGAGACAGGTCAGGCGGTCAAAATGATCGGCGTTGGTATCGATATCACCGAACGCAAGCTGGCTGAAGCTCAGGTGAAAGCTTCACTAAAAGAAAAAGAAACGCTGCTGCAAGAGATTCACCACCGCGTCAAAAATAATCTTCAGATCGTCACCAGCCTGCTGCGAATGCAGTCCCAGCAAACGGATGATCCGCAGGTCGTGACCCTGTTTAAGGAAGCACAAAATCGCGTGCAGTCGATGGCGCTGATCCACGAACAGCTCTACCAGGCACCCGATCTGGCGGCAATTGATTTTGGCAACTATCTGAGCCATCTGGTGAATAACCTGTTCCGATCCTATGGCGTGAGTCAGAATCAGGTTCAACTGGCGATCGCCACTGGCGACGTGATGCTGCCTATCAATACCGCCATTCCCTGCGGTCTGATGGTCAATGAACTGGTTTCCAATAGCCTGAAATATGCTTTTCCTGATGGACAGGCCGGACGGGTGACGATTCAACTCCTGGCAGGAACCGATGCTGCAGCGGGCGATCGCCCCATCCTTACACTGACCGTTGCCGATAACGGCATCGGTTTACCCGAATCCCTCAACCTGGAAACGCTTGAATCGCTGGGTTTGCTGATCGTCAATAGCCTGACGCACCAGCTCAGGGGCAACCTGACGGTGGATCGTCAGGCTGGCACCTGCTTTCGCATCACCTTTCCTCAACCGTAGGGGTTTTGCGGTTTAGATCACTCGGTAATGCAAAAACACTTCGTCCTCGATCTGCTCTACCGATAACAGGTTCAATCGGGGGGCGATCGCCGCCAGTCGTCCATTTCCCTCCACGGGAGTTGGCGCAGTCGCGCCCCCTAACAGCAGTGGACACACCGTCAGCCAAAGTTCATCGATTGCGCCTATCGCCACCAGGGATGCAACCAGTTCCCCTCCACCCGTTACCGCCAACCGTTGCAGGCCCATCTGGTGCAGGTTTGCCAGGGCGATCGACCAGTTCAGTCCATCGTCTCCGTCCGGCACCACAATCACCTGTTCAAAAGCTGCCTCCCCCTGCCAGCGTTGTGCTCCAGTCGCTGAAGTCAGCAGCCATCGGGGCACTCCCTGTCGAAAAAAGCGCAGATTGGGATCCAGTTCCCCACTCCGGGAGACAACAACATGGACAGGTTGTTCGAGCTTTCCCTGGGATCGTCGCTGCTGCAATAGTTCTGGGTTTGTCACAGGCAGTGTGGTTCCGTAGGCACGCAACGTCCCTGCCCCAAACAGCACACCATCCACCCCGGCGATCTGCGTCTCCAGATGCGCCCGGTCGCGCTCCGATCCAAATCGGGCAGGCGATCGATCCCGGTCTGCAATCTTCCCATCCGCACTCATCGCCAGCACCACCAATACCCAGGGTCGCATTCCTCCTCCTTCACAACCATTACAACGCTTTGCCAGCGCGTGTGGTACAAAGGATTTGCTGAGAGCCGCGCTCCGCACGGCTCTCAGCAAATCCTTTGGATCTATCTCAGCGCAAAGCGCTGTATTACCTGTAGTCGCTCCTATCAAACCGGGACTCCCCTCACTCAGTCTTCATCTGCATGAAGAATTAAACAAGTTCACTCTCCATCTATTGGTGTATGGGCAGCACCCCACGATGGAACTATTAATGTTTTAAAGTAGGTTACGCGTATTCCCTCCGCCTATGCCTATCCTGGGCCAATCCTCATTTCGCCGCCTGTTACTGACGCGAATCCTGCTGTTTAGCATTCCGGTGCTGCTTCTGGGTGTGGCTGTTACGTTTCACAAGGCTCGCAGCAGCCTGCTCTACACAGCGCAGCAAAATTTGGCTCAGAGCGCAGCACGCAAGGCGGATGCGGTCTCTTCTTCAATTCAATCGCTCCAGGTGGCGTTGGCGATCGCCAGTCAGACGGAAGTCCTGAAGTATGGTTCCGCGACCTCCGCAAATCGTTTTCTCAACCTGGCTTCACGGCAAATGCCCAATGTCCGGTGTCTACAGCTCACCGAATTAGAAACTCAGCGAATGATCGCCAGCACCTGCGGCAAGCAGCCGATTGCCCTGGAGAAAAACCACCGCTGGGAGCGGGGTGAGGATCGGGGAATTGAAGACTTCAAGAATCAGTTCAAGTTGCACACCCTCAGTGTTAATCCGCAGCGCCGTGCTCCACAGCAAAATTTGAGCAGCCAGCTCGATGTGGTGCTGAGCGTTCCGATTTACGACTTCCGGGGAAAGATTGGCTACAGTCTTAGCGCCCAATCGGTGCTGAAACAACGGGAAAATGCTGACCCCTGGTCATTTCTGGGCTATACAGTAATTGTTGACAATGATGGGAAGATTCTGGCGCATCCGCTGCGCGATCGCGTGGGGCGAAATATCTCCCGTGAGCCAGACTACCTGCGCTATGAAGAGATTCTCAGGAACGCCCAGCAGGGGAAATCTGGCACTCTGAATCTGGAGAATTTTGACGGCGACAATACCGAATGGCTCGTGGGCTACAGTCCGATTAAGGTCGCCACCAGCGCTTCTGAAAGTCGTATCTGGACGGTGATGGCCGTCGCTCCGACCAAGCATGCACTCGCGGGTCTTTCCTCGATTACCCAGGTACTGCTGGTGCTGACGGGTGGATTGCTGGTGGCCCACCTGCTGGGGATGCTCTACATGGCCCGCGATCTGGCGCTGCCCATTGAGAAGCTCGGTCGTTATGCACGGGAGATCCACAAGCGCAGTCTCCAGCAAAATGCGCCCAAAAACTTTAGAGTCCGGGAGCTGAACCAGTTGGCAGTCGTCCTGGATTTGATGGTAAACCGCCTGGAGGAGCGGGCGCGGGAACTGGAGGCGGCATGGCAGGAGGCAGAAGCCGCCAACCAGTTAAAGAGTGAATTTTTGGCAACGACTTCTCATGAACTGAGAACCCCGCTCAATGCGATCATCGGGTGTCTGCGGCTGGTGCAGGATGGCTACTGTGATAGCCGGGAGGAGGAGTTGGATCTGCTCAAGCAGGCGGATAAAGCTGCAATTCACCTGCTAAAGATTATCAACGACCTGCTGGATATTCGTGGTATTGAACAGGGTAAAATTCGCCTGTTTATGGAAACTGTCAACCTGGGGCAGACGTTGCGGGAGGTAATTGAGCTACAGTCGGTCGAAATTCAGCGTAAGCATCTGCGCCTGACGGTGCCCGACCTATCTATGCCAATGCTGGTACGAGCGGACCCGGCACGACTGAAGCAGATAATTCTTAATGTTCTATCTAACGCTGTCAAGTTCACCGATGAAGGTGAGATTGCGATCGAAACGCGGATCATCGAAAAAATTGGTGAGACCTTCTCGGTTAGCCCCAACAGCAGAGGAGGCGCGTCAGAGACCCACGACTTTTCTACAGCGTCAGGCAAGGCTCCCTGGATTGTGATCACCATTCGAGACACAGGCATCGGTATCGACCCCGATCAACAGTCCAAGCTGTTCCGTCCCTTTGTCATGGCTGACGGCTCCACGACTCGAAAGTTTGAAGGGACGGGTCTGGGGCTGGCGATTTCGCGCAACCTGGTGGAACAAATGGACGGCACGATTCAGCTCTACAGTGCGGGTCTGGAGCAGGGCACAACCGTCGAAATTGCGTTTCCGCTCATTAGTTCGCCTCAGTCCCTACCTCAGGCAGCCGATCAGAGTTCTGGCACAGAGCGGCTGACGGTTGGTAGCCAGTCCTAGTACTCCACGGCGAAAATAGGGCTGTATTTGGGGTGTGGAGCGCATTGCGCTCCACACCCCAAATACAGCCCTATTTCTTCTCATCCGATGGGAGTTCATT
>CAZVXA010000197.1:0-12378 GCA_964630955.1 uncultured bacterium | reverse complement strand
CTCGCCATCCGTCCCTGAGTATCGCTACCCATTTAGGATGAACGAATCGCACACGGCTAAGTTGAGCGGCGGCTAATATCCTTTGCATCCTCACCAAGATCTCTCGCCCGTCCGCTCCAACGTGTTGTTAGACCGCGCTTCCGCGACAAATTCACAACTTTTCTACCACTCTCAGCTTGTTGCTTTTGCAGATCAGCGAAAAGTGCTTTTAAGTTATGGTTGAATGACCGTGAATACTCTTCGCGAATTTGGTGAATTTCTTCTACGATCGCATCTTGATACATAATTAATCTCCGAGCAGTTCATAGGGTGTACAAAGAATCGGCAATTCATATCCAGAATCAAGACTAATCTCTGCCAACTTCCTCTGAATTTGGGCATTGGCTATGTGCTTGCAGTTCCATGTGAGCAGATAATCCATCCCATGAATTGTTGCGGCTGCGATATGAACCGCATCAACATCAGCTTTTGAAGGAAGACTGCTACGTTCCAGGAATTGCTCTGCCAAGTCAAGGACGGACTGATTCAGTTCGAGCAATTCAAAATCGCGAACAATTTCAAGCCGCTGGGTCACGATTTGAGCATCGCCTTGTGAAGTTTCCTTTATGACTGCTTGAGACGTATAAAGCTGAAATTTATTGCGACGTGTATCCCACCACTCTCTGGTTATCTCAATATTGGCAGCCACAACGAGGTCTCTGCTGGGTCGAGCAGTGAGATAGCCTAAGATACTCGTTTCGATGTAAACGGTTTCACTCATTTAGAAAAATGGGCAGCAGCCTTCTCTATTTTAGTCCACGTCCCTTGTACCCGGACTAATGTATTATTTTATACCAACACTACCTGCGGGGAGCAATATCAACTCTGAATTCTAAACCAGTCCTTAATTAATAGCTTGAGGCGAGAAATTTCATCCTCGCTCAAATCGTTGCTATGTGCAATAACATTTCTAATTAAGTTGAATTGCGTTAGAACCTGTTGCATAGCTCTCTGGCTGCGGATTGTGTCTGAAAAATCTGACCAATTTGCATTCAGAATATCTATCAATTCTCCAAAGTTTGTATAGCATAATGGATCATCTGCTCTGATTGACATTGGTGTCTCTTTTTCTTTTCTCTGCTTCTCTGAAACACCATTCTTAACTCCGTTGGGAACCTTGTCTTCCCACCAATCTAGTCCATACTTCTCTTGCAATCGACCAGAAATGAGACGACGAATAGTATTTTCTAGGCTGTAGTACAGGACATAAAAATCTGCCATTATCTTTGCTTTTGAGATGATGTCACCTTCAAAAAGTTCAGTATCAACAACAACATCCTTCTTTAGAGACTCAGAATGACCTAGCTCAATACCATCTCTTGCGAGTCGAGCTAGATCCGCCTCAAGCATCAAATTTTGCATTCCAAAAATCTTCAAAGCATCTGATAGGCTTTGATTAGTCCTCATAAAGAATATTCTCCTTCAGGCTTTTGAATATAGCATTGAAGACTTCGACGTCAGTGGTTGCAGGTAGATTCAGGTTAATTGTGTACGAAATACCAAAGCTAGCTTGACGCGACTTATGGAGAGGAGCTTTTATCTCTAAGTGCGGTTCTAGCTCACTCTTTCTTATTGGCTCTGGTATGGTTTTAGAATTATCTGCTTCCTTGCCTGAAAAATCAGCTAGCTTTCTTAACTCCAAAAAAGTTGAAGCGACATCACGAATATTGCGATCATCTTCTCCAGCTCCAGTTAAAGTCCTTAGCTTGGAAACAAGCTCCTCTTTTCCTAACTCGTGAGCGTACTCATGTACTTGATACACATCAGAGTAAGCAGCCCTCAACTGCTCAGCCATCACTTGTTGGGATTTGCTGCTGTCACGATAAGCCTTATAAGCCTCAGTAGGTATATTTGCTTGATCCAAGAAACCTAGCTTTTTCAAAAGGGGTATGAGGGCACGATGACTTGAAGATTTCATGCCAAGAACAGTTGTCATGTAATCTTGAGTGAATTTGGGGGGTACAGCAGCTTGGCAGATTTTGCTAAACAACTCACTGATAGAACCATAGCCACTAATATAAGGTGGGTAATTAATTGGTGGGCGCGTTCTTCTCTTGGCTTCGTTTTCTTTCTCTTGAGTAGAACTGCCATTCTGATCGTTCGGGGAGTCTTCAGCACTTTCGAGAGGTAAAGTGTTGTCAGCCATGTGAGGATTGATACTTTGTTAGAAGATTATTAGCGAATTAGTATAACTTAATGCTCCCCGAAACGCCCACAGATGACAAATCACTCCTCTGAAGAACCTGCAATTACTATCTTGCGGCAATCATGCTACTTGTGTACACACGTACAAGAATAAGTAGTCTTCGTCTATCTTGTTACACAGGACTAAGCGGTCTAACACCTCGTTGAACCGCAACGCCGCCCGTAACCGGGCTTCGTGCGGTTAACCGGGCGGCGTTGTCGGTTCCAACGAGCTTGTTATTTTGCGGCTCAGTACCATTGTACCATATACTGTCAAATTTTTTATCGCCGCAAAATAACAACTTATTGTACGGAAAGTTTCGGGGTAATTCGGGTAATTCGGGTAGTTTTCTAGAAACTTTCTCGTTCAATACCCTTTTACCGGAATTACCCCGAAACTTTCCGTAAAACACCCCCTTTTACCGGAATTACCCCGAAACTTTCCGTAAAACATCCCCTTTTACCGGAATTACCCCGAAACTTTCCGTAAAAATAGCCCAATTTATCGGAATTACCCCGAAACTTTCCGTTTCTTTTCAGAATTTACTACGGACGAATCAATAATATATTTGATACGTTGCATAGTTCATGTGTACCATCTGCCATGTCTACTCAGCCCACGCTCCTGGATCAGGTTCGCAATGTCATACGGCGCAAACATTACTCGTATCAAACGGAGAAAACCTATCTTCAGTGGATTAAACGGTTCATTGCCTTTCACAACATGAGGCATCCCCGTGAGATGGGTGCCGTAGAGATTGAGGCGTTCCTGACCCACCTGGCGGTTGACCTCAAAGTCGCGCCCTCAACCCAGAACCAGGCGTTCAGTGCGCTGATATTTCTGTAGGTTTATTGCCTCGGCAATTTTTAGAATGCAAAAGTCAATATAGAATGCTGTGTGTGGCGCGCAAAGCGCGCCACACACAGCATTCTATATTGACTACCGAAGTAATATCAGTTTGATACGAATTGGGGATTGAATGCAGAACGGGCGAAGGAAAAACGCTACCTGCCCACCGTCCTGACCGTGGAAGAGACCCAAAGTGGACTCAAGGGGATTCCCAGTATCTATCAGCTTGTGGCCAAGGTGCTCTATGGCAGTGGCCTGCGGCTCAGCGAAGGTTTAAGCCTGAGGGCCAAAGACCTCGATTTTGCTCAGCACCAGATTGTAGTGCGCGATGGCAAGGGACGAGAGAGCCGGGTCACCATGTTACCCAACAGTCTGGTCGAACCACTGACGCATCACCTGCAATGGGTCAGACGGCTGCACCAGCAGGACTTAGAACAGGGTTACGGCTCGGTTTATCTGCCCTATGCGCTGGAACGCAAATATCCCAACGCAGAACGAGAATGGATCTGGCAATACGTGTTTCCCTCAGCGAATTGGCTGCCATACGTTTCGTCATTGTTTTGCAACTCATCTGCTGGAGAACGGTTACGACATCTGCACCGTGCAGGAGTTGTTAGGTCACAAAGATGTGAAGACGACGATGATTTACACCCATGTCCTGAATCGAGGTGGGCGGGGAGTCCGCAGTCCGCTGGATGGTTAACGGCACTTTCACACGGGCAAATCAAACAGAACAGTGGTCATATAGCGCTCGGCCCAGGCTTCCCCAAAGGCTTTCTCCAGAACGCGGCGGGTTTTGTCGTTTTGCTGCTGCTGGGTGCAGTAGTGCTGCTGACCCGCCAGGATTTCGTCCTTGCGTTCGGGAGTGGGAGGCGTGGCGATCGCCCGCTCACAGTGAATCACCAAAAACTGCTCCAGCCGCTCGATAAACTGCTTGCCCTCGGCTTCGTTGCTGGGTCGGATGAACAAGCAGAAATCCGAGAAAATATTGCCCCATTCGGGAAAACTGCGAGTCTGTGCAAAAGACAGTTCGGGGAGGGATTGCAGACTGCTAACGTAGGCTTCGGGTAGCTGGTGGTCGGGGCTGGTGGGGGAGAGATCGGCGATCGCCATACTGATCTGTCCCCTTCCGCCCACCAGATCTGCACCGAACATTGGCAGCGCATATTCAGACCGGGGAAACATGACGCAGTGCAAAATATCCAGACCACTACCGAGCTTGGCCAGCTCCAGATGCAGCTTGCGGAACTGGGGGGTCTGGTAGCAGTGGTTTTCAATCACCAGCTTCTCGCCCTCCAGCTTGCCTTCGACATAGCCCAGGTCTGCGGGGAGATGGTAGGGAGAGAGGTCAAGGTGGCGTTGCCACACAAACTCAATGCGATTGGCGGCTTCGTGAATCAAGGGATGTTGCTGGTGTCGGATAGAGGTGGTGGAAGCAGTCATGGAAGAATCGTTGTTTTGAAGGGCGGATGGTTTCTGCGGGAGAGTTTGGCGCTAAGCGCCAAACTCTCCCGCCTGCATTGAAGCCGAAGGGGGCGATCGGAAAGTTTGAGTTTTATAGTTGATTTGAACTGTCTTCCTATTATCCCAGCTTGAGTGACACGGTTCCCCTTATAGTTGAGGGTAGATATCTGCTCTGAGCAAATGACCCTCGTTTCAGAGCGCGCGACAGGAGAGTCTCATGCTGTTTGGTCTAGGCTGGCCCGAAGTTACCATCATTGCCGTAGTGGCTATCCTCATCTTTGGCCCCAAAAAAATTCCAGAATTGGGAAACGCTCTGGGCAAGACGCTGAGGGGCTTCAAGGAAGAGATGAATAAACCGGAAGACGAAACCGATTCTGAAGCTTAGAGCTAACCGGACTTTTGACTAAATTGCGCCGATTTTTTCTGAAACGCTGATGGAGTCAGCGTTTCAGAAAAAATCGGCGTAAAAATAAAATATGCCGCGAAACGCTCTCTGCGAGAGTGTTTCGCGGCATTGTAGAAAAAGTAGTCAAAAGTCCAGTTACTTAAATAGGGGTACAGGCAACGCCTGCACCCCTATCTCACTTAAGCAGTGGTGCAGCCACTTCAGCTAACAGTGGGGATCTCCGCTTCCTGCGACGGGGTTGCACTGCTACCTGGGGTAACCGGGTCTGAATCCGCTCCATTATCGGTGGCAACGCCAGCAGCCGATGGCGCAACGGTGACCGAAGATTCTCCAACTGGACGACGGGCGTTGATCAGCTCAATGGCACGGTTGACGCTCTCCGGTAGGATCACCACCAGGCTATCTTTCGGAGCGCGATCGAGCGTTGTATTGACCGCCTCTGTCTCGTTGAGGATCACCTCATAGGTCATGTTGGGCTGGATCTGCCGGATGCCCTCCACAATGAGCTTCGCTGCTTCGCCACGGGGGCGACCGCGAGTATCGTCATCCTCTTTCACCACAATCCGGTCAAAGATGGCGGCGGAGAGTCGGCCCAGAGTGATGAAATCCTCGTCACGGCGATCGCCCGGCCCTCCGACCACCCCAATCCGCTCACCATCCCAGTTCTGCACAAAGCCGCCCAGCGCTTCGTAGCTGTGGGGGTTGTGGGCATAGTCCACCAATGCGTGAAACTCACCCAGGTTGAACAGGTTCATGCGCCCCGGCGTCTGATTGGCTGAAGCCTGGAAGGTGGCCAGGGCGGCGCGGATATCCTCGATCTTGACGCCGTGGGCGAAGGTAGCCAGACAGGCGGCGAGGGCATTGGCGATCATAAAGGGGGCTTTGCCGCCCATCGTCAGGGGGATATTCACCGCCTGTTCAATGCGCAGCGTCCAGTCGCCCTTCTGAATCGACAGGTAGCCATTCTCGTAGACTGCGGCCAGTCCCCCTTGCTGGGTGTGGGTCTTGACCAGGTCATTGTCTGGATTCATTGAGAAGTAGGCGACCTGCGCTTTTACCCGCTTGGTCATGGCTGCCACCAGCGGATCGTCGGCGTTCAACACCGCGTAGCCATCGGGGCGGGCAGACTCCGCCAGAACGCTTTTCAGGTGAGCCAGGTCTTCTACGGTATCGATATCGCCAATTCCCAGGTGGTCTGCGGCCACGTTCAAAACCACGCCAACATCGCACTGACTGAAGCCCAGACCCGATCGCAGGATGCCCCCGCGTGCCGTCTCCAGAATCGCCACTTCGACCGTCGGGTCTTGCAGAATCACCTGAGCGCTCTGGGGCCCCGTGGTGTCGCCTTTTTCCACCAGGTAATCGCCCAGGTAGATGCCATCGGTTGTGGTGAAGCCAACCACCTGTCCTGTCTGCTTGAAGATGTGGGCAATTAAACGAGAAGTGGTGGTTTTTCCGTTGGTGCCAGTGATCGCAATGATCGGAATGCGGCTGGGGTTGCCGGGGGGGAACAGCATATCGATGATAGCCTCACCTACATTGCGAGGAATTCCCTCCACAGGGCTGAAGTGCATTCGCAGACCGGGTGCGGCGTTGACCTCGACGATCACCCCGTCTACCTGGCGCAAAGGCTTGCTGATATCGGCAGTGACCACATCGATCCCGGCGATATCCAGACCAATCACGCGGGCGGTCCGCTCGGCGATCCAGACATTTTCGGGGTGAATATCATCGGTGCGATCGATTGCTATCCCGCCCGTACTCAGGTTCGCAGTGGCCTTGAGATAGCAAATTTGCCCCATTGGCAACACCGTATCCAGCGTATAGCCCTGACGCTCCAGCAGTTGGAAGGCCGCCCGGTCAATCACAATCTGGGTTAATACGTTATCGTGACCCGCTCCTCGACGAGGGTCGCTGTTGGTTTCCTCCACCAGTTGAGAGATGGTGGACTTGCCGTTGCCAATGACGTGGGCCGGGATCCGCTCTGCCACGGCCACGACCTTGCCATTGATCACCAGAATGCGATGATCGCTCCCCGTATAGTAGCGTTCGACAATCACCCCACCCCCCTTGGACTCCTCACGGGCGTCATCGTAGGCACCCTCAGCGGTCTCCCAATCGGTGACATTGATGGTAATGCCGCGCCCGTGGTTACCGTCCAGGGGCTTGATCACGACGGGGTATCCCCCCACATCGGCGATCGCCTGCTCCAGTTCATCCAGGTAATAGATGACGGTGCCGCGTGGAACAGGAATGCCTGCATCGCCCAGCATCTGTTTGGTGCCTTCTTTGTCGCTGGCCAATTCCACCCCCAGAATCCCCGTGTTGCTGGTGAGGCTGGCTTGAATGCGCTTTTGATGCACACCGTAGCCAAACTGGATCAACGCTCGACTGCTCAACGACATCCAGGGAATGCCTCTCACTTCCGCCGCTTTGATAATGTTTTCTGTACTGGGGCCAAGCGCAGCTTCGGTGGCAAACTCACGCAGATCAGCCAGATCGTGGGCCAGCTCCTCAGCGGGATAATGACCCGTTTCCACCAGACTGCGGCAGAGGCGAACAGCAGCGCGTCCGGCATAGCGTCCCGCCTGCTCATCCTCGTACTCAAAGACCACCTGATAGATGCCGGGAGTTGAGGTTTCACGAGTGCGGCCAAAGCCGACAGGCATCCCTGCCAGCGTCTGTAGTTCCAGCGCCACATGCTCGACAATGTGCCCCATCATCGTTCCTTCCTGCACCCGGCTGAAGAAGCCGCCCCGGCATCCCGGTGAACAATAGTGTTCCAGCAGGCTGGGCAATACCTCCGCAAGCCCCTCATAAAAGCCAGGAATTTCATTGGAAGGGCGGTCGGCCAGTTCTTCCAGATCTAACCGTAGAATGATCAGCTTTTCATGGCGGATGCTCCAGTAGTTGGGGCCTCGCAAGGTTTGGGTTTTTAGAATCTGCATAACAGCGCGTTTCAGAGGATGGGCAAGGGTAGTGCCAATAGTCTAGTCTCAGCCCTGAAAAAAACCTCAAACCGTTCCTTGTGAACAGTTTTGTTTTTAATTTAGATTTGGGGGCCAGATAGTGCAGCAATTAGAGGGAATGGTGGTGGGGGTAGAGGACGGTGCGCTTGTAGAAGTCGTAGCGATCGCCATGACTTAGAATATGCACACGCAGATTGTGAATGCTTAATGGATCAGTTGTGCCAGCATCAGGCTGGTTGGTGTGAGTCATTCCTCCGGGGTCAATCACCGTCACCGTGCCCTTGCCAATCACCTGGAAAGATCCATCGCCTTCAAACATAGCGCAGGTGTCTTCATCGATGCCGATACCCAGACGGTCAGCGTTGGCGGCGATCGCACTCATCAGTCGGGCCATCCGGTTGCGGTTGTGGAAGTGCTGATCCACAATCACCTCTGGGATAATATTGAGTCCCGTGGTGAGATCCACCAGCGATCGATTGGGAGATTCACCACTCCCCCCTCCTGCGATCATGTGCTGACCCATTACAGCTGCTCCGGCACTGGTGCCAGCCAGGGTAATTTCGCCCAGTTGAGCGCGAATTCGAATCCGGTTCATCAAATCGGTGTCGGCCATTAAGCCACACAACCGCAGTTGGTCGCCTCCCGTCATAAACACTCCAGTACACTCCTCCAGGAAGGACTCCCACCGGGGGTCAAAGTTCTGATCTCGATCTTGAATATCCAGAATCTCAATTGACTTCGCGCCCATCTCAGTGAAGATCTGAGTATAGCGATTGCCAATGATGGCAGGTTCACGGGAAGCACAGGGAATGATGGCGATGCGGGCATCGGTTCCCCCCGAACGGTCGAAAAAGGTTTGGAGAATCTGGCGACCGTGAACCTTGTCTTCGGCACCGCCAATCACCATCACAGCGGTTTTTGTAGGCTGAGGCATTCTCTGACTGAGAAATTGGGGATCAAGTTGTAGCATTCGGTGCTCCTGAAGGGACGGTTTACCTCCTCAGCAGCCGTTTCAGGTCTTACGTTCTCCTGCTCATTCCCGAATCAAACAGGGTTCTGAGTGGAAAGTTCAGCATCCAGGCGGTTGCCCTGCGGGATTCCGTCAAAGGCATTAAGCGTGTATAGCAATCGATGTTTTGGTTAGGAGAATGGGGTGTGGGGCAGTGCCCCACGCAGGGGTTCCACCCCTGCACCCCGTCCTAATCAACCTTTCGGTTGCCATATCAAAAAATGTGAGAGGAAACTAATTTAGAATTTAGATCCAAGCGTACCAATTTAAGCATACTTCTGGGTGCCGAACGTTTATTACACGGGTGCATCCCACTTTGAAACTTCCAAAACCAATTTTGTGAGTGGCGCAGGCTTTGCCCGCACCACTCACAAAATTGAGTTATCCCCTACGACACTCTCTAACACCGTGCGTTTTGATATTGTTACCCTGTTTCCCGATTTCTTCGACTCTCCCCTGCAATCGGGTTTGCTGGGTAAGGCGCTGAAAAACCAGATCGCAGAAGTCCATCTGACCAATCCCCGCGACTTCACAACCGACAAACACCGCAAAGTAGACGACGAACCCTATGGCGGCGGCGTGGGTATGCTGATGAAGCCGGAACCGCTGTTTGCGGCGATCGAGTCGATCCCGGTACTTCCCCGGCGAGAGGTGATTCTGATGACCCCCCAGGGGCAGACGATGAACCAGCCCATGTTTCAGGAGCTGGCAGCGGAGTATGACCAACTGGTGCTGGTTTGCGGTCACTACGAAGGCGTCGATGAGCGGGTGCTGAGCATCATTACCAGAGAAGTCTCCCTCGGAGATTTTGTGCTGACCTGCGGTGAAATCCCGGCCCTGACGCTGCTCAACGGCGTGATTCGTTTGCGGCCTGGAACCGTGGGCAAGGAGGCGTCTCTGAAGGCGGAGAGCTTTGAGGATGGCCTGCTGGACTATCCCCAGTACACTCGTCCCCCTGAGTTTCGGGGCCTGCGAGTTCCTGACGTATTGCTGTCGGGAAACCATGAGGCGATCGCCCGCTGGCGCAGAGAACAGCAAATGATGCGCACCCAGGAGCGGCGTCCCGACCTGTGGCAGGCATATCAGCAGAATCAGGATGCGAAGTGATGGTTACAGGAGGATATCCTTGCCGCGTTCGGTGAACCGCACGTCTTTGATATTCCAATTGGGATTCTCCGTCAGGGTCTTGCGCAGGGCACCAAACAGGGAGAACTGTTCGCAGGCGGCAAGGGAAACAATCTGTCGCTTTGAGCCAGGAGCCATGCGCAGGTCAACAGTGGCCGTGCGGCTGGCCTCATCAATGCTGACCCGATAGCCCGACATATCAAAATCTCCGGCGTTTTGCTGCGACTTCAGGACTTCCCCAATGGCAGCTTCAAGGGGGCGATCGCTCGGCAGATCCACCAGTTCCGGCACAAATTTGACGCACTGGTCATCCGATTTGTAGACCGTCACCGTCACTTTACCGCTGCTGGGACTGGTGGGCGTTGTCAGGTTGACGCTGGTATTGGGAGTGGCAGCCGGACTGGGTGATGGAGATGCCGTAGAAAGCGCAGCCTGGGGGGTGGTTGCCGATTCTGGAGTAGCCGATGGCGAACTGGTAGTTGGTGTGGATGACCCACCACAGCCACTCACAAACAGCAAACCAGATAGCAGAACTGCCCCTGTACTGAACTGCCACTGTCGCTTCAGCAGTACGATAAACCCATTGGACATCATTACTTTTCCTGGAGTCATACCTCGTTGCTCCTCACACTTTAGCTCACCGTACCGCTCCCCCTGCTATGGTCACCGCAAACTGGAATCGCCACCACGTCCTCTCCCTGGCCGACTTTACGCCGGAGGAGTACGACACTGTTCTACAGACGGCGGTCACCTTCCAGGAAGTTCTCTCCCGTCGCAACAAAAAAGTCCCCGCCCTCCAGGGTCAGGTGGTCACCAACCTGTTCTTTGAATCCTCCACTCGCACCCGCAGCAGCTTTGAACTGGCTGCCAAACGACTGTCTGCGGATACGCTCAATTTTGCACCTGGAACGTCTTCCCTGACGAAAGGGGAAACGATTCTCGACACCGCCAAGACCTATCTGGCAATGGGGACAGACATGATGGTGATTCGTCATAAGGAGGCGGGGGTACCGATGGCGATCGCCCAGGAAATGGATCGCCTCAACACCCACGTCGGCGTGCTCAATGCCGGGGATGGCCAGCACGAGCACCCGTCCCAGGCGCTGCTGGATTTATTTACCATCACCACCCTGCTCGATCCGCAAAATCCCAACCTGGCGCTGCTGAAGGGGAAGAAGATTGCGATCGTGGGGGATATTCTGCACTCCCGCGTTGCCCGCTCGAATATCTGGAGCCTGACGGCGAGCGGTGCCGAGGTGCATCTGGCAGGCCCACCGACGCTGCTGCCCAAACTGTTTGAGCAGTTCGTCAACGACGAGGATGCGCCCGTTCAACCGCATCTGCCCCGGAAGCTGTTCCTCCACTGGCAGCTCGCCCCCGCCCTGGAGGACGCCGACTTCGTGATGACCCTGCGACTCCAGAAGGAACGCATGACCAGCCACCTGCTGCCCAGTCTGCGGGAGTACCATCAGCAGTTTGGAATCACGGAGGAGCGATTGAAGCAGTGCAGTCCGGATGTGAAAGTTATGCACCCCGGCCCCACCAATCGTGGGGTGGAGATTAGTTCAGAGGTGATGGACGATCCTCGATATAGCCTGGTTTCTCAGCAGGTGACCAGCGGGGTCGCAGTCAGAATGGCGCTGCTCTACCTGATGGGCAGCGGTAAGTCGTGAGAAAGCTTGCAGCAAGTCTCAGGATTGCAGGGTGACGGGAGCCATGCTCCAGTCGGGACGGAGTACCTTTGCCCCCCGCAGATAGGGGTGATGGATCTCCATCAGGGTGGGGGTGTTGATGTGGATCAGGAAGCGGATACAGCGCTCAAGACTGCCTTCCACATACATCTGTTGCACGTCCAGCAGGGGGACATTATTCCAGCCGGGGCGGGTACGAGCGATCGCCGCCGGAAACATGGCATCCAGGTCGCGGGTGACAGAAAAAGTGACACTGACGATTTCTTCTGGGTCAATTCGGTTGAGGCGTTCGAGTTCATCCAGCAGTTCGGTAACTGCATTGGCGATCGCCTCTTTCGTGTTTTCGGGAACCGTTGTTGCCCCTCGAATTGCCCGGACTCGCCAACCCACCATTCCTGTTCTCCCAAAGTCTCTTGTTCAATCTACCAGCCTGTGCTCCCTCCGTACCTGACCTCAGGGGATTTCTGCTGAAGAGTGACCCACACGATGCAGGTCATTTCATTGCTGAAAATCTCCTTACTTAGGATCGTGAACAAATTAACCTGTAGTTTTTTTTGAGAGAGGGGGGGGGGGGGGGGGGGGGGGGGGGGGGGGGAGGGGGGGGGGGGGGGGGGGTTTTTGTTGTGGTGGATGTGTGTGGG
>CAZVXA010000196.1:0-12395 GCA_964630955.1 uncultured bacterium | reverse complement strand
GCGGCGGCAGAATCAGGGTCTTGGTTTTTCTTTAAGCAAGGTGCAAGATCTCAGTCAAATTATTTTGGTAAGAGTCCTAACAGATCATGGCAAAAATTCTGATTCTGATTGGTGCCCATCTCTGTACGGCACCCCGTCCCCAAAAGGAAGCTGATACGCTGGCTGCCGCAGGTCATGAAGTGACGGTCGCCGGGGTGTGGTTTGACCCCGTTCTGGTGGAGCGCGATCGCCAGTTAATCAGCCAGAAACCCTGGCGGTTTCAGCCCGTACTTGATTTCCAGCCCCATCATCGGGGTCAACGGTGGGGGGTACGGTTGCAGGGACGACTGGCGCGGGAGCAATATCAGCGGTTTGGTATCGTCTCCCCTGCGCTGCTGGGATACGGCACGAAGGCAATGTTGCGAACAGCCATTCAGCACCGGGCAGACCTGACGATCATTCATTCGGAGGCGGGTCTGTGGGTGGGGGAGCAATTGTTGAAGCGCGGGTTTCGCGTTGGGGTGGACTTTGAGGACTGGTTCTCGCAGGATCTGCTACCGAGTGCGCTGACGCACCGCCCCGTGAAGGAGATCAAACGGTTAGAAGCGCATCTCATCCAGCACTGTTCCTATTGCCTGACCACCTCGAATGTGATGGCAGAAACGCTGTCCCAGGTCTATCAGGCCACAAAACCCACCGTTATTTATAATTCCTTTCCGCACACGGGCTGTGAGGACGGTACTACAAAGGATCTGCAACCGCGCCCCAGCCTGCACTGGTTTTCTCAAACCATTGGCCCCGGTCGCGGCCTGGAATTGCTGTGTGAGGCGTTACCCCATCTTCCTGCACCGCTACCGATTCACCTGCGCGGCAACTGCACGGACAGCACTCGCCAGTGGCTATACGCCTTAGTCCCTGAGACCTGGCAGCCGTGGATCTCGATTCACCCAACTGTACCAAACGATCAACTGCACGCCTGCATTGCAGAGCATGACATTGGGTTAGCGCTGGAGCGGGCTGATTTGACCAGCACCAATCTGACTGTTTCTAACAAAATGTTTCAGTATATGCAGGCCGGTCTGGCGGTGATCGCCACCGATACCGCAGGCCAGCAGGAAGTGTACCAGCAGACCCCCGGCATGGGGCATCTCGTCCCCTGGCAAGATCCCATCGCGCTGGCTGCTGCAATCCATGCTCTGACACAGAATCCGGTTGCGCTTGAATCAGCCCAACGGGCAGCCGTGCAGGCTTTTCAGAATCACTTTTGTTGGGAGCGCCAGAGCGATCGCCTGCTCAAAGCCGTCAACCGGGCGCTGAACAGTTAAACCGAAGTCTAACGCTAAGAAGCAACAGCCGATGTGTCTCGTTTCCAGGCTCCGCCTGGAAATGCCCACCGGAGGCTCTGCCTCCATTTCTCGCAGCAGGAGGCAGAGCCTCCATCTCGCATTCCAGGCGAGACGCCTGGAACGAGAGTTGATTTTTCAACCTCCCTTCTGGAAAAGATTTCTACTGAACAGAAGCCTAACTCCAGGAAGCAACCTATTCACCACCCATCCTATTCACAACTATGCGTATTCTCATAACTGCTGATCCTGAATTACCCGTTCCCCCAACTCTATACGGGGGCATCGAACGCATCATTGACGGATTGATTAAAGAACTGCGATCGCACAACCATGAAGTCGCCCTCGTCGCCCATCCTGATTCCACCTGCGCGGTCGATCGGTTTTTCCCCTGGTCGGGACGCGCCTCACAAAATCCGTTCAACACCCTGCAGAATACGGCAACCTTGTGGTCTGCTGTCCAGAAATTTCAGCCCGATCTGATCCACAGCTTTTCACGCCTGCAATACCTCCTGCCGCTGCTGACCTCTGCTACACCGAAGATCATGTCCTACCAGCGTCGCCCCACCCAACGCACAGTTCAATGGGCAACAAGATTGGCAGGCGGTTCACTGACGTTTACCGGCTGTAGCGATCACATTTGCCGTCAGGGACGGGCGGCTGCGGGCACCTGGCATCCCATCCCCAATTTCGTGGAACTGGAGCAATACACCTTTCAGCCCAGTGTTGCAGCGGATGCGCCCCTGGTGTTTCTCAGTCGGATTGAGGCAATTAAGGGTGCCCATCTTGCGATCGCCGTGGCTCGACGTACTGGACGACGCCTGCTGATTGCCGGAAATCAGGTGAACTCTTCGGAGGGGAAACACTACTGGCAGGAGGCGATCGCACCGCAATTAGGACGGGACGGCATTGAGTACGTGGGGCCTGTGAATGACCAGCAAAAGAACGAACTACTGGGGCAGGCAGCGGCGATGGTTGTGCCAATCCAATGGGAGGAGCCGTTTGGCATTGTGTTTGCCGAAGCACTGGCCTGTGGCACACCTGTCATCTCCTGTCCCCGGGGCGCACTCCCGGAGATTGTCCGACCGGGTGTGGACGGTTTTCTGGTCGAAACAGTAGATGCTGCCTGTGAATCAGTGGAGATGCTGGAGCAGATCGATCGCGCTCAATGTCGGCAACGGGTTGAAGAATGCTTTTCTGCTGCTGCTGTTGTTGCCCAGTATGAACGGCTGTATCAATCGCAGTGTAATCTTATGGTTGCTTAAAACCCAAAGAAGTGGCGCGGCGCTTTGTGTTGAGAAACAACCAAAGTTTTTGTTGAGAGCCTCACTCCACAAGGCTCTCAACAAAAACTTGCGTTCTCACGCGCTTGCAAAGCGCTGTAAAAATATACGGGATGTATACGCGATCGCAAATCTGTCTTCGTCACAGTAGAGTTGGGGCTTCCTGGTCACACCCCCCTGATTGGCTTACCTATGACCTCTGCTGTCGTTGAATCGATCACTCCATCCAGTGCCGCACCGCTGCGCCGTGTGCTGGTGGTCAGTCCCCACTTTCCACCCACCAATGCGCCAGACCACCAGCGCATCCGCACGGCGCTACCCTACCTGCGTGAGTTTGGCTGGGAGGCTCACATTCTGGCAGTGCAGCCCGATCAGGTAGAGCACCCCCAGGATGCGCTGCTGGAGACAACATTTTCTGGGGAAGTCGCCCTGACCCGCACGAGCGCACTGCCCCATCGTCTCACCCGTCCCCTGGGGCTGGGAAATCTGGGGCTGCGCTGTCTGCCCTTTTTTCAGAAAGAGGGCGATCGCCTGCTCGCCAGCCAGTCGTTTGACCTGGTATTTTTCTCAACTACCATTTTCCCGGTGATGGCGCTGGGATTGCGCTGGCAGAAAAAATTTGGCGTCCCCTATGTGCTGGATTTTCAAGACCCGTGGCGGGTGGATGCGGCTCCGACGCGCGATCGCCCCGGTGGACGCTTGAAATACGCGATTAATAAGCTACTGGCGACGGTTCTGGAACCTCCCACGGTGAAACAGGCCAGTCACATTGTCAGTGTTTCCCCGGCCTATCCCCACACGCTGCAAGGTCGCTATCCAGATTTGCGCGAGGATCAGTGTTCAGTGTTGCCGTTTGGTGCTCCAGAGCAGGACTTTCAGCAACTCCCGGCAATGGCCATTCGACAGCGGATTTTTGACCCGCAGGATGGCAATCGACACTGGGTTTACGTGGGCAGAGGCGGCTCAGATATGGCGCTGGCACTGCGATCGCTGTTTCTGGCCATTCGTCAGGAGCGCGATCGAAATCCCCTGGCGTGGCGATCGGTGCGGCTGCATTTTGTGGGAACCAGTTATGCCCAGGGCGACCGGGCAACGGGTAGCGTTCAGGGGGTGGCGGAGACGTGTGGGGTTGCCGACCTGGTCAGCGAACACCCCCACCGGATTCCCTATTTTGAGGCGCTGCAACTGCTAGTGGATAGTGATGCGATTCTGCTGATTGGTTCTCACGACCGCAGCTACACCGCCTCCAAACTCTACCCCTGTCTGCTGGCCCGCAGACCCATCCTGGCAATTTTTCACCAGCAAAGTTCAGTGGTCTCTATCTTGCAGCAGTGCCGTGCCGGTCAGGTGGTGACCTTTGGGGATGCAGACCGGGCAGAGGATCTGGTGCCGCATCTAGCTGATCCGCTGCATCAACTCCTGACTGACGGTCAGGCTCCCAGCAGCACTGACTGGGATGCGTTCCAGTCCTATACCGCCCGGTCAATGACGCGTCAGCTTTGCACCGTCTTTGATCGCTGTCTCTCATCACACCCTGGGAAAGCCTCATGAGTGTCCCTTCAAAGCAGCGAATGACGAAGGTCTTCTGGATCGGAATTGGACTGCTGCTGCTGGCAAATTTTAAGGATCTGATGCACGCCCCCCGACCGACGGCTGTGGGGGCGCTGGCGATCGGCGTGGCCTGTATGTACCCGATGTATCTCTGGTGTGCGGGGCGCGTCAAAGGGATGCCAGTCTTTCCCTTCTTTGCCCTCACCTACCTCTGGACCTTCTGTTTGCCGCTGCTCAGTGACAACCCGAATATTCTGAAATACAGCCCTGGTCAGCACCTCCTGGCGGCGACCACGACCGTGATCTTTTTGGGGTCGGGCACCTTCGTCTGGCAAAAAATGGTCAAAACCGCTACTCCACCCATGAGCCGCATCTTTGCGCTGAAGTCGGGGGCTGCCGACAGCTTTTTTATCAGTACGGTCGGGTTGGGGGCATTGCTCAACATGTATATCATTGGCGGCTGGTCGGGAATTCCCGACGAGCTTTTTACCCTTGTGCGCGGGGTTATCCTGGGATTGAGTTTTCTGGGAATTTTTGTGCTGGCCTATCGCTGTGGGCAGGGAGATATTCCCCGCCGAAAGGTGCTGCTGTTTTTTGTTTTCCTTGTCCTCAACATCCTCTCTGCCGCCGCTACACTGGTTCTCAAAACGGCGCTGACGCTGTTTCTGCTGTCGGTGTTTGCGTATGTCATCGGTGCCAGAAAAGTGCCGCTGCTGCTGGTGATGGTTGGTCTGGTGGCGCTGATGCCATTGCACTACGGCAAGCATGAGATGCGGCACAAATATTGGGAGGGCGAGGGCACCCACTATATTCAACCGTGGGACTATCCGGCCTGGTTTCAGGAATGGTCTGGATACGCAATGCAGAATATGAACCCGGAACCCGTTAGACCCCATCTGGTGAAGCAGGAAAAGAAGGAATCGTTTATCGATCGATCGAGCGTGATCCACATGCTGATGATGGCGCAGGAGAAAATTCCGGCTCAGTATTCCTATGTGAATGGCGCGACCTACAGCATTATTCCATTACTGTTTATTCCCCGTGCGCTCAACCCCAATAAGATTCGTAGCCATGAGGGGACGCACATGCTCAATATTCATATCCGTCGTCAGACTTTTGAGGATACGCTGCGCACAACGATCGCCTGGGGACTGCTGCCGGAAGCCTATGCGAACTTTGGAGTGATTGGCTGCGGCTGGTTTGGCGCATTCCTGGGGCTATTCTATGGTTGGGTCACTCGCATGGCGATCGGTACGCCTGCCTTCTCTTTCAGAACGATGTTTTGTGTCTTGATTCTCAGCTTTGCGCTGGCGTCCACCGAGTGGACATCAGGTGTGTATGCCGCAACGCTGTTTCAATCCACGATGCCGATTCTGGGGATTCGCCTGGTATTCATGAAGCTTCAGAATAAACCATTACTCTCTGCTCCGAAACTCCAGTCATGAAAAAATTAGCCATCATTACCTCCCATCCGATCCAGTATTACGCCCCCTGGTTTGCTTACCTGACGCAGAACGCACCGTTCACCATCCGAGTTTTTTACCTGTGGGACTTTGGCGTGACGCAGCAGCAGGATGCTGAATTTCGGCAGACAGTACAGTGGGATATTCCACTGCTGGAGGGATACGATTCTGAATTTGTCCCCAATGTCAGTCGCAGGCCCGGTACCTCCCACTTTTGGGGCTTACAAAATCCCTCCCTGTCCCACAGGGTCAGCCAGTATCAGCCAGATGCAGTTTTGCTAATGAACTACAGCTACGCCAGCATCTATCAATTTCTCCTGAGCTGGCGACAATTCCCCTTTGGTACCAGAAAAACACCGCTACTGTTTCGGGGCGATTCCCATCGACTGGTGATGCAGCAGGGACTGAAGGAAATCTTGCGGCGACAGTGGATTTCGCTGATTTATCAGCAATTTAGTGCCTGCCTCTACGTCGGAAAAGCCAACTACCACTATTTCCAATATCACAGGGTACCGGAAGAACGCCTGTTTTTCGCTCCCCATGCCATTCACAACGATCGCTTCCTGGCCCATGCCCCAACTGCCACCCAGAAGGCACTCCAATGGAAGCAAGAGCTGGGCATTCCTCCCGAACATCAGGTGATTCTGTTTGCGGGCAAACTCATTCCCAAAAAACGTCCCCTCGATCTGCTCCAGGCATTTCTGGCAGCAAATCTGCCACAAACTTCCCTACTGTTTGTCGGGAGCGGTGAACAGGAGTCGATGCTGCGATCGCAGGCCAAGGCTCACCCTCACGTCTACTTTGCGCCTTTTCAGAATCAGAGCCAGATGCCCAGAACCTATGCGATCGCTGACATAATGGTGCTTCCCAGCTACGGTTCCGGGGAAACCTGGGGGCTGGCGGTGAATGAGGCGATGTGTCTTTCTAAGCCCGTGATTGTCAGCACTCATGTGGGATGTGCGGCTGATCTGGTGCAGTCCCAGCGCAATGGCTTAATTTTCCCGGCTGGTGATGTGGCAGCATTGAAGGATTGCTTGCAGCAGGCGCTTTCCAATCGAGAACAGTTACGGCAATGGGGGCAGGAGAGCGCAAATATCATTCGTCACTATGGCTATCAGCAGACAACGGAGGGATTGGTGAGAGCGTTGGATGCTGTGTAGTGCTTATCCGAAAGCCCGAAGTTTTGGAGGCGTGTCGCGGTAGCGGGACGCCGCCCAAAAATAGGGGGGTATTTGAATCAAAATTTTTTTTTTTGTGTAGTCACAAACCCAAAAAAAAAATAACTGAGGACTACCTTTGTTTGAGAAGCACATCTGTGAGTGGCAAATAACCCGATCCCCTTAAATCCCCTTACACCCCCTGCCCCCTTGAGGGGGAAAAAGGGGGATATTGAAGCCATTTCCCCCCTTTTTAAGGCTACCGTATACACACATCTCTTGTTTGCTCCGGTAAGTGCTGGTTGACCCCCCTCTATTACTCCGGCGATTAAATTGAATGCGTTGGCGATTCGATTGCCGCTCTTGCCAGTTTTATTCGTAGGATGGGCAAAGCGAAGCGTGCCCATCTAGCTCTGACTAGGGTGATGGGCACGCTTCGCTTTGCCCATCCTACGCGAGATCGGTTCAATTTCGCATTTTCTAAAGTTGCCGAAGTAATAACTCCCCCTTGGCAAGGGGGGAGATCCGGTTCTCCCCCTTGCCAAGGGGGAGTTATTACCTCGGTGATCAAATAGGGTGCATTGCACAAAGACTCTTTATTCGTAGGATGGGCAAAGCGAAGCGTGCCCATCTAGCCTGTAGTTGGGTGATGGGCACGCTTCGCTTTGCCCATCCTACGCGGGGTCGGTTCATTTTCGCATGCTCTAAAGTCGCCGAGGTAATAGAGGGGGTCAGCAGGACTTGTGTATACACGGTAGCCCTTTTAAGGGGGGCAGGGGGGATCTCCCAGTGTTAAACGTGACAGACCGTACCTTCTCAAACATCCTCTTACATTAGTCCGACGGTATTTGTAAAACGTAAAAGCACCGATTTAACAAGAGATATCTACGGTTTTTAATTTTATATACGTGTAAATAATGATTCAATTGAAGTTGATCGAATGATTGAAACTTGTTCATCAAGAAGAGTCTAATGTCTATCTTTAATTCCTTGATCTGAAGGTGACTTGAGGAATAATTTATACACTGCTTTCTATATCAATAACGCGATCGCAAACAGCCAGCGCCGATAGTAAAAGTAATCTGTTTTGTACTGTGGAAATCACACACATGATTACCCTGCTGACTGGAATAACTGCGCTTCTCTCAGTGCTGGTTATCACACCACTGGTGCAACGAGTGGGGCTGCATCTAGGTTTTGTCGATCGCCCAAACCACCGCAAAGTTCATCACAAACCCATCGTCAGAATTGGTGGAGTCGCCGTTTTTGTCAGCATGGTGGTGGCGTTGCTGGTCGCCTATGCTCTGGGAGGGTTTAACCAGATGTCGAATCCAGACTTCTGGCAGATGACCGGAATTCTGGTTGGCGGTACCAGCTTTTTCTTGATTGGGTTGGCTGATGATGTGTTCAACCTTTCATCGCTGCTCCGCCTGGGGCTGCAAGCGATCATTGTTGGTTTGGTCTGGAGTATGGGGATTCGTGTCGAGCATCTGCCCATCCCCTTTCTGGGAGAACTACCAACCGGATGGTTCAGTCTTCCCATCACCTTTCTGTGGTTGGCGGGCGTTGCCAATGCCATCAACTGGATTGATGGATTAGATGGTCTGATGAGTGGTGTGAGTGCGATCGCTGCGGTTACCCTCAGCCTCCTGTGTTGGCAGACCCAGTCCTCAATGGTAGGTTTATTGCCACTGGCGCTGGCAGCAGCAGTTTTGGGTTTTCTGCACTTTAATCGACATCCCGCGCGGATCTTCATGGGGGATGGAGGATCATATTTGATTGGGTTTGTGCTGGCGGCAGTGGGGATAACCACAACTACCAACAGCTCAGAATTTCAAAACCTGATCCTGCCTTATCTGGTACTGGCGGTACCCCTGCTTGACATGGTGCGGGTGATCGTCGGTCGGCTGCTGGATGGCAAATCTCCGCTCTACGGGGACCAGCGACATTTGCACCACTGTTTGTTGCAGGCAGGGCTGTCTACCCCCGCTGCGGTTGCGGTGATCTGGAGTCTGGCCGCCTGGTGTGGGAGTTGGGCGCTCACCGTCGCAGGACTGGATTACGGGTTGATCGCTGTCGGCGTCAGTTCGCTACTGCTGGCAGCCTGTGTACAGCCGCTTTTCTTCGACAGATTTGCGGGTTCATTGCGGATGATTCTGCTCTCCGTGACGAGTGACAGGCATGACTAATCCATCGATCCATCTCTGGGCACCGGGGATGTTTGACTTCAAGGGCGGGATTCAAACCTATTCTGCATTTTTCCTGCAGTCCCTCCAGCAAATTGCACCTGATTGCCCTCCCCAGGTCTTTCTAATGCACGACCGCAAAACGCCCCAGAGTCAGGCTGCAATTACCCTGGGGCATTTGCCACCGCAACTGCGCACACCATCCTTTGCCGCAACGGCGCTGGCGGCGGGTCTGGTGCAGCGTCCTTCGCTGATTATCACGACACACCTCAATTTTGCGCCATTGGCCTACTGGCTCAAACGTTGGCTGGGCATTCCCTACTGGGCGGTTGCCCACGGGTTTGAAGCCTGGGATATTCAAAATTCAACGCTGCGGCGATCGCTCAACTATGCCGATCGGATTCTCTCTGTCAGTCGCTACACCCGCGATCGCCTGTTGCAGCAGCAGGCCCTCGATCCAGCACGGCTGCTGGTGTTGCCCAACACTTTTGATGCCGATCGATTTTGTATTGCAGGTAAACCGCCTGCTCTGCTGGAGCGCCATCGTTTGTCTGCCGATCAGCCGATTATTCTCACGGTCAATCGGTTGGCCGCCGGGGAAACCTATCATCCCTA
Source organism: uncultured bacterium (assembly GCA_964630955.1). Lineage (GTDB taxonomy): Bacteria > Cyanobacteriota > Cyanobacteriia > Elainellales > Elainellaceae > CAZVXA01. The sequence goes on along the minus strand of CAZVXA010000196.1, from coordinate 2,818 downwards.
TGATCGGGTACTGGCTGCACTGCCAGAAATTCGGCGCGTGATTCCTAACGTCCATTATTTGATTGTGGGCGGAGGAGACGATCGCCCCCGCCTGGAACAGGAAATCCAGAACAGGCAATTGCAGGATTGTGTCACTCTGGCCGGGTTTATCCCCGATGAGGAGTTGAGCCAGTATTACAACCTGTGTGATGTGTTTGCCATGCCCAGCAAACTGGAGGGCTTTGGCATTGTTTTCCTGGAGGCACTGGCCTCTGGTAAACCAGTGCTGGCGGGTAATCAGGATGGCTCAGTGGATGCGCTGAAGGGAGGTGAACTGGGGGCACTGGTTGACCCAGATGATGACCAGGACATCGCCCAGACGCTCATTCAAATTTTGCAGGGCACCTATGATCAGCCGTTGATGTATCAGCCAGAGGCACTCCGGCAGGCCGTGATCCAGAACTTTGGGGGCGATCGCTTCCGGCAAACGCTGGCGCAGTTCCTACCAGATATCCCCGTATTCGCCCCATCGAAGACAGCGCATTCACCGTTATACAGCAAGTTACAGCCATGAAAGTTCTCCACGTAATTCCGTCTATCTCGCCCCTGCGCGGGGGGCCAAGTCAGGCCGTTCTGGGGATGGTGTCTTCCTTAAGACAGCAAGGAATTGATGCTGAAATCGCTACGACAAACGATCACGGCCCTGATTTGCTGGATGTTCCAGTGAATCAGCTCAGTCAACATGAAGGAATTCCAGTTCGCTTCTTCCCCCGGTTCTCACCGAAAATCTCAGCGATGCGCGAGTTTGCTTTTTCTCGCACCCTCTCCAGTTGGCTCTGGCAGAATATCACTGACTATGACCTGGTGCATGTCCATGCAATTTTCTCCTACCCCTCTACGGCGGCGATGACTGCTGCCCGGTTGCAGGGGGTTCCCTACATCGCTCGCCCCCTGGGGCAACTCTGCAACTGGTCATTACAGCAGAGTAAACACAAGAAACAGATTTATCTCAATCTGTTGGAACGCAATAATCTGGATCATAGTCGCGCCATTCATTTCACCTCTGAGCAGGAGCAGCAGGAAGCGGCACAACAGGGTTTTACAACGCCTCATTTCATCCTGCCGCATGGGCTGACTCAACCTGCCCCAATGCTGGAGGCGCGATCGCTCCTGCGGCGGCAATTGGGACTGGCGGGCGATGAGCCAATCATTTTATTTATGTCACGGCTGCACCCCAAGAAAGGATTAGATTCGCTAATTCCGGCGTTGGGACAGCTTCAAGGACAGCGTTTTCATCTGGTGATCGCCGGGAACGGGACACCAGAGTATGAAGCGGAAGTTGATCGTCTGGTTCAGGTTGCTGGTCTGGCTCAACGCACCCACCGACTGGGCTTTGTGAATGGAAAATTGAAGGAGTTGCTGCTGCAAGGGTCAGATTTGTTTGCGCTGACTTCCCACTCCGAAAACTTTGGCATTGCCCTCCTGGAGGCTCTGGCTGCGGGATTGCCCGTCGTCACGACGCCGGGGGTTGCGCTGGCTTCTCTGGTGCAGCGATCGCAGTTGGGTTGGGTGGTACCGCAGGAACCGTTGGCGATCGCATCCACAGTTCGGCAAGGTTTACAGAATCCCTCACTGCTGCGTGCAATGGGCGATCGCGCCCGCCAAATTGTCCACGATACCTACAGTTGGCAAGCAATTGCCATGCAGTTGACAACCCACTATCACGGTTTGCTGGGTCGTGTCTGATTGATTAGTCCCAATAATTCTCCGACGCTCCATGCTGGAAACCATTACACCCGTCATTCTCACCTACAACGAAGCACCCAACATCCAGCGCACGCTGGAAAAACTCTCCTGGGCAAAACGCATCGTAGTCGTTGATAGCGATAGCACCGATGAGACACTGCAAATCCTGCAAGCCTATCCCCAGGTTGAACCATTTCAGCGTCGGTTTGATACCCATGCAATCCAGTGGAACTATGGCCTGGAACAGGTCACGACCGAATGGGTCCTGTCGCTGGATGCCGACTACCAGTTGACCGACGATCTGATTGCGGAGATGGCCCAACTAATGCCCCAGCCCGGTCTGAATGGCTATGAGTGTCGCTTCAAGTACTGTGTTTTTGGAAAACCACTCAGGGCAACGTTGTTACCACCGCGCGTTGCGTTATTCCGCAAACAAAGCGCGACCTATATTGACGATGGTCATACTCAACTCTTACAGGTAGAGGGGCGGGTTGGTCATCTTGCATCTCCCATTCACCATGACGATCGCAAGTCTTTGAGCCGCTGGCTATGGGCACAGGATCGCTATGTGGCGCTGGAGGTCAAGAAGCTGACTGCGGCGTCTCCGATGAATATGAGCCTGAGCGATCGCATCCGTCAGCATAAAGTCCTGGCTCCCATCATCGTGCTATTTTATTGCCTCATCGTTCACAGGGGAATTTTGGATGGGCGGGCAGGCTTTTATTATGCTTTCCAGCGAGTGCTGGCTGAGCTGTTGCTGTCTCTACGGCTGTTGGAGCAGGCAGAACCATAGTCGGTAGGATGGCATCCTGAAAACCGCTATAAAAAGTGGCGCAGTACCCAGTACCGCGCCACTTTTTATAGCGGTTTCACTTGAATAGCCTGCCATAGTTTGAGTGCGCGCCGCTCTCTGCACGGCGCGCACTCAAACTATGGCAGTTCCCGCTGTTATGAAGTACGGGGTGCAGGGGCACACCCCGTACTTCATCCAACTGAGAAACGCTATATTTACAGCGAAAAGCACTGTATAGCAGTTCCCAGTCTAGTTCAGTACAGGTTGTGGGGGGGGGGGGGGGGGGGGGGGGGGGGGGGG
>CAZVXA010000195.1:0-12475 GCA_964630955.1 uncultured bacterium | reverse complement strand
CTTCACCTTGTTGGATGGAGAAGCGTACAATGTTGACCCCAACGCTAGTTCCGTCACCGTCACCATTCAGGATGAGCGTCCTATTTTATCTGGTGCAGGCGGACAAAATACCTTTGTTATCCCTGCTGGTAGTGGAACAACTACCATCACCAACTTTGGCGGCATCGGTACGGGATCCAATCCACCTCTGGCAATCCGGGCTGAAGTGGATACCCTCAAATTTGAGGGAGCAGGTCTTGAGGCTCGCAACCTGCTACTAACCCAGGCAGACAACGATCTGAAACTCTCCTTTGCGGGAGTAGCAAATACGAGGGTTGTGCTGAGAGACTTTGCGTTGGAGAATCTGGATAACCTGTTGCGTCGCACTGGAGGCCAAGTAGATCAGGGTAATATCTTGTTTAATGGACAAACCACTATCCAGGATAGCTTTGATGTTTTCGATGCCAACTCGACTCAACGCTCGATCTGGAATCGCAATTCAGTCACCTTCCTCAATGACCGAAATAACCATGTCAATGGATTTTCTCAATCAAATGATGTGATTAACGGACAGGGTGGTGATGATGTCATCCAAGGACTGAGTGGCAATGACTTGTTACGAGGTGGTGATGGCAATGACCAACTGTATGGCGGCAATGGCAACGATACCCTGGTAGGAGGTATGGGGAATGACACCCTTACGGGGGGAAGCGGTCGTGACCAATTTGTTTATCACTCTGCGAAGGAGGGCACCGATGTCATCAGAGACTTCAACCCCAATCAAGACACACTGGTTCTATCAGATGTCTTCGATGATCTGGGCTACAAAGGTGTTAATCCGATCGCAGATGGATGGCTACAATTTGTTCGATCGGGTTCTAACACACAGGTACAAGTTGATGCCGATGGACCTGGAACCACCAGCAGCTTCACGACTCTTGTTATCTTACGAGACGTGAGACCCAATCGACTGTTGATGGGATCCAATATTCTCATCTAATCGCCTGTAAAAAAGTAGCCTCATGCATTGAACTAAGGAGATTTCTACGAAAGAAATTACCTGAGTAGTATGTAGGCGCAATTCAGCTTGAAACCCCAAGAGCTGTTCCCCCCGCGCTGCGGGGGGAACAGCTCTTGGGGTTTCAACTTTTTCCACACCCACTGACTTACTGGGGTTTTGACTAAACTGTGCCGATTTTCCCTGAAACGCTGACTGCGTCAGCGTTTCAGGGAAAATCGGCACTAAACCCAAATATGCCGCGAAACGCCCTCTGCGAAGGTGTTTTGCGGCACTGCAGAAAAAATAGTCAAATCTCCAGTGACTTAGTGCCTATCCGAAAACCGAAAACCCAAATTCTGGAGCGCGCGACGCTGTAACGTCGCGCGCTCCAGAATTTGGGTTTTCGGATAGGCTCTTAGCAATCCCAAATCATTGATGAGATGGGTGGTGAGAAAGGGGGCGAGCAACGCTGCCTCCTCTCTCATCACCCATTTAGGATTGCTATACGGCGCTTTGCAAACGCGTGAGGTACAAAGTTTTTGTTGAGAGTTGCGCGGAGCGCAACTCTCAACAAAAACTTTGGTTTTATCACAGTAAAAAGTGCTATATGTTAATTCCAAATTTCTTGAGAAAGAAAGATTTGAGCGGAGTTTCCTGCCTCCTATTCAACTGACTCAAAGATCAAATTGGGCAAGATATATAGCAATCCTATTTGATTTGTGAGAGGGTGCAAGGGCTTCGACGTGAGCTCAGCCGAACGTTGGAACCCCTGCTTGAAGACACTGCCCCCACACCCCTTCTCACAACAGATTTAGGATAGTTATTACTTCGGCAGTTAAATAGAATGCTTTGTGTGGCGCGCTTCTCACGCCCCACAAAGCATTCTATTTAACTTTTGCATTCTAAAATATTGCCGAAGTAATAAGTAAGTGGGTGTGGAAAAAGTCGAAACCCGAAAAGCTGTTCCGACCTGATCGAAGTCGAAGGTCGGAACAGCTTTTGGGGGTTCAAGCTTAGTCGCGCCTACCTACTTATAAGTGAAATTACTGATTCTTTCTCCTAAGTAATTTCATCTAATTTCAAAGAGAAAATTTGAGACGAATTTCATTTTCCTTCTCCGGATTCTTCAATCGTTTCCAGAATGATTGAGTAGTGCAAACTTAGATCATTTTCAGATACAGCGCTTTGTGCTGAGATAGAAACAAAGTTTTTGTTGAGAGCCGCCGGGGTGCAGCTCTCAACAAAAACTTTGTACCACACGCGCTTGCAAAGCGCTGTAATTGGAAGGAACTAAGGGTGCGCGCTCATCTGTATGTATCAGGCAAGGGCTTTAGAGAAGCTTATGGCAAGGCGATCGCTCAAGGCATCCGAATCCGGCATTATCAAAGCAAAACAAGCATTTCGACGGACTGGCTGGACGCAGGAGTACCTTGCCTCTGAAGTTGGGCTGGAAACTCGTCAATCGATCTGGAAATTCTTCTCGGGTAGACCGATTGAACGGCACTTGTTTATTGATGTCTGCTTTCGGCTGGACCTTGATTGGGAAGAGATTGCCTGTCGTCCAGAGGAACTCGACATCGGCCTGGAGCCAGTTCTGACACCATCCGCTCATCAGGGGTGGATACAGCAGGCACGACAGCAGCTTCTCTGCACGATCGAGGCAACCTGCGGCACATTACAGACAGCGCTAGATACCTCTCATCCACTGGCGATCGATGCAGTCTACACAGAGGCTCATGTCCTGCGGCAGCTTAACCATCGTCGCTGGATGGAGATATCCGAGTTACAGATTGGGGGGACGGCCAGAAGAGAGTGGCTGTCTCCCGACCGACAGCAAACACAGGGTGTCGAATCTGCGGTTGAGGTTGCGGCAGCTTGCTCTAAACTCGTAATTTTGGGAAAACCCGGAATCGGCAAAACCACTTTTTTACAGCATTTGGCGATGCAGTGTATTCAAGAAGTGTTTGATGGTGAACGGCTTCCAGTTCTGATATCCCTACACAGTCTGGCGATCGACCTGAAAACCAATCCCTCTCTCGACCTGTTTGAACGGATTTATCAACAGTTACAGCCTGCGGGGCTATCTCAGGAGCAGGTAAAATCACTCCTGCAAGAGGGAAAAGTGTTGCTATTGTTGGATGGCCTGGATGAGGTTATCGAGTCTGAGCGTAACGTCATCTGCTATCAAATCCAGCAATTTGCTGAGCTGTACCATCACAATCGAATGATTGTCACCTCTCGTCTGGCGGGTCTGGACTACCAGTTCCGAGGATTTACGTATGTGGAAATGGCCGATTTTGACCAGAACCAGATCGAAACATTTATCCGCAAGTGGTTTGCCGCGATGAACGAGGAAATACCGACAACTGGAGCGGCCAAAGCAGAAGAATTCATCAATCAGTTACAGCATCCCGATCATCGATCGATTCGTGAACTGGCCAGCACTCCGCTACTGCTTCATCTAACCTGTCTGGTTTTTCAGGAGCAGAACACGCTGCCCATCAGACCTGAAAAACTCTACCAGGCTGGACTGGCTGCCCTTCTGACCCGATGGGACAGTGCCAGAGGAATCCAGCGGGATCAAAACTTTCCATTGCCCCTCAAGCGCAATGTTCTGGCCCATCTGGCGATGAGATTGCTGGAGCAAGGGCGCTATGTATTTGAGAAAAGCGAAGGCATACAGATGATTGCCAACCATTTAATGACGTTGCCCTATGCCTATGACACACCAGAAATGCTGTGGGCTGAAAGCGAAGACCTACTACGATCGATCGCCCTTCAACATGGCTTAATTGTGGAACGGGCACACGAGATTTACGCCTTCTCCCATACGGTGTTTCAGGAATATCTGGCGGCTCAGGCGATCGTTTCCCGGCATCTTCTAGGGAATCCTACAGTACTCCAAAATCTGGCCAATCAGGCAATTGAGGAAGCACTGCATCCAGTTGTTTTATTAACCATCAATCTGCTACCAAACCCCATCGAATTGCTGATGGCGCTGCGTCAGACGATGCACGAACTGATTGAAGAAACCCCGCAACTCGGGACTACTGATTTTCGGCTTGACCTGGCGATCGCGCAGATTCTCCAACTGTTGGAAGCAATAGAACCCAGCCCCACTCCGATACAAATTGGAACCCTCTGGTCGCTTCTAGATCTGGAACAGCGATTTGAAATTGAGCCTGAGTTCGCCAAAATGCTTGAATGGCTCAAAGCACTGTTGCCCGATCCCGATTCCTCTGCACAGGAATGGCACTCCTGGTGGCAGACCAACGGCAATCTGTGGAAAGAACAGTTTTGCTCACTTCTGATGGACTGGCGGGACATGGAGCATGTGTGGAAATTCAACCCGCAGCAGCAACAGCAGTTACAGCAGTATTTTGGCATGACCCATCTACTGACCGAATGCCTCAATCGGGCAACAACCGTCAACTCTCTGCTGAGGCGAGAACTGGAACAGGGTCTTCTTCTGGAACAGGAACAGTTTCCCGGTAGGAATGGAAAAGCCGTAAAGCTACTGGTCTGCTGCCAGAATTAGTCTGGATGACAGCCAGTTCCACTTGAATGACCTACAAGTTTTTGTGGGAGAGCCGCATGGAGCGCGGCTCTCCCACAAAAACTTGGATATCACGTAACCCCATACAGGGCAATGGTTAACCCTGTACGGTCACCCGGTAGGGAACAAACGGTTATTGATTCGGCGTTGCTTAATTCAGGGATGAATTTTTGTAGAGAGCCGCGCTAAGCGCGGCTCTCTACAAAAATTCATCCTCCCAATCAGCAATGCCATTGATTCTTCTTCCGTGGATAGCGACAGTCATAAAAAAGTGGCACGATGCTTGTACCGCGCCACTCCTTTATGGGTTTAACTTTACTTGCAATTACGTGGACAGAAGACGGCGCATTCGCTGTCGTAGCACTGCCCAGTTGACAGGTTTCGTGATGTAGTCGGTGGCTCCGACCGCAAAGGCGCGATCGACAGATTCACCATCATCGAGACTGGTAATCATCAACACAAGGGCGTGTGCCGGGATTGTCTCTGTCATTGTTGAAGCTGGGGCTTCCAGTTGACGCAATTGAGTACAGCAAGTGAAACCATCCATCATTGGCATCATTGCATCCAGCAGAACAAGGTCGGGACTATCACTGCGATAGAGAGCGATCGCCTGTTCTCCTGTCTCTGCTTCGATGACCCGATAACCTTCGCTCTCTGCTGCCCGACGCAGCAGGACTCGCATCATCCGGTCATCATCAACCACCAGCACCAGCGGTACTTCCTGGGTGGCATCTGACGGTGGCGCGATCGGGTGATCCACGAGGTCTGGGTTCGTCAATCTCGGCTGGTTGTGCTGCATGATCAGTTGGGTTGTCTCATCAGCAGGAACGGGTTTTGTAAAAATGAAACCCTGGCCCTGCTGGATACCAATTGCTTTCAGTTGGTGCAGTTGAGCTTCAGTTTCAATTCCCCTGGCGCTGGCGGCGATATCCAGATCATGCGCCAGCGTGATGATGGTGTTGATTAGCTTTTCCGTTACATCGTTGTTGGTAAATCGAGCAATCAAAGACCGATCAATCGCCAGTGCCCCTACGGAGAAGCGGTGCAGCACATTTAACGAGTTTGAACCCGTCCCGAAATTGTCGATGCACACTTCAATATTGCGCGATCGCAATTGCAGCAGAATCGCTGTGGTTGCTGCTGGATCTGCCATCAGCACCATCTCGCTGACCTCCAGAACCAGATCATGGCCTGTGAGGTGATTGGTGTGCAGAATGCGATCGAGCTGGGGAATCAGGTCAGACTGACGGAATTGCTCCAAACAAAGGTTCACGTGCAGTTTCAGCGGTTTACAGTGGGGAATTTGCTGTTGCCACGCGTGCAGTTGGCGGCAGGCTTCATTGATCAGCCACCATCCAATCGGCACAATCAGTCCTGTTTCTTCTGCCGCTGCAAGAAACTCACTTGCCTCCCGTAGTCCGCGAGTCGGGCACTGCCAGCGCAGTAGCGCCTCTACTGCCCTGACCCGGTTCGTTGAAAGTGACATCAGGGGTTGATAATGCACCCGGAATTCTCCCTGTTCCACTGCCCGGTACAGGTCTGTGTCCTTGAGAACGGCCCGCTGCAAGACCTTCAAATACTGCTGACTGATCGTCTGTGGGGTGAAATGGGAGGCAATAAATCGATGTCCCGCACCGCCCATCTGGCCCTTCATCTGGGCATCTTTGGCCAGATAGCGAATGAACGCAGCCAACCCTTGACTGTCTCCATTGTTAAAGGCTGCGCCACAGTCTGCTTCCGCCACCAGTTGGCGCAGGTAAGAGTGGGGTTCACAGATCACCGCGACCGGGCGACCCGACGACAGGGCAGAGTAGAACTTACTGGGGGCGACCAGTCCCTCCATCCCCACATCGACACTGACCAGCGACAGATCGCAGGCGGTCAGAGAGTGGGGCAACAGCGACTTTTCCTGATAGGGCAAAAATTGACAGTTTGAAAGTCCCCATTCCTGAACTTTCTCCTGGCACTCCTGGCGTTTCGGCCCACCCCCGATAAATACGAATCGCACTGGCTCGGTGCTCAGTTCTCTAGCGGCTCCCAGAATCGTGTCCATATCGTGGCAGCGCCCCATGTTGCCCGAATAGAGAACGGTGAATGGTTCCACCAGCTCATGGGTTTTGGCAAATGTATTGTGCTGTTTATCAATGGGTTTGATCCAGGTTGGGTCGGCCCAGTTGTGAATTACAGAAATCTTTTTTGCCAGTTCCGGTGCCCTGGCGACGATCCGTTCCTGCATGGTTTCACTGGGGACAATCACCGCCTCTGCCCAGTTCCAGACCCTTCTGTTGATGTTGTTCCAGAGTCTCACCAGCCAGTGCTGTTCAGACAGAATGCCCAGTTCAACGGCAACATCAGGGTACAGATCGTAAACCAGGCAAGCGTAGGGGATTTTGAACAGTTTGTGGAAGATGTAGCCCAGGGTTTGCAGGTAGGGTGGCTCACTGACAAACAGGATGATGTCGCCCCGATGCTTCTTGTTTAACAGGTGGAGGGCGCTGCGGGCACAAAAAAGTACACTGCTCAGAGTTCTGCCCAGGCGTTTGCGAGAATAGGTGACGCGCGATCGCCGCACCTCCACCAGGCCCATCTGTTCAAACTGCGGAGCCTGCTCCATGCCAAAAGCGTATCCCGGCTGCCCGGTGAAGACCTGCACCTGCATTTTCTGCTGGGACAGGTTACGCGCCAGTTCCTCTACAAATTGCCCGGTGGCCGCATAGTCCGGTGGATAGAACTGCGTGACGATTGAAAGATTGATGGTGTGGGTTGGGTTGCTTGCGGAGGATTGTTGAGGTACTGGCTTTGTATTCTTGAAACCCAGGAAAGAAGCAAGGTATTTGAGGAAAGCCATAGGTTAATCAATACTCCAGATGAATTCAGCTATTGAGCAGTTGGGCACGTTTTCTAAGGCGGACAGCGCCCAGCAAAACTAGCAGCAAGAGAATTCCCGGCGTTGTTGACACACCAAACGGAACGGGGGTGGAGGGAGAGGGCGGGGGAGTCACGATGGAAGGGGTAGAACCATCCGGTTCGGGGGACGTACCGGGTGTTTCAGTCCCGGGTACACCCGGCAATGATATAGAAGAGGTGATGTTTGGGGTCTGGAATGTTGACGTTGGGGTGTCCGCTGTGAAGAGATCTGTGCCGGTCGATGAGGATGTGAGTCCCGTGGTGGTGGTGGTGGCACTGAACTGGGAAGTGCCGCTCACCTCCGCCAGCAGCAGTGGATTAGTGTCTTGAAGAGAGGTGACGGAGGTACCGTCGTTGATCGCAGCAGGCAGAGAAATGCCAGGTGCGGTGGTGTCGATATTGGCAAACAGAACCGAGTCCTGGACGCTCGGCTCCAGGGGTTGTTCGACAATCGGTGAGGTGCTCACCGTCTGCGTATTCAGAGTGCTGCTGTCTACCAGCCAGAGGGTACTGGAGGTCAAATTGACAGACACCTGTTCCTGAGTGCCGACTTCGGCGTAGTTGGTGGGATTCGACAAATCCGAATCCGTCACATAGGTCTCAATTGGCCCAACAGTGATGCTCATCTTACTTCCTCTAAAACTTTGTCAGACAGTTTGCGGCGGGTTGTGGCAAGGGCAGGGTTGCCGCTGTAGACGTACATTGGCTCCAGCGATCGCCCGGTGACGCTACCCAGTGTTAATACGGCTCCTCGCCCAACGGTGACTCCCGGCCCAATTACCGCACGGGCAGCAATCCAGCTTCCCTGCTGAATGTGAATGGGCGCAGGCATCAAGGCAAAGGCCGGGTCATTCCAATCGTGGTTGCCGGTGCAGAGGTATACATCCTGGGAAATACAAACGTGGCTGTCGATGACGACAGGAGCGAGGTTATCAATCCAGGCGTTTTCCCCCAGCCAAACATAGTCCCCAAGCGTGAGCTGCCATGGAAACTTGATGCGCACCCCCGTCTTGATGCGCACCCGTCTGCCAATTTGCGCACCGAAGCACCGCAGTAACCATGCCTTTGGGGCAGAAAATGGCAACCAGCGATTTTGAACGTAGGGGGAACCCAAAAAGTACCACAGCAGTTGTTTCCAGTAGGAAGCACCGGGTGTATACGAGCCGAGTTGGTAGCGGTTTAAATACATAGCTATCTAGCTCAATTTTTGAAGCTGTTCAGTTGTGCGCCCGTTTGTCCTGTGAAGATCCAGTAAATCGATCGGAGGATGTCACGAACAGTGCGCAATTGTGATTCAGGAGGATGGGCAGAGGGAACCGCGACCGCCGTGGTCGTAATGCCGCGACTCCCCAGAACGATGGCGGCGATCGCCCGTGACCGGGGCATATGGTAATCCGAGGTCACCAGATATATATGGTGAATGTGCTGACGGTTCAAATCATCAACCAGGGTTGTGAAGTTGGTCACCGTATCGACTGCCCGATAGTCCAGTCGATAGCGCTCCTCTGAAATTCCGACTGCATGAAAGACGCTGCGTGCTGCTTCAGGCAATAGACCCGAAGACACCCATACCTTCAGTTCAGGATGATTGGCCGCCAGTTCCGCCGCTACGGCTTCCCGTGCAGGGCGTCCACCCAGCGACAGGATGAGTTGGGGAGTTGGGGCAATCAGATGTGCGATCGCAAGCCGCACTGGAATATACCCGATCATCACCACGAGAACCATTGCCCAGAATAATCGGGTAGACCCCCACCGCCATCGCCGCTGCCGAGAGGACAAAAAGCGCTGAGATCCTGAGGAGAGTGAAGCCATCGTTTCAAAATCTCTGGAGCCGACATTCTCAGTCTGCGATGATCAGATTTGCGATCGCATTCTCTCAAGTGTTTTCTTTCACGTATAGGATGTATAGATTTGCGATCGTCCCGGCTGGGCGTTGGTAATTTGAAATGTGATTGTTTGATTGTGTGACGCGCTCCGTGCGACACACAATCAAACAATCTGACTAAATTGCGCCGATTTTTCCTGAAAAGCTGACTGCGTCAGCTTTTCAGGAAAAATCGGCGCTAAAACCAAAAAAGCTGCAAAACGCTCTTGCAGAGGGCGTTTCGCGGTATGTCTAATGCTAGCACCGATTTTCTCCAAAACACTGACTGCGTCAGCGTTTTGGAGAAAATCGGCGCAATTTAGTTAAAAGTCCAGGTAGTTAATGTCTATCCAAAAAACGCGAACCCAAATTCTGGCAGGCGTGACGCTGTAGCGTCACGCCTGCCAGAATTTGGGTTCGCGGATAGGCTCTTAGGCAAACACTATCGCAAACATCTCTTTTATAAGCTGAAGTCATCAACGTACTGCAACTTCTATGACGGCTTCAGAGATCCAACCCACTCCCAATTTTCCAGGTGCGGCGACTGATTCGCAGTCTCCCGTAGAAGCAACTGCCCAAACCGAAACTTTCGCACTCCTGAAACAGCAGCCTACGCTACTGATGTCTCGCAGGATTGGCTATGCACTCTTGATGTTGTGCTTTGCAGACCTGCTGTATGTGTTGCTGCCCCCCGAGTTTACCAACCCCGTTTGGGAATATCAAACGATTGGCGATGTCATCAAGCTGGTGCCAGTCCCCATGCTGGCACTGATGCTGATCTTCTACGGTGGCACCCGCTTCCGCAGCAAACAGGAACGGCTGATCCTGAATCTCCTGTCGTGGATGACGCTGGTGATTGGCATTCTGTCTTTGCTGACAGTCCCCCTGGTAATGAGCAATTCGGTGCGCATCAACCAGTTCAACAATAATCAGATTACTACTCAGGTGAGCCAGCAGAAACAGCAGCTCGATGCCACCCGCAAACAACTCGATCGCGCCTCCCCCGAAGAGCTAAAGAATCTGGTTCCGACGCCCGATCAGCAGGGAAATCTGCCCGATATTCCTAACAGCCCGCAGCAGGCCAAAGCACAGATCTTACTCAACCTCAACCGGGCCAAAGCACAGGCCGATCAGCAAGCGGAAATGGCCCGGAGCAATGTGCAGCGCAACCTGGTTAAGAACACGATCAAACTGGTGGTGCAGTCCCTGATCGCCGGGCTATTTTTCATTTACATCTGGCAGATGACCGCCTGGACTCGCCGCGCCAGCTCCTATCAAAACGAGCCAGCCTATGTTTCTCCCACACTAAAATTGCCCAAACTGCCGCGCCTCCGCTGGCCCTCTCGTCGCGCTCGCCGTCGATAGTAGGTGCTGAATGTGCCACCTCTGATATCTATGAAGCAACTGTTGACCACGACCTGGCATAGTCCCAGATTACTACTGTGGGGGAATGTAGCCCTGCTGGCGCTGTTCCACCTCCTGCTCACCTGGAGAGTGATCGGACAGACCGATCAGCTCACGCTGAATGCCCTCTGTTGGGGTGCATTACTCGTTTTGCTCAAGCGCAGGCAGAACCGTCTGAGGCTGGGGAGCGATCGCCTCTCCAGTCTGGTGGGCGTACTGCTGCTGGGACTGATGTTGACCAGAAGTGTGTTTCTTTTTCGGTTTGAATCGGATTTTGTCAGGGTGTTTCCAGGGCTGGCGCTGCTGGGGGTGGGACTGCTGGCCTCCGGCACCCGACTGCGGCAATATTGGCGAGAATGCCTGCTCCTGCTCATTATCATGCTACCGAAGGGGCCGACTGAGCGGCTGCTGGAAGTCACCATTGGAGAACCGATTCAGGTTTTCACTGCTCAGTTTGCCACCTTCATCCTGCACTACCTGGGGGTGAACGTGGTGCGTCAGGGATTGGTGATTCGGCTCGACCAGGGCGCGGTAGAAGTCTGGTTTCACTGCACGGGAATTCCCGTGCTGATTTTGTTGCTTCAGTTGGTTCTGCTTCTGGTTGTCGTGACCACCCCAGGACGGCGAATGGGTCTGGGATTGGTGGGCGCTGTGGTGGCGATCGCTTTTACGGTTAGCAGTATCCGCGTAGCGCTGATGGCACTGGTGGTGGCAAATCCAGAGACATTTGCCTACTGGCACGGTTCAGAAGGGTCACAAATATTTTCAATGATCGCCATTGGTCTATTGGGTGGGGTCAGCTATGTCTCGGGGGTCGTGAAATGACGGCGCGTTCGCTCCAGCTCTGGTTGTTGAGAATGACTACGGTCGGGTTACTCCTGACGGTGGCAACAGTGGCGATCGATCCCCAGGTGGGCAGACGGGAACCAGCGGTGGTGGCGATGCCAGAGGCGATACCGTTGTCCGGCTGGCAACTCCAGTCCCAGACTCCCATTGCTTCCCAGGGGCGATCGCGCTACAGTCAAATTCGATCCGGAGCTGTTTATCACTACCGTCAAACGGGCTATACGCTGACGCTGGAACTGCGCTACCTGATCAATACTCAGGGAGACATCCCGACGCTGTTACAGCAATACCAGCAGCAGTCTCAGTCAGTGCAGAGTCGCCTGATCCAGCATCCCGCTGGTGCCTATTTGCTCTCTCAAGATCGCCAGTTTATCTACCTGGATAGCTGCATCAATCCCCGTGGAAACGCTACCGTTACGGGAGCGCAGTTTATGCAGAACCGCTATGACCACGATCTCCAGTTGTCTCGATGGTTGCCCTGGCTGCTGGGTCAGCAGAGTCTTCTCGATCATCGCTGTCTCTGGGTGCGGCTGAAGATTTCCACACAGTCCACCGGGCAGCAGTCCACCGACCAGAGGCAGGCGATGCTTCAGCAGAGCTGGTTGAGTGTGATTGAACGCTGGCGATCGGAGTTTCCTACTCTTTAGGCTATGCCTTCTCAGTAGGTATTGCGTTTCTCGGTCTGGTGCAGTACAGATTTTCATGTGAGAGCCGCGCGGAGCGCGGCTCTCACATGAAAATCTGTGGTTTGCCTGAGCGCGGAGCGCTATAACTTCTTTTGCAGGAATCTCCTAATCGGAAATAGAGTTTTGTGATCTGGAAATTGCTTAATCCAGATATGATTTTTTGATTGTGTGGCGCGCTCCGCGCGCCACACAATCAAAAAATCATATTTCAAATCAGCAACGCCGTTTAATTC
>CAZVXA010000194.1:0-12583 GCA_964630955.1 uncultured bacterium | reverse complement strand
TGTTGCCGTACATCAGGGAGCCAGCCACAGGCTCACGGATACCATCGATGTCCACGGGAGGAGCAGCGATGAAGGCGATGATGAAGCAGGTGGTTGCAGTCAGCAGGGTGGGGATCATCAGAACGCCGAACCAACCGACATAAAGACGATTGTCAGTGCTGGTGACCCAGTTGCAAAACCGCTCCCACAGGTTAGCGCTTTCGCGCTGCTGAAGGGTTGTGGTCATAGTAAATAAGTGCAGTATATGGACAGATGATGAATCGAAAGCAGCAAGATAATATCTGCAGCTCAATCGTATTTACACTTTAGGGAATTTTTCAAAGGTTTTTCACGAATTTTTGTGAACATTTACAGAGTAAATGCTCAGCGTTTTTTAACATTTTGCAATGAGGGCGCGATCGCACTTCCTCAGGTCTTTTCAGCGCTTCTAATCCTGCGACTTCAGCTTAAGAAAGCAGGTTTTCAGGTGGCGATTATCGTGATTAATCTAGCAATCTTGAATCGTTTGTCAGAAGGGACGCAGGCTTTGCCTGCGCCCCTTCTGACTGAAGTTTTGACTACAGCGCTTTGCAAGTGCATCAGGTACAAATTTTGATTTAGGAATCGCGCGGAGCGCGATTCCTAAATCAAAATTTGGTTTTTAGGTCAGTGCAAAGTGCTGTATTTTTACGACAATGCTGCGAAATGCTCTCTTAGAGAGCATTTCGCAGCATTGTCGTAAAAATATCAAAGTGAGTCTCCGAGATTCAAAGCCCGGAGGCACTGCCCCCACCCCCTTCTTTCAACCGATTTAGGATTGCCATTTGACCTACAACTTGATGCGCTACACGTTTTTACAAACGCAAGTAGCCGATTAAGCACCCGGATGGGGTGAATTCTATTTTGATTCATACTTGCCCACACCTGTTGTTCATCTCAAGAGCTGACAACTGCTCAGTGGAGCCGCGATGTCTCTGTCTCATTTGAGATTCTATCTGGTCAAAATTCAATTTTTCGAGGTTCCCTTAATAACTGGACTTTTGACTAAATCGCGCCGATTTTTCTTGAAACGCTGGCAGCGCCAGCGTTTCAAGAAAAATCGGCGCTAAAATTAAATATGCCGCGAAACGCTCTCGTAGAGAGCGTTTCGCGGCTTTTTTGGGTTTGGTGCCGATTTTTCCTGAAAAGCCGACGCAGTCAGCTTTTCAGGAAAAATCGGTGCAATTTAGTCAAAAGTCCAGTAAGTAGCTAGACACGATTAAGCTTGAAACCCCCAAAGCTGTTCTGCCCGCGCAGTGGGCAGAACAGCTTTGGGGGTTTCGACTTTTCCACGCCCAGTTACATACAGCACAAATGGCTGCTAGACACTTCCTCCAGTGAGAGATTAGATTGGAATCTCCCTGACCACGAGAAGCTAAATGAAGGAAACCATATCAAGCCTTCAAGGGGATTGTGATAAGCGGTGCATCGTCGTGATCGAGTTTTCAACTGTGTAAATCCCAGTATCCCTACAGGAGAACCCATGAAGCTTTCCATGAAAGCCATTCTCACTGCTGTCCTCGTCGCTGCCGTCTCTGGTAGTCCGGCTTTGGCTCAATTTGGTGCCCCCAGCAGCCTCAGCTTCAGCAACATGAATGCCTACCTCAGCGTTCAGCAAAACGCTGCGCTGGTGCGTCAAGCTCAGGCACAGCTCAACAACATCAATCGGCGCAACAACAACAGTCAGAGCGCTCAAGCCGCTGCCCGTACCCAGGCTCAAACAGCTCCACAAACCACCTTCGGCCCCAGCCCACAGCGACTGATGGTAACGCAGTTCGCCAACAGTTTGAGCAACGACCCCGCCTTAGTACGCGAGATGACCCAAACCTTCACCCAGGGCTTCACAGCCTTCGAGGCAGAAGCTCGCCGTTTGGGTCGCCCCAACAACGTAGCGATGGCCTTCTCCTACCTGGTAGGGGTTTGCTATATGGTGCACTACGGCGAGGAACCCACTGAGGCCGCGCTGATGAACCTCCAGGCCAACAGCGACGCGGCCTTCGGTTCCTCGGAGGCATTCAAAGCGTTGAACAGTCAGGAGCGCCAAAAACTCTATGAGACCTTCGTGCTGATGGCGACCCTGCCTTTAGCAGGCTACGTCGTCGCAACCGAACAAAACGACCGGGAGTTGCTGGAAACCTACCGCATGATCGCCGGGGAGGCTCTCGAAACCGCCCTGGGAGTGCGCCCAGATCGATTGCGGTTCACAGCGACGGGGTTGGAACTGCGCTAAAGCTTCCCTAACCACGGGAGGTCATCTGCTGAGGCAGCAGTCGGCTTCCACCAGAAAATCGGCTGTGTATAGAGTAGCGGTTCCTTCGGAGTTGCGGCCTGCTCTCGATCCGAAAGCTGATCGCGCCGAATGTCCTTGCTAAGAGAAACCCCCACTCCAGCCATCCCCTTAAGAAGAGAAATTTAATAAAACCCGGAATTTAGTTTCTGCAGGCCGCGCTTGCAGAAACTAAATTCCGGGTTTTAATCAATCCGTGATCCTTACTGGAGTTTTGACTATTTTTTCTACAATGCCGCAAAATGCCCTTTCAGAGGGCATTTTGCGGCATATTTGGTTTTAGCGCCCTAAAGCAGCTTTAATCATATCGAGCAGACTGCTGCCACCAAAGGCGATCGCCAGCAGAATCGAAGATGACAGGATAAAACCACAGACACATAGCGCTAATCCACCCAGGCTAATTGCCCCGTCATCATCCAGTAAGCCAAAGCCTGTGACGAAGATTCCCATTGCCGGAAGGGTATTCGTGCCGGGGATCGGAATCATCATCGAAATTGACATCAGGGCGATCGCCAGACCAATTGCGGTACGACCAGGGAGACTTGTGCAAACCTGAGTCAAGCGTGGCCGAGAAATGGACTCAATCCGCCGCAGCCAAGGCAAGCCTACTTTGAGTATCTGGCGAATACTAGCCACCTCAAACCCGTAATTCCGCCAACTGTTCGGAAACCAGGGTTTATCCCGTCCGATAAGCAACTGTCCAGCTAACAGCAACATGGCAATTCCAAAGGGAACCGAATAGCCTGGGGCCGGGATGGGCAAGGCAGACGGAAACGACAGCAGCACAAATAGAAACCCGAAGGTTCGCTCCCCCGCAAGATCGAGGAGGTCGCCAAGGGTAACTTTGACGCGCTCGTTGGGGAGTTGCTGTTGCGAGAGATTAGAGGGGGGAGCAGCCAGTTCGCCAGCTACGGATGGTTGCCAACGATCGTTTTCAAAGAAAAATTTCTCAAGTTCGCTGGAAAGGGTAGCCATAGAAATCTTGGGGCAGGGGATGAGGTTTGATGACAGAATGCAAGGCAAGCTATACAAATTTACACGGTTCAGGCAGACCCTGACCTGTCAACAAGAGAGATTTCTTGCAATCTTTGCAAGGATTTTAATGATGAGATTTTGCATACCCCTCTTCTGTCACTTTCGTCCGATAAAAATTGAGCAGGCATCTTGTTTCCAGGCTCTGGTTAGAAAATTCCCCTTTTCATCCTTGGGGGTGACCAACCATCAGAAGGACTGCCTGGAACGAGATTTTTCCGACAGTATCCTCCAAGCAGTGTGACAAAACAGGGATACAGCGCTTTTCAAGCAAATGAGGTACAGAGTTTTTGTTGAGAGTCTCGCTCTGCGAGACTCTCAACAAAAACTCTGGTTCTATCTCAGCGCAAAGCGCTGTACTGGGGTCAAGCCATTTGCCAGGTCATTTCCTGACCTGCCCGTAAGGGCACAAGGCCGGATTCCATAAATGGCACTTCATCGGGAACACGCCAGGTCGTTTTAGTCAAAGTAATGTGCTCGGTGTTGCGGGGAAGTTGATAAAAATCGGGGCCATAGAAGCTGGCGAACGCTTCCAGTTTATCAAGGGCATCAGCACTCTCAAACGCTTCTGCATACAACTCCATCGCATGCAGAGCCGAATAGCAACCAGCACAGCCACAGGAACTTTCTTTGCTATTCCTGGTATGGGGGGCGCTATCGGTGCCGAGAAAAAACTTAGGATGACCAGAAGTGGCTGCTTGCAAAAGCGCTGAGCGATGCTCCTCTCGTTTCAAAATTGGCAGGCAATAAAAATGGGGGCGAATCCCCCCCTGGAACAGGCTATTGCGGTTGAATAACAAATGTTGTGGTGTGATGGTTGCAGCGATGTTGTTTGCAGATAGGACGTACTGCACTGCATCTGAGGTGGTGATGTGTTCAAGAACAACGCGCAGAACGGGAAATCGCTGCTTGAGCGGGATCAAATGTCGCTCGATAAACACCTTCTCGCGATCGAACATATCAACAGTGTGATCGGTCACTTCCCCGTGCAGGAGTAAAGGCAGATCTACCTGCTGCATCGCTTCAAAGACGCGATCGCACTTGCGAATGTCCGTCACCCCCAGATCGGAATTAGTCGTTGCCCCGGCTGGGTAGTACTTGACCGCTTTGACAAACCCAGAGGCTTTTGCCGCGATAATCTCTTCGGGGCTGGTGTTGTCGGTGAGGTAGAGCGTCATCAGCGGCTCAAACTGTTGGCCCGCTGGAACTGCTGCCAGGATGCGATCGCGATAGGCTGCTGCCTCAGTGACCGAGCGGACTGGAGGCTTTAAATTCGGCATGATAATCGCGCGGGCGAATTGACGCACCGTATGCGGCAGAACTGCTTTCAACGCCGCGCCATCGCGTAGATGGAGATGCCAGTCGTCAGGTCGGGTGATCGTGAGCTTTTGCATTCTTTGATTATAAAACTGCTCGTACTCGGCGGCTTAAGGAGATTTCCAGCAATGAAATTACCTGCGTTGTGTGGACGGTGTCCCCCGCTACGCGAAAAACGCTAAAAATAGGTTTTCGGAATTCCGCCTCGGCATAGCCGAGGCGGAATTCCGAAAATGAGATACTGGACTTTTGACTAAATCGCGCCGATTTTTCCCGAAACGCTAATGCGGTCAGTGTTTCAGGAAAAATCGGCGCTAAAATCAAATCTGCCGTGAAACGCCCTTCCAGAGGGCATTTCACGGCATTACAGGGAAAATAGCCAAAGCTGCAGTGAGATGGCGACAGCGATAAATTTTTCAGGTTCTGTCGAAATGACAATTGTTTGCTCGTCATAGAAGCAGAAGCATAAAGCCCCTTGTGCTTGCGATATGTCGTCTAAAGAGAGTCCATCTATGAAATACGCCATTCTGGTTTACGAAACCGAGCAAGACTTCACCGATCGAGAAAAACATATGCCTGCCTACAACGCCTATTCTCAGGCCCTGGTAGAGGCAGGAGTAGCAGCAGGGGGAGCGGCCCTCTATCCCGGCCATACGGCCACAACGTTGCGTCTGCAAAACGGGCAACGGAAGGTTCAAGACGGCCCCTATGCCGATACCAAAGAACAACTGGGAGGCTTTTTCATCATTGAGGTTGCTGATCTGGATACGGCTCTGGACTGGGCAGCCCGCTGTCCTGCCGCCAGCAATTGTGCTGTAGAAGTTCGTCCCTTGTTGCCCATGAATCAGGATTAGGAGCGTATTCAATGAAACTTTACTATTTCCCTCCCTCACCGAATACCAGCAAAGTTCATGCGGTAGCGATTCATCTTTTGCTTCCGCTGGAACTTCAGTATGTGAATATTGTGGAGGGCGAGAGCCGAACCCCGGAGTTTCTCAAACTCAATCCCACCGGACGAACGCCAGTTTTACAGGATGGCGACTTTATTCTCTGGGAATCCACAGCGATCATGCAATACCTGGCCAGTCAGAGTCCCAACTCCCTCTGGCCGAACGATTTGCAAAGTCGCATGGATATTCTGCGCTGGCAGGCGTGGCAGTTGGCTCACTGGTATCAGTCCTGCCAAACCCTGGCCTATGAGAATTTTGTCAAAGGGCTGTTACAGCAGGGAGAACCCGATACTCAGATCGTTCAACGGGCAACACAACGATTTCATCAAGAGGCGATCGCCCTGAATCAGCACCTGGCTGTACGGGAGTATCTGGTTGGTCAGGACCTGACCCTGGCAGACTTTGCAGTTGCAGGTGACTTGATTTATGCCGTTCCAGGTCAGTTTCCCCTGGAGAACTATCCGCACATTCGGGACTGGTACGCTCGTATAGAAGCGTTACCTGCCTGGCAACAGTCCCTTCCCAAAGGTTAACCACCCATGGATGCACGTCGAGCGGCAGAAATGGTAGCCCGTAGCTCCTATGGGCGATTGGTAGCTTATCTGGCATCTCGAACCAGGGATATCGCGGCTGCTGAAGATGCCCTCGGCGATGCTTTCCTGACGGCGCTGAAAACCTGGCCAGAGAGCGGGATTCCCAATAATCCCGAATCCTGGCTGCTAGTAGCAGCACGGCATCGGTTGATCGATGCGTCACGACGCGATCGCGTTCAAGCAAAAATTTTTGAGACGCTATTAAGCAGCCTGCAAACTGACCAGTCAGCGCTTGCGCACTTACAAACTGAATTGTCCGATGTCTCAGATCCTTTTCCTGACGAGCGACTTAAACTGCTCTTTATCTGTGCTCACCCTGCCATTGATCCAACCATGCACACCCCCTTGATGCTGCAAACGGTACTGGGTCTGACTGGGGCACAGATTGCCTCCTCATTTCTGGTTGCCCCTGCGACCATGAGCCAGCGACTGGTGAGAGCCAAGACAAAGATCCGGGATGCGGGCATTGCTTTTGAGTTACCCGAGGTAGACGAATTGCCAGGTCGTTTAGCTGCCGTATTAGAGGCTATTTATGCCGCGTATACGAATGTTTGGGAAACGGTAGATGGGCGCGATCTCCGGCATCGTGGTTTGGCAGAAGAGGCGATTTGGATGGCTCGTTTATGCGTTCAGTTAGTGCCGCAAGAACCTGAAGCACGGGGGTTACTGGCGCTGATGCTGTACTGTGAAGCTCGTCGCGATGCTCGTCGCGGGCCTCACGGTGAATACATCCCTCTATTGCAGCAAGATACCCGGCTCTGGGTACAGCCCATGATCGATGAGGCCGAACGCGAACTGGCCCAGGCCGCCAGCTTGAAGCAATTGGGCCGATTTCAACTGGAAGCGGCGATTCAGTCTCTCCACGCTCAACGGATTGCTATCCAGCAGGTCGATTGGGAAACACTGATATTGTTGTATGAAGGGTTGATTCAGCTTTCGCCTACGCTTGGTGCATTAACCAGTTATGCGGCGGCGATCGCACAAGCTCAAGGATTAGAAAAAGGTTTAGCCTGCCTTGAGACCCTGCCCGATGAAGCCATAAAAAACTACCAGCCCTATTGGGCGCTCAAAGCTCATTTGTTGCAGCAGTTGGGGCACCCATCCGAAGCCAAGCGAGCCTATTCCCGAGCAATCGGCCTCACAGAAGACGCCACAGTTCGTGAATTTCTGCTTTGTCAGTCTTTACTGGAGTTTTGACTATTTCCCCTATAGCGCCGCGAAACACTCTCTCAGAGAGCGTTTCGCGGCGAACTTACTGTTAGCGCCGATGTTTCTTGAAACATCGGCGCGATTTAGTCAAAAGTCCAGTCTTTAGGGGATTGCAACCCAAAACAGTCCCAGTTTTAGTCTGGCGCAGCTTCGCTGCGCCAGACTAAAACTGGGACGTTATTAACCCCCACAACTCCAGTAAAGGAACAGACATGGGGATGGCGATCAGTTACAGCGCTTTGCAAGCGCGTGTGGTACAAAGTTTTTGTTGAGAGCCACGCTCTGCGCGGCTCTCAACAAAAACTTTGGTTCTATCTCAGCGCAAAGCACTGTATCAAATCATCATTGAAAAACATGGTGGCAAGATAGACTGTTTCTCAGCACCTGGAACCGGAACAGAGTTTGCCATCCAAATCCCTGTGCAACAGCGATTTCAGAATGCAGTCTAATAGGGGTATCCCCGTTTTGTGAGTGGTGCGGGCTTCTTCAGCACCACTCACAAAACTGTTTTTAGGCATCAAGAACGCGCAGCAGAACCGGGAAGCGCCAGCGACGGAACGGGCGATCGCCCCCCACTACCCGGCACAGAACCATTCGTACTGACTGCAACAATCTTTGACTCATCCTCCTGCAACAGCACCTCCCGAATAAACCGCGCCACTGCTCTCTGTGCCAGCCCACCAATAATCTGTTGCCCCATCTGCTGCGCTTCCGGTCGGAACAGCAGGTTGGGAATCACCGGAAGAATCTGCATCGGGTCGAAGCCGGGGGTCTCGCGGATCAGGGTGAGAATGCGAGTAAACCGTTCCAGAGTTTCGGATTGCTCCGGAGTGGGAGTGGGAGTAGGTGCGATCGGGGATTTGAAGAGATTGAGGCGATCGCTCACCGCCTGTCTAACCCGATGGAACGTGGTCTGCCCCAATGTATCAATACTGCGCACCAGCTCATCGACCAGATACTCCCGGATAAAGTCACCCCGCTCAGAGAACAGGAAGTTCAGCGCCTGATCGACCGAGTGGGTCAGGTCATATTCATCGCTACTCTTGGCATTACGCAGGAGATTCTCCAGGCGGTTCCAGCGAAAATTGCCGTCTTTAAACAGCAGATCCTTGAGGGAATCACGCAGTTCAGGCGCAGGGTCCGTAAGCAAACGTTTTGCCACATAAGGATAGGCTTTGCTCAGCACCTTAAATTCAGGATCAACGTTGATGGCGATGCCTTCCAGGGTGACGAGCGATCGAATAATCAGCGCATAGTAGGCGGGCACCCGGAAGGGATACTCGTACATCACCTCCGAAAGCTGGTCGGTGATGCTCTTGAAGTTCAGTTCTGCAACACTGGCCCCCAACGCGTTATTGAACACGCTGGCGAGGGCGGGAACAATCGGTGTCAGGTCGGTTTCGGGCGTGAGGAACTCCAGCTTCACGTAGTCCTTTGCCAGTCCCTCAAAGTCGCGGTTCACCATATGAACGACGGCTTCGATCAGGCCATAGCGCTGGGCAGGCTTGACCTCGCTCATCATGCCAAAGTCCAGGTAGGCCAGTTTGCCATCGGGGGTAGCCAGCAGGTTGCCGGGGTGGGGGTCAGCGTGGAAGAAACCGTGCTCCAGCAATTGACGCAGCGAACACTGTACACCCACATCCACCAGATAGGCCGCATCCGCCCCAATATCGCGGATCTCTGCCGGGTGGATCAGCTTGACGCCGTTGATCCACTCCATCGTCAGCACTCGCCGATTGGTGTACTCCCAGTAGATGCGGGGCACATAGATATCTTTGATATGCCCGTAGAGCTGCTTGAACCGCTCGGCGTTGTGCCCCTCCTGGGTGTAGTCCATCTCCTCGAAGATGCGGGCACCAAATTCATCAGCAATCCCCACCAGGTCACTGCGGACGCGCTTCAGGTTGCGCTGTGCCCAGGCCGCCAACCGCCGCATGATGTAGAGGTCGAGGGTAATCTTTTCCGCCAGACCGGGACGCTGCACCTTGACAGCCACCTCCTCACCGGACTTCAATCTGCCCCGGTAGACCTGTCCCAGCGAGGCTGCTGCAATCGGGTTAGGAGACAGTTCTGCGTAGACGGCTTCAGGTCGATCGCCCAACTCCTCCTCAATAAACTGAAAGGCGATCTCGTTGGGAAACGGCGGCAACTGGTCCTGCAAGCGGGTCAGCTCGTCCAGGTAGGTGGGAGGAACCAGGTCAGGGCGAGTGGAGAGCGCCTGTCCGACTTTAATGTAAGCAGGCCCCAGGTCGGTCAGAATATCCCGCAGTCGAGCGGCGCGGTTGCGCTGGTTGGACTGCGCCCGTCCAGTGCGTTGATCCAACCACAGCCCCAGGCCAAAAAATGCAAACGTCGTAATGATGCTGAGTAAACGTCCCCAGACTTGCAGCGGGCGTTGGCGGTACTGGTCGGCGATCGCCTCCGGATCGTAGCGGATGGGGGGCGGTGCCTCCGGATCGTGGGCCGACTTCAGAGCAGGATTGGGGAAATTGGTCTCACGCACAATTTCAACTGCGCCTTCAACTGCATCCGCAGCAGAGGATTGAATCGGTTCGACGGTTTGCATAAAGGGATACCGGGATTAGAAATGCTGCGCTGTAAAGCATTGTAACAGCGTTATCAGGAAACCTCCTCTATCTTGCGCGATGGCGATATATCGGCAGGACGGGGTTTCCCCCGTGAAACGGGGGAATATCCGCCCATTGAAGGGTTAGAGGGCAGTTGCCTTCCAGTTCCTTCAGCCATCCTTCACGTGTAGTCAGAACCAGTGCCTAGCTATAGTATGTAATGCACCGCACATACAGAACATCCACTAAGCTCCCACAGGCCGATGCTGAACATTTCTCAACTCCTCGCCGACGAACTCTCCCTCAAGCCCTTCCAGGTGACCAGCGCGCTGGAACTGTTTGCCGAGGGCGCGACCGTCCCCTTCATCGCCCGCTACCGCAAGGAGCGCACCGGGGAGATGAACGAAATTCAACTGCGGGAACTGGCCGATCGCCACGCTTACCTGACGGATCTGGAGGAGCGAAAAACCGCCATTCTCAAGTCAATCGGCGACCAGGGCAAACTTACCGACGACCTCCAGCAGAAAATAGAGCACTGTCTGCTGAAAACCGAACTGGAAGACCTCTACCTGCCCTACCGCCCCAAACGTCGCACCCGCGCTACCATCGCCCGCGATCGCGGCTTAGAACCCCTGGCCCAGTGGATCGAATCGCTGAACGTGCCCAACGCCCCCGCTGCCGCACTGGAGGAAGAAGCCGCCAAATACATTGATACAGAAAAGGGCGTCAAAACAGCCCAGGAAGCCCTCCAGGGAGCTTCAGATATCCTGGCGGAGGCAGTGGCAGACCGGGCAGACCTGCGGGCACACCTGCGGCAGTTTTTCACCGAAGCGGGCGTATTTACCTCCAAAATCAAAGCCGACTTTCCCGAAGGCAGCACCAAGTTCGAGATGTACCGCAGCTACCAGGCAAAAGTGAGCGCGATCGCTCCCCACAACTTCCTGGCGCTGATGCGCGGCGAAACCGAAGGCATTCTAGAAGTGGCGCTGGACTTTGACGAAGACCAGGTTCAGGACTATCTGGAATCCGAAGTCCTGCGGGCAAAAGCCAAACCCGTGCGGGAATTTTATCGGGCCATGCTGAAGGATGCCTTCAACCGCCTGATGAAAACTTCCCTGACCGGAGAAGTCACCGCCGAGAAGAAAGCCTGGGCCGACAGCGAATCCATCAAGACCTTCGAGGAAAACCTGCGGGAACTCCTGCTGTCCGCCCCCGCCGGAATGAAACCCACCCTAGCGATCGACCCCGGATTTCGCACAGGCTGCAAAGTAGCGGTAATTGACCAGACAGGCAAATTCCTGGAGTACCAGGCCATCTTCCCCCACACGGGAGATAACCAGCGGGTGAAAGCTGCGCAAACGCTCAAAGGATTAATCGACAAATACAAAATTGATCTGATCGCCATTGGTAACGGAACCGCCAGTCGGGAAACCGATACCTTTGTCGCAGACGTTCTAACAATCACCGAACACAAACCCCTCAAGGTAATCGTCAACGAAGCGGGAGCCTCCGTTTACTCTGCCAGCGACGTGGCAATCTCCGAATTTCCCTCCCTCGACGTAACAGTGCGGGGAGCCATCAGCATCGGTCGTCGTCTGCAAGATCCACTGGCAGAACTGGTAAAAATTGACCCCAAATCCATCGGCGTCGGACAGTATCAGCATGACGTTGATCAAAAGCTTCTGAAAAAGAAACTGGATGAAACCGTTGAAAGCTGCGTAAACTTCGTCGGTGTTGACTTAAACACCGCCTCTAAAGAACTGCTGAGCTACGTATCCGGGATTAATTCGGCGATCGCCAACAACATCGTCGCCTACCGCAACACCAACGGCGCATTCACCAGTCGCAAAGAGCTGCTCAAGGTGGCCAAACTTGGCCCCAAAGCCTTTGAACAGGCCGCAGGCTTCCTGCGGATTCGCGGTGGCAAAAATCCCCTCGACAACACCGCCGTCCACCCCGAAAGCTATGGTGTGGTGGAAGCGATCGCCGAAGATCTCCAGGTCTCCCTCGACCAGATTACCCGCGTCACCAACCAGATTAAAACCGTCAACCTGAAAAAATACGTCACCGACAAAATCGGCGAACCCACCCTGCGGGACATCCTCAAAGAACTGGAAAAACCCGGACGTGACCCCCGCGCCCAGTTCACCTACGCCACCTTCAAAGAAGGCATCGCCGAAATCAGAGACCTTAAACCCGGCATGGAACTGGAAGGCGTCGTCACCAACGTCGCCAACTTCGGAGCCTTCGTCGATATCGGCGTCCACCAGGATGGCCTGATCCACGTTTCACAGTTAGCCGATCGCTACGTCAGCGACCCCAAACTGATTGTCAAAGTCGGCCAGGTCGTCAAAGTCCACGTCTTGGAAGTCAACGAACAACTCAAGCGCATCAGCCTCACCATGCGCTCCAGCGAAGCGCCTCCTGCCCCCAAAAAGGCAGGCGAACCGAAGTCAAAGGGGGGCGATCGTCCTACTAACGCCAAACCCGAAAAAACCGCCACCCTGGAGGACTTAAAGGCCAAATTTGGCCGCAAGCGGTAGCAGGTTTTCAGGCTTTACCGAAGGGGAGAGTTTGAGAGGGGATGCAATGCCCCTGGCTTCAGACATG
>CAZVXA010000193.1:0-12625 GCA_964630955.1 uncultured bacterium | reverse complement strand
GTTAAGATACGGTATCTGCTTTCTATTAATGTCCCAGTTTTCGGTTGGCGGGGTGAAGCCCCGCAAACCGAAAACTGGGACTTTATTTTATGGCAAGCCCCTACTTAGCTGGACTTTTGACTATTTTTCCTATAACGCCGCGAGACGCTCTCTGAGAGAGCGTCTCGCGGCGAATTTAATTTTAGCGCCGATTTTTTCTGAAACGCTGACGGAGTCAGCGTTTCAGAAAAAATCGGCGCAATTTAGTCAAAAGTCCAGTACTTAGGGGCTTGCTTAGAAAAACTGAACAAAATCATCGATCACCAATCGGTAAAGAATTACGTTAAGATCATTACGGCTTCTTTACACTGCCTGCTCCTTTACTTGAGCACCATTCACCCCGTGAAGAAGCGGCTGCGTTTGCCTTACCTTCACTAAAAATTCTGGATTTTTTTATGACGCTTCCCATTCGCAATGTTGCCATCATTGCCCACGTTGATCACGGCAAGACCACGCTCGTTGACGCTCTGCTGAAACAGTCCGGCACATTCCGCGAAGGAGAAGAGGTTCCCGACTGCGTGATGGACTCGAATACCTTGGAGCGCGAGCGGGGTATTACGATCCTTGCCAAAAATACTGCGGTTCACTATGGTGACACCCTGATTAATATTGTGGACACCCCCGGCCACGCGGACTTCGGCGGAGAAGTGGAGCGCGTGCTGGGCATGGTGGACGGCTGCATCCTGATTGTCGATGCTAACGAAGGCCCGATGCCCCAGACTCGCTTTGTGCTGAAGAAAGCACTGGAAAAAGGTCTGCGTCCAATCGTGGTGGTAAATAAGATTGACCGTCCCCAGGCCGATCCCTACGGGGCGATCGACAAAGTGCTGGATCTCTTCCTGGAACTGGGTGCTGACGACGATCAGTGTGAGTTCCCCTATCTCTTTGCATCTGGGCTGTCGGGCTACGCCAAAAATGACCTGAATGATGAAGGTGTAGACATGAAGCCGCTGTTTGAAGCAATTTTGGAGCATGTCCCCGCTCCCGTGGGCGATCCTGAGAAGCCGCTTCAGCTTCAGGTTACGACCCTTGACTACTCTGAGTACCTGGGCCGAATTGTGATTGGTCGCATCCACAACGGCACCATCCAGACGGGACAGCAGGCTGCCTTGGTGACCGAGACGGGCGCGATCGTGAAAGCTAAAATCACAAAGCTGCTGGGTTTTGACGGTCTGAAGCGGGTAGAGATGGAGTCTGCTTCCGCCGGACACATTGTTGCGGTTTCTGGATTTTCTGATGCCAACATCGGTGAAACCATTACAGACCCCACCAATCCTCAAGCGTTGCCACTGATCAAAGTGGATGAGCCAACGCTGCAAATGACCTTCTGGGTAAATGACTCCCCCTTTGCAGGTCAGGAGGGTAAGATGGTGACCTCTCGTCAGGTGCGCGATCGCCTGATGCGGGAACTGGAGACTAATGTTGCCCTGCGCGTTGAAGAAACTGATTCTCCCGACAAATTCGCGGTCTCCGGTCGTGGTGAACTGCACCTGGGCATCTTGATCGAGACGATGCGCCGTGAAGGCTACGAGTTTCAGGTCTCCCAGCCTCAGGTCATCTACCGTGAGGTGAATGGCCAACCCTGCGAACCCTATGAACTGTTGGTACTCGATGTGCCCGAAGATGGTGTTGGTGGCTGTATTGAACGTCTCGGTCAGCGTCGCGGTGAAATGCAGGATATGCGTGTCGGCGGCAATGGTCGCACCCAACTGGAGTTCGTGATTCCCGCCCGTGGGCTGATTGGCTTCCGGGGTGAATTTATGCGCCTTACCCGTGGTGAAGGCATTATGAACCACAGTTTCCTCGACTATCGTGCGCTCTCTGGTGATGTGGAGACGCGCCGCAACGGAGTACTGATCTCCTTTGAAGAAGGCGTCTCTACCTTCTACGCTATGAAGAACGCTGAGGATCGGGGGGTGTTCTTCATCACGCCGGGGACTCGCGTCTACAAAGGCATGATTGTTGGCGAACACAATCGCCAGCAAGACCTGGAACTGAATGTCTGCAAGACCAAGCAGTTGACCAACCATCGCGCTGCCAGCGGTGATGAACTGGTGCAACTTCAGGCTCCGGTAGAGATGAGTCTGGAGCGGGCACTAGAATATATTGGTTCGGATGAACTGCTGGAGGTAACACCCCAATCAATTCGTCTGCGGAAGATGACAAAGAAGTTGGCGAAGCGATAAGGCGATCGAAAACAGGGGGCAACAAGCCCCCCGTTTTCTTTAAAGAAAGAGTGGCGCGGTACGAAGCACCGCGCCACTCTTTCTTTGTTGAGATGCCCGTGGTGCGAGCATCTCCAGATTATCGAGGCTGAGCCGGACGCTGCTGGTTCTGGGGAGCAGGCTGAGCCGGACGCTGCTGGTTCTGGGCAGGTTGGCCTGTACCAGCAGGCCGCTGCTGACCTGCAGGCAGGTTGGGTGGCTGTTGTTGTCCTTGCTGAGGTTCCAGGGTGCGGACATACTCAATCGACTCGCGGGGAGGAATCAGCAGAATCTGATTTAGATCTGCATTGTTCTCACTTTGCAGGGTTTGAATCACGCCCTCCAGGCTGGTAACCTGAATGTTTACCTGAGAAGCCAGGTTGGGTTGCTGCTGGCGCAGACGGTCAAGCATTGCCTGTAGCTCATCGCGCCGGAAGAAGAGGGGAACCACCTGCTGGTTATTCTGCTGGATGGTGAGATAGCCCCCCTGCTGCCCCTGAGAGCGAGCAATGAATAGGGGCACACCATCAAAGCGCTCGATATTCTGCCCACCCTGGCGAAGCAGCGTCATGGCAGTTTGAACTTCTTGCTGCATTGGCACAAAGGCAAACTTTAGTCCGTTCTGCTGGTTCTCGTTTTGCAGAGCCAGTTCGTAAATCTCTCCGAGCGAGACGGGGGTCACACGAACGCTATCGGCCAACTGGCGATTATTTCGGCGCAGATTCTCCAGAAACTGCTGAGCGTCCTGCCGACTGATAAATACGCCCGCAACGGGGGGTCCCTGTTGACCTTGGGGACGAGCGGCCACCAGCGGCGATCCCTGAGCATCGGTGAGCGTAAACACCGGGACATGGCTCAGGCGTTCCACCACCTGCTCTTTGGGCAATGCCATGGCTTGAGGAGCAACAGCCATCATTGACCCGGCCAGGACTCCCCCAGCCAGCCCAAGAGCTGCACCCCATCGCACTAATGACCTCATAACTGCTCCTTGCTACTCGCAAAACTGCATCCGAATTAATGTACCGTCAATCTTCATTTGCCAAAGCCATTGAGCAAGACGTTTGGCGAACTGTCACAACCTCACCACCATTTGGGGTATCTGGCAATTCTCCAGACCTCATAATACCCGTGTTCAGTGTAATCGTAATTGGGGATTTGTGTCTCATTGACGCACTACTTTAAGGTGAGTTCCAGACAGCATGTGCCACTTGATGTCTTGCAACTGAAAAACTGAAAAAGTTGAACCCCCAGAAGTTGTTCCGTCCTGAGCGAAGTCGAAGGGCGGAACAACTTCTGGGGGTTCAAGCTTATACTCTGCCTACCTATTTACTGGAGTTTTGACTACTTCCCCTATTGCGCCGCAAAATTCTCTCTGCAAGAGCATTTTGCGGCGACTTAATTCTAGCGCCGATTTTTCTTGAAACGCTGACTGTATCAGAGTTCCAAGAAAAATCGGCTGTGGTACAAAGTTTTTGCTGAGAGCCGCGCGGAGCGCGGCTCTCAGCAAAAACTTTGGTTCTATCTCAGCGCAAAGCGCTGTAAATAAAACCAGTTATTTTTTGATAGAAACGCGGCTTAGATGCGCTTCTATCAAAAAATATTCAAGGTTAAATTATTCGTGATCTTTACTGGAGTTTTGACTATTTTCCCTATAATGCCGCGAAACGCCCTCGCAGAGGGCGTTTCGCGGCATATTTGATTTAGCCCCGATTTTTCCTGAAACGCTGGCGCAGCCAGCGTTTCAGGAAAAATCGGCGCATTAGTCAAAAGTCCAGATCTTTAGCTATTAAGCGCGGCTTGGGACCCGTGGTTCATGGAAATCAACCGCTGCTGCTTGAGCTGCTGGAGTTGCTGCAACAGTGCTTCCGCTTCGGCATGGAGGTTGAGCAGCTCAACCTGTTGGGGCTTTTGATAGGGCAGTTTGTTCATTGCAGAGGAAGACGTTGAGGGAGTCCTGGCGATCGCTTGAGTAGGAGCAGCGTCCGTTTGGGAAGGGGACTCGGCGATCGCTGAAGCAGATGAAGGGTTAGACGGGGATTCCAGAACAGTAGTAGTCATTTTTACTCATTCACACCACGGCGCTTATTGTAACTTAATCTTACGTTCCGATTGTATTCAAACTGGCAATTTGTGCTATTTGAATGTGTGGCAATTCCGCAACTGGCTAATTGTGCCCGGATGAGGAGGGAGATGCTTCAGCATCGGGGCAGAGGCAGAGCCAGAACATGGATGCGGAATGCGCTGTCGGGTAGACTAGTAAGCATCAATAAAGTAGACCGCCCATCCCGGCGATGGGTTCCTCTCATCGAGACTGACGTGACTGTAACTTCTAACAACATTTCCTTCGGCGGAGGAATGCACACTGCCGCATCATCATCGCTATCCGGTTGCCACCGCTGGTCGGGGTTGATCGAAGCGTATCGGCCTTATTTACCCGTGACAGACCAGACGCCCGTCATTACCCTCAACGAGGGTAATACACCTCTGATTCCAGCACCTGCGATCGCCGCAAAAATCGGCAAAGGCGTGCAGGTGCTGGTGAAATACGACGGTCTGAACCCGACGGGTAGCTTCAAAGACCGGGGTATGACGATGGCGATCTCCAAAGCTAAGGAAGCAGGCGCACAGGCCGTCATCTGCGCCAGCACAGGGAACACATCTGCTGCTGCCGCCGCCTACGCTCGGCGCGGAGGAATGCGGGCTTTTGTGCTGATCCCGGATGGCTATGTGGCGCTGGGGAAGCTGGCCCAGGCACTGCTCTACGGTGCAGAAGTGCTGGCGATCCAGGGGAACTTTGACCGGGCGCTGGCGATCGTGCGGGAGATGGCCGATCACTACCCGATTACCCTGGTGAACTCAGTCAACCCCTACCGCCTGGAAGGTCAGAAGACTGCCGCCTTCGAAATCGTCGATGTCCTGGGCAATGCGCCCGACTGGCTCTGCATCCCCGTCGGTAACGCGGGCAATATTTCTGCGTACTGGATGGGGTTCTGCCAGTACCACCAGGAAGGACGGTGCGATCGCCTGCCCCAGATGATGGGCTTCCAGGCCGCTGGGGCAGCCCCCCTGGTGAGTGGCTCCCCGATCGAGCACCCCGAAACCCTGGCTACCGCCATTCGCATCGGCAACCCTGCCAGTTGGGATAAGGCCGTTGCGGTGAAGGACGCCAGCGGTGGACAGTTCAACCCTGTCACCGACGAAGAAATTCTGGCGGCCTATCGTCTCCTGGCCTCAGAGGAAGGGATTTTTTGTGAGCCTGCCAGTGCTGCCTCCGTGGCAGGTCTGCTGAAGGTGAAGGATCAGGTTCCGACTGGAGCCACTGTCGTCTGCGTCCTGACCGGAAACGGGCTGAAGGACCCCGACACTGCCATCAAGCACTGCGAGAATCAGTTCAGAGGGGGGATCGCGCCGGATCGGTTATCGGTCGCTCAGGCGATGGGTTTCTAGAAGACGTTGCTTCGGTGCCATTGCTGCCATTTTGCCCCCGGCCATGGGTCGTCGGGTTACCGGGGGGAGCTTTTCCTAATTCCCGCAGGCTGCGTTCGTGGGCCAGCACGTCCACTGCGTCACCCAGCGCCAGCGTCAGCTCTTGGCGCGTCTGGTCGTGGTTTTTCTGCTCGGTTGCCAGTGCCTGCTGGAGGCGATCGCATTCCAACAGCGCCTGTAGAAATGCCTGACGCAGTTCCTCCATGGAGGTGAAATGGTTCACGCGATCCAGGTGGGTAGCAGTTGTCGCTGCGGGTAGGTTCGTCCCCTCAACCTGGCCACCCCTTTGCTGCAGTTCCACCTGGAGCACCTCAATCGCTTGCTGCGACAGGCGGGCTTCGGTTCGCCGCTGCTTTGCCTCGGTTTCATATAGCTCGCGCCAGTTAGCGGCGCTGGCGAAGGCTTCGTCTCGCTCCCGGTTCGCCTCCGTCAGCTTCTGCTGGAGATTTCGAATTTCCGCCAACCACTGTCTGACATCTTGAGTCATGGTCAATGGCTCCTCATCGGGCGCATCATTAATTACCTGGGAATAACAGTTGAGTGACGACCCCTGGGGCCGGAAGAATAATCAATACCAGGAGAACCAGCGATAGGAGGCCCCAAAAATCCCGCTGATTATCTAATTCACTTACATCATTCAGTGCAGCTTCGTCTATGGCCGGAATAAAAAATAATAGAACTGCCCAGACAAATAGCTCACGCCGAACCAGTGATAGGAGTAACAGCAGCAGCTTCGCCACCTGACCCACCAGCATTCCGGTGCGTTGTCCGAACATTGCGTGAACGATATGGCCGCCATCGAGTTGGCCAACAGGCATCAAATTGAGGGCGGTGATGACGATGCCCAGACAACCTGCCACCGCTACCGGATGCAATTGTAATGCTGTTTCAGTCGTGAGTTGATCTCCCAATGCCAATCGACTGAGTAAGGCCAGCAGAAAAGAAGATTTGGGGTCAAAGGACTTGAAATTGAGAATGCTGGAATCTTCACTTATCCCTGTGGGCAGCGAGTGGGCCAGTCCCCACAGCAACAGCGGCAGGGTCACGATAAACCCTGCGAATGGCCCAGCGATTGCCACGTCAAACAACGCCTTGCGGTTGGGCATGGGCGATCGCATCTGGATAAACGCCCCAAAGGTACCGAATGGCAGCAGATTCCAGGGCGGAATCGGGATGAAATAGGGCAGCGTCGTTCGGAGCTTATGGCGGACTGCAGTCAGGTAATGGGCCAGTTCATGCACCCCCAGAATCGTCATCAGCGCCAGCCCATAAGGCAGACCGCTGACCCAGGTGTGAGCATCGGTTTGAGGCACAAAAAATTCAGCACCGGCCAGCGTGGTGGTCATCAGGGTCACCATCAGCAGGATCAGTGCCAGCACTGGACGATTAACGGACTGCTGCGGACGGGAGACGGTCCGCAGATTTGGGTTGGGTACCAGGGCGAAGAAGGGTTTGCCGTTGCCGCCCTCCCGGAACATAACCAGGAAGCGATCGCCAAACTGTTTGCGAATATTCTCCTCCACGGTCTGGTAAGCCACCTCTGAGGAGGCGCGCAACTGCCCCCGACAGATCATCAGATGGGGACGGTATTCGACCGCCTGCAGGTAATATACCGTCCAGGGGAAGCAGTTCTTCAGGGTCGCTTCTTCTTCACGGTTGATCGGTCGCAACGCTGGTTTGACATTCACCTCTGGAACAACTTCGGCCACAGGTACAGCATTTGGTTCAGCGGGCATGGGGCGGGGCGTCCGTCCCCGCATCAGCAGCACCCAGTAGAGCAGCAAAAATACCGCCAGTGGCCCTATCACCACGGCCAGCGGCATCGTTGCGGCACTGCCGTGGACCGTAATCCACACCGTCCAGACCAGTGCAGGCATCATCAGCATCAGCCACAGCACCCAGACTGGCGTGCGCGTCAGACTGGTGACGTACCGCTTCAGCAGCAGATAGGTAAACAGTCCCAAAACTCCAAGCAGGAGCAGCCAGACGGTCATGTTGAGGGTCTCAGCAGAAACAGCACACGTAGAAGGGCGATCGCGGACAGGATTACCCCTGTCAACAACAAAATCGCATTCTTACTATCATAACCAGACCAGCCTGAGGAGGGACTCTGCATCCATTTTTTAACAAAAATCTCATAGATTCTCCAGGTTCATCCTGACGTATGCGTTGAGCGTCTGTCGCGTGCCCCTGCAGCGCAGGGGCACGCGACAGACGCTATCGCTCTAGTACGCTGCGGCAGAAGTCTAGAACCCATTATTTGTGAGGGGTGCGAAGCACCCCTCACAAATAATGGGTTCTGAATTTACGCCGCCGAGTACTAGTTTTATTCTGGTAGCGTTTCACGGCATATTTGGCTTTAGCGCCGATTTTGCCTGAAACACTTACTGTGTCAGGGGTTCAGACAAAATCGGCGCAATTCATTCAAAAGTCCAGTTAGAATGCAAAAGCTAAATAGAATTCTTCGTGCGCCACGCAAAGCCCTCTATTCAGCTACTGACGTAATATCCGTGATTGCCTGTGTCCTCTGACGCTCCTGTTCTGCCGCCGACTCCCGTAAAACCACCTCGTCCGGTATTTGACGGGATCTGGGCCTTCCCTCCCAACCGCGATACGATGGGCGGCACCGCCTATCTGATCCAGGAAAGCACAGGCAATATTCTGGTGGACTGTCCAGCCTGGGATGAGGGGAACCAGGCGTTTCTGTCAGAGCAGGGTGGGGTGCGATGGCTGTTTTTGACGCATCGGGGCAGTATTGGCAAAGTGGCGGCGATCCAGTCTGCGTTTGATTGCCAGGTGGTGATCCAGGAGCAGGAGGCGTATCTTCTGCCTGAGATTCAAGTCACTTCGTTTCAGCATGAGATGAACCTCAGTCCTCACAGTCAGACCATCTGGACACCCGGTCACTCTCCCGCCTCCTCCTGCCTGTACCACGCTGCTGAGGGCGGCATTTTGTTCTCAGGGCGGCACCTGTTGCCCAACCAGCAGGGAGACCCTGTGCCCCTGCGCCTATCAAAAACCTTCCACTGGCGTCGGCAGTTAAACAGCGTGCAGCGTTTGTTGGAGCGGTTTTCTCCAGAATCCCTTGAGCACATCTGTCCTGGGGCCAACACGGGCTTTCTACGGGGAGCGCGATCGATCGATCGTGCCTACGAACGACTGGCGACATTGAACCTGCAGGCGCTCCAGCAGAGTCAGGTAGTGGTCTAACAGTTTCTCCTACAATGTCACGAAATGCGCTCTAAGAGGGCGTTTCGTGACATACAGTGCTTCGCGCTGAACGAAAACCAAAATTTGTACTCGATGCAATTGCAAAGTGCTGTATTTAGTTTTAGCGTCGATTTTTCCTGAAACGCTTACTGCGTCAGCTTTTTGGGAAAAATCGACGCAATTTAGTCACAAAGTCCAGCAGGGAAGCAGCCAGGAATCTTTTGGGGAGAGCGTATAAGTTCCTTCCCAGAGAGCCTCTTGGGGAGTTTCACCGTTCTACCAATTCTGGAGACAACTCTCCTTTTCTGCCTGCAAATGTACTGAACAGTCCACCTGTGCGGAAGCAGGGAAGCGCTTTTTGGAATCGCTGCTGTAATTGCTCCAGTTGTTCTCGCTGAGCGTCATTCAACTGGGTAAATCGGAGTACTGCTTCAACCTGTTTAACCGCATAACCAAAGCCTTCTGAGGTTTGGGGAAGACCGCGATCGCCCAGCATCAACAAACTATCCACAATCTCCTGAGAATTTGTTTCAACGGACTGTTGCATCAATTGTTCAACCCGTAGCACAGGCCCATCGGGGCGATCGGGGAACCAGTGGGCCAGGTTGCGTAACCAATCGCGGAGGAGATCCTGACGGTTGGCGCGGAGCAGCACCAGTCCTGCTACCGTTGCCGCCAGCGGGGATTCCAGCTTGTAGAATAAGCTGTGCTCTGCGGTCGATCTCCATGTCGTGCTGAGCTGCCAGTCCTTCTAGCAGGGCACGACCAAAGAGAGAAGGCCCTTTTCTCACGTCCATAGGTTGCCATGCCTGGGTACCAGAGGCACTGGCATAGAACAGCGGAGTATTGCGCCCCGCATTGGTCTGATAGGACGGAGACACATCCAGAATCTCATTGCCTTTAATCTGCCGTTCACGGAGCTGACGATGGTCATTACGACAAGCATCTACAAAATAGAAGTGTTCAGGGACATCCAATTCAGCCAGCCCCATCAGCAGATTCTGAGTACTGATGGCGTCGTTCAGTCCACTGTCATCAGGATTGAGATAATCGCAGGGCAATAGCACCTGCTGGTCCTGTGTGATCTCCAATCCGTGCCCACTGAAAAAGAAGAACGAACGACTGCCCTCTGCCTCAGTCCTGGCCAATCGCCGCATCTCGTTACGGAACTGGCGGATAGCCGTTCTACAGTTGTTGAAGGTGGGCCGCAGTAAGTTCTGATTTAATCTGGGTTCAATGCCCTGTTCAGCCGAATTGGGCGATAGCAGCAGCCAGCACTTTGCCAGGGAACAGCCCCTGGACTGGGGTTTCTGGTACTGGTATTTCTCAGTCAGCCAGCGGAAGAACCGGTAGGCTGTGAGGGCAGAGACGTAGAGTTGTCCCAGTCCATAGGTGTCTTGCGCCGTGGCACCCATACCCCCCGGCAGATGGTCGTACTGACTCACGCCGATAATTACCGCAAAGGTGCCGGGAGAACCGGGTTGCCACTCTGGATTAACCCATAACCCCGGTTGGGAAGCGTCTGGTTGCAGCATCATTTCCCCCAATTGTTTTGTCGAGCGGTTTTCACTTTTTCCGCAAACTGACGGTAGAAACTGGGCCGCTCCAGATAGCCCCCATGCGCCCCAATGATCGACATACCGCTGTCGTAAGCCTGGTCGTCTACATCCGAAATGATTCCGTTAGCAGTGTAGCTAATGAAGTCGTTGGAGTCCCACACGTTCCACCAGTAGCCCAGGTGGGCGCGATCGGGAAATGGCGCAGGCCCAGTATTCTGGTTGAACTTTGCATCGCTGGCCAGAAATAGCTTCAGCTCCTCAAAGAACCCCACCTGGGATGCGGTGGCACACCAGAAGTCGATGCGGACGTTCTGGTACTGCGGCAGTCGGGGCAGAAAGCTGGTGACCAGGTCGTACATGATTTGTCCACCCATGCTGTGGCTCATCACCACAATCGGTTCTCCCGTCTGCTGCTGGATGGCGATCGCCCGATCCAGTTCCGCCAGTACCCGTTTGGGGATCTCGCCGACAACTACAGTGTTGGTTTTATCATCCACCTCGCCCCGATTCTTCAAATACTTGAACACATCACCCAAAAAAACGGTGACAAAATCGTTGAGCGGTTTGCGAACTTCGGTAAGAACGCGACTGACAACGAATCCGGGAAGCCCAACCGAACGGCTGAGCGCCTCCAGCAGGCGATCGCCCAACTCCTGCACCCACTCGTTTCCGCCCATGCCTGCCAGCCCACTACGGTCTTCCTGCTGGTAGCGATCGCTCACCAGTTCTTTCAGCAGTTCAACTTCACTCTGTGTATTGGAACATTGGCTCAGTTGAATAAACGTAACGGGATCGTGGGCGACCGCATCAGCAGCGAGAATGGCACTGACTTGTTGCTGCTCATACGCTTCTGGATTATTTTTTTGTGGTTCATCGCCATTCAGATCGTTGAGAATGACGGTGGTGAGCATGTCGCCTAGCTCGTCCGCTGTCAATGTTTTGAGGCGCAGGGGTGGAGCAGATGCAGCGCCAGTGGTCGGGCCAGCGGGGGCGAGGCCACCTGTGTTGGGGGAGGCTTCACTGCTGATGGGCAGGTCTTCCATGCTCTCGTTGACGGATGCGAGGGCGATCGCCCGTTCAATATCAGACGCCTCTGTTTCTACCCCCTGGCCTCTGATGGAGCTGCGGGGACGGGAGACGCCACCCCAGGCGAGGTCAGCGCCGATGTCGCCCCAGAAGGGGAATAAGCACTCGACTTTGTCGGGATTGTCGGAGATTTCTGGGGCGATGAAGCGTTTGAGAAAGGGTTCAACTCGCGTTCGTGAGGTCTTGGGGTCTCGGTTGGCGACTCCGTGTACGAAGATGATGGGCATTTTGTCTCCTGTTGGGTGTTAAGGGCTTGTAAAGAAATAACCTCATGGATTGAACTGACCCCTCCCCAGCCCTCCCCTTGATAAGGATCGTGGATTAAATAAGGTGTGATTTTGTCTGCTGCCTCTGTAAGCTTGAGAAGTAGAGTATGAGTCGGGAAATCAATGCAACCCTACCCTGCCCCAATTGAAGCTCAAATGCAACTGTACCGGGCAGGGCAACTCTACACCCAGCAGCAGGGAGTCGAAGTGTTTGACCATGATTGGGCATCGCTAGCAGAAGGGGTGGCAATTCCTCATGGACTGTACGACTGAGCCGACAACATCGGCTACATTCAAATTGGCACCAGTCAGTTGGAATACAAAGCCAGGTGGTATGGTCGAAACCTGGTGAAAATCGACCAATGGTTTCCCTGTTCTAAACGCTGTGGGAATTGTGGTCACGTTGTTGAGCGGTTGCCATTGAGCATCCGGGAATGGGAGTGCCCCAGTTGTGGGACGCACCACGACCGGGATGTGAATGCCGCTCAGAATATATTGGCCGTGGGACACACGGTTGCAGCCTGTGGAGCGAGTGTAAGACCTGATAGGCATGAGTCTAGAGGGCAACTGCGAAGAAGCAGGAAATCTCAAGAGTGATTTTGGGAATCCCCATCCCTCTACAGGGTGGGGAGGATGTCAACACCGGAACTGGCATCTTTGGAAGCCGAACATTGAGCGCAGAGGATGCTTTTTGGGTAGACTATGGGGAATTCCATGGGAGCATCCCGCTTTTGCAAATTTCCAAACCCAGTTTTGGGGGGGGGGGGGGGGGGGG
>CAZVXA010000192.1:0-12691 GCA_964630955.1 uncultured bacterium | reverse complement strand
GTCTATAGCGCTTTGCGCTGAACTAAAACCAAACTTTGTGTTGAGAACCGCGCGGAGCGCGGTTCTCAACACAAAGTTTGTACCAGATGCACTTGCAAAGTGCTGTAAGTAGACGGTCAGAAATAAAAACCGGGGGAGCGCCCCGGAGGGGCGCTCCCCCGGTTTTTATTTCTGATTGATGAAGGCTACTGACTGGTTGGCCTGCACGTTCCACCCCTGACCCATCCGTTCAGCCCAGCTATGCGCCGTGACCTGTCTCA
The DNA here is from genome assembly GCA_964630955.1 of uncultured bacterium. Lineage (GTDB taxonomy): Bacteria > Cyanobacteriota > Cyanobacteriia > Elainellales > Elainellaceae > CAZVXA01. The sequence continues at coordinate 12,431 of CAZVXA010000192.1, read as the reverse complement.
TCCTCCCCGATCGCCATTTCCCTATCGACTCTCCCTTCTACTCCTCTATTTGTGTCTGCTGACACCACTTGAAGTGTTGGCCCACCCCGGTCACAGCGACCACGAGTTCGAGGCTGGCAAAACAGCGGGTACCCCAGAAGCCATCCAGGTAGACCCGGTGACGCGCGATCGCATGGGCATTCGAGTGGAACCCGTGACGCGGCAGCGGCTCTCCCTCGGTATCAAGGCAACTGGCCAGATCGAAGCACTCCCCAATCAACAGGTGCGTGTGACAGCCCCCCTGACGGGAACCGTGGTCAGACTGTTGGTGCAACCGGGCGATCGCGTCCGTCAGGGGCAGGCGCTGGCGGTGCTCACCAGTCCCGACCTGGCAGAACTGCGCACTGAAGCACTGGATCGCCGCACCGAGGCGCAGGGTGCCATTCAGGCGGCCCAGGCAGACCTGCGGTTAGCGCAGCGAAACTATGGCCGCCAGGTGCAAATTGCAAACGCCGCAGTACAGAATGCCGAGACGGAATTCAAACTGGCGCAGGAACGGCACGACCGCAATCGGGAATTACTGGCGCAGGGGGCGATCGCCAGTCGCACCGTCCTGGAATCCGAAGCGCAACTCACTGACGCCAGGGCACACCTGACTGAAGCCAGGAGCCGGATTGCCGTTTCCGAAGCCGCAGCGCAACTGGAGCGGGCAGGCTCAGCGGTGCAGGTGGCCCAGTCCCAACTGCGGCTCAGCGGTGATGCCTACCAGACGCGACTGCGCCAGTTAAATGTGCAACCGAATCAGGATGGGCTGGTGACGGTGGTGGCTCCGATATCGGGGGCGATCGCCGACCTCAGCATTACCCCTGGTGAGTCGGTGAATGAGGCAGGGGTGCCGCTGCTGAGTATCATCAATGGCAGCGGGGTCTGGGCCACCGCCAGCGTGTACGAAAAGGATCTGCCGCGTATTTCACCGGGTCAACGGGTACGGGTGCGCGTAACGGGCATCCAGGATGCCTTCAACGGCACGATTTCGAAGATTGGGGCAGCAGTCCAGGCAGAAACGCGGGTCGTTCCAGTGCGAGCAGAATTGGACAACGCACAGGCTCTCCTGAAACCAGGTATGTTCGCAGAGCTGGAAGTCCTGACCGGACAGTCCTCCGAGTTGGTTCTCTCCATTCCCACCGCAGCGATTGTCAATGTCGGCGGGCGATCGCTCATCTATGTCGAGAATGGCCAGAACTATGAGCCAGTGGATGTGCAACTGGGGCGGGTGGATGGCGATCGCACCGAGATTACTGGTGGCCTGTTTGAGGGCGATCGGCTGGTCATCCAGGGAGCACCGTTACTGTATGCCCAGTCTCTGCGGGGAGGTAACGCCAAAGCAGCAGAGACGGCCCATGCCCATAATGAGGAATTTCACATTCAACTGCCCCAATGGGCCAAACTGCTGGCGGTTGTCACATTGGGCGCAGGCACCTTTGTGGCGGGCATGGGATGGGCGGCGTACCGTCAACGTAAAGCACTGGCAGTAGTGATCGATCGTTCAATGCCTCAATCGTTTGATCCACCGTCCGATAACACTGGGGTCTCAGGTTCATCGACTCAGACATCACCCGATTCATCTCAGACGAGTACTGGCGGCTTAAGTTAACCGATGGTTGTTGATGTGGGGCGCTTCGCGCCCCACATCAACAACCATCGGTTTATTTCCGCCATGCTGTACTAGCCCTCAATCACTTAATCCTTACTGGTTATGCTGAGCACTATTGTCCGCTGGGTCATCGATCGCCGCTGGCTGGTCGTCATTGCCACCGTCCTTCTTACCCTCTGGACGTTGCGCACGATACCTCAGATGCCGCTGGATGTGTTTCCGCCTTTCGCGCCGCCCCAGGTGGAGATTGAAACGGAGTCGCCTGGACTTGCACCGGAAGAAGTCGAGTCCCTGGTGACGCTGCCCCTGGAGAGTGCGTTGAATGGAATGCCCGGTGTTACCGATGTGCGGTCTTCGTCGGCCACGGGCATCTCGGTGGTCAAGGTGGTGTTTGAGTGGGAAACCAATATTTTTCAGGCGCGGCAGTTGGTCACCGAACGGTTGCAGCAGGCGCAGGGTAAATTGCCAGAGGGGGTGGAAGTTCCCCGGATTGCGCCGCCCAGTTCACCGATTGGAACTATTCTCAAATTTGCGTTGACCATCGATTCAGCAGCGAATCCAGCCGCAAATCCTGCACAATCTACTTCTATGATGGATCTGCGCAACATCGTGGATTGGAAAATTACCAACCAACTGCTGGCGGTTCCCGGCGTCAGTCAGGTGACTGCCTATGGTGGGGAGATCAGGCAATTTCAAGTGCTGGTAGATCCCGCCAAACTCACTGCGTTTGATGTATCGCTGGAGCAGGTCAGGGAAGCCGCCGCCGCTGCAAACGTGAATGCACCGGGCGGCTATTTGATCACGCCGGACCGCGAGACGTTGATTCGGGGACTGGGGCGGATTGAATCCATTGAGGATTTGAGAAACTCGGTGGTGGTGAGTCGGCAGGGAACACCAGTCCGGCTCTCAGAGGTAGCCGATGTAAAAATTGGGGCGGGAGTGAAACGGGGGGATGGCAGTCTCAACGGAAAACCTGCCGTGATTGTCATGGTAAATAAGCAGCCCCAGGCTGATACACCCACCGTCACCCGCGCCGTGGAAGCAGCGATGGCGGAGATCAAAACGGGGTTGCCCCAGGATGTCAAAGTGGATGTCACCTTTCGCCAGGAGAGCTACATTGCATCGTCTGTAGACAATGTGCGATCGGCCCTGTTGGAAGGCAGTCTGATTGTCGCCGCCATTCTCATCCCGTTTTTGATGAACTGGCGGACGCTCACCGTTTGCCTGCTGGACTTTTTTCTGACGCTGCTGTTTGCCCTGCTGGTTTGCCACTGGCTGGGACTGGGCCTCAACACCATGACGCTGGGGGGACTGGCGGTGGCGATCGGGACTGCGGTGGATGATGCGATCGTGTACGGCGAGAACACCTACCGACGCCTGCGAGAAAATCGCTTTTCTGAAAATCCAGAACCCCCGTTAGACCTTATCTTTGAAGGCAGTCAGGAGGTGCGGGAATCGTTGTTGGGAGCGATGTTGATCGGCATCGTGGTGTTCTCCCCTATCTTCACCCTGGCGGGGGTTGAAGGGCGTATCTTTACGCCGATGGGGATTGCCTATCTGGTGGTGGTGGTGGTGTCCAGTCTGGAGTCTTTGCTGGTGTCTCCGGCGCTGTGCGCGATTCTGCTCCCCCACGGACGCATGACCGCCGATGAACCCCCGGTGGCCCGGTTCTTTAAGCGGCGCTACCAACCGCTGCTATTGTTCTCCATGCGGCGTTCCACCGTTGTTCTGGTATTCGCCGGAGCAGCGATGATCGCCTCGCTGGTCATCGTTCCCAACCTGGGACGCAGCTTTCTGCCGGAGTTCCAGGAGCAGACCCTGGTCAACACGATGACCCTCTACCCCGGAACTTCCCTGGAGGCGACAAATCGCGCCGGGTATGCACTGGAGATGGCGTTGAAGGATGATCCCCGGTTTACCTACGTCCAGACGCGATCGGGTCGAGCACCGGGGGATGGAGATGCCGGGGGCGTCAACTTTGCCCACGTCGATGTCACCTTCAGCCAGGAGGGATTAAAGAGCAGAGCCGCCAGCGTGGAAAAACTGCGGGAGGAATTTGCGAAACTGCCGGGGGTTGCCAGCGGCATCGGGGGATTTATTTCGCACCGAATGGATGAGGTGCTGTCGGGGGTGCGGAGCCAGATCGCCATCAAGGTATTTGGCCCGGATCTGGAGGAACTGCGATCGCTCGGTCAACAGATCGAGGCCCAGATGCAACGAGTCGAAGGCATCGTTGATTTGCAGCTCGAACCCCAGATGCCGATCGACCAGATCCAGATTGAATTTGATCGGCAGGCGGCGGCTCGCTATGGTCTGACGGTGGGCCATCTGGCGGACGTGGTGGAGACGGCGCTGAATGGTCGAGTGGTGTCTCAGGTGCTGGAAGACCAGCAGACCTATGATCTGGTGGTCTGGCTGCAACCCGATGCCCGCAATAGTTTCAATACAATTGAGAATTTGCTGATTGACAAACCCGCTGGCGGAAAAGTGCCGCTCAGCCAGGTAGCCAGAGTCCGAAATGGGACAGGCCCGAACACGATTAACCGGGAAAATGTGTCTCGCAGAATTGTGGTTTCTGCCAACGTCGGTGGACGCGATTTGCGATCGGTCGTAAATGAGATTCGCGATCGCGTCAACCAGGGAGTTCAACTGCCGTCGGGATACTTTATTCAATACGGTGGACAGTTTGAAGCGGAAGAACGGGCCACGCAAAATATTCTTGTCTTTAGCATCATCGCAGCCGTAATTATCACCGTTCTGATGTATCTATCGGTTCAGTCAATCGCTTCCACCGCCATGATCATGATCAACCTGCCGATCGGCCTCATCGGCGGCGTGATTTCAGTCGTCCTCACAGGTGGCGTGATTTCAGTCGCCTCTCTGGTCGGCTTCGTCACCCTATTTGGCGTTGCCACCCGTAATGGCCTGCTACTGGTGGACAACTACAACACCAAATTTGCCCAGGGTATGCCCCTGAAAGAAACCCTGGTCAAAGGCTCAATGGAGCGCCTCAATGCGATTCTGATGACCGCCCTCACCTCCGCTCTGGGCCTGTTTCCCCTGGTCATCTCCGGTGGTCCCGGACGGGAAATTCTGCAACCCCTCTCGATCGTCGTCCTGGGGGGACTGTTTACCTCCACCGCCCTCACCCTGCTGATTATTCCCGCACTCTACGCCCGCTTTAGCAAGCATCTGGTGCCCAAACATCTTCGTGCAATAGCAACTGCTGGGGTTGATGCGGAAGAACATCCGATCAAAATGCCTCCAGTTAAACCTGCCGAAATTTAGGCTACAGGCATTCAGTCGCATCTGCAGCGCACCGCAGAGACGCAGAGGACGCAAAGATTAAACTCCGCCCGCTCTGCGGTGAACCCAATTTTGCTCCGCTTATTCAATTCACCTTTCTCAGGAGAAAGATCCAGCCATGCCCCTCCCCTTCAAACCCCTGCTCATCATCAGCATCAGCACCCTCACCCTCAGCGCCTGTACCCCAACCCCAACCACCACCGAAGCTCCCCCCGCTTCCCCAGTCGCTTCCCCAACCCCCGCCAGTGCGATCGCCCCGCCCATCCCAGCAGCCTCCGCTCCCGCCACCACACCACACGCCGAAGGTGCCCAGCAAGGGGGACAGGTCGTTGAAATGGGCAATTACCACCTGGAACTCCTGGCCGCCCCCGAAGGTGACAACATCCACGTCGATTTCTGGTTACTGACGGGGAGTGATCACACGGCGATCGCCGACGCCAAAGTCACCGCCAATATCCAATTCCCCAACGGTACCCAGAAAACCGTCGAAATGATCTACGATACAGCAGGCCAACACTACAAAGCCCTCATCCCCGGCTACGTCGCAGGCGAATACCGGGTTGTCGTGCAGACAGACACGAAAGGAGAAAAGGTAAACGGTCGCTTCAATTTCACTTTGTAAAATATTCCACCACCCATGCGCGTTTTACTCGTCGAAGACGAACCCGACCTCGGAGCCGCCATCCAACGCGCCCTTAACCGTGAAAAGTATGTCGTGGACTGGGTTCAGGATGGCGATGCAGCCTGGAACTATCTGGAGAGCCATTGGCATGAGTACACTGTTGCCATCTTCGACTGGCTTCTCCCCGGTCTCTCAGGGCTGGAACTCTGCAAGCGGCTGAGGGCCAGAAACAATCCACTGCCTGTTCTGATGTTGACGGCAAAAGACAGCATGGCAGACAAAGTCACCGGGTTGGATGCGGGAGCGGACGATTACCTGGTCAAACCGTTTGGCATGGCAGAACTACTGGCGCGGCTCAGGGCATTGCAACGGCGATCGCCCCAACTCCAGCAACCGCAGATCCACGTCGGGCCCCTCACCCTCGACTACGGCACCTCCACCGTGACCCTGCAATTGAGGAACGCCCCGCAGGTGATTCCCCTGACCGCAAAGGAATTTCAGCTCCTGGAGCACTTCATGCAGCACCCGCAGCAAATTCTCAGCCGCAACCAGTTGATGAATCGCCTGTGGGAAGTCGATTCTGAGCCAATGAGTAACGTGGTAGCCGCGCAAATTCGTTTACTGCGGCGTAAACTGGCCGACTATGGCTGCGATCAATTGATTGAAACCGTTTATGGTTTAGGGTATCGGCTGAGTTGGGAGAGCCGGGAATAATGCACCAGAATCGAGTGTTTAACCTGACCCGCTGGCGACTGGCAGCCTGGTATGCCGGAGTGATGGGCATCATTCTCAGTGCGTCGGGGCTGGCCATTTACTTTGTGATGGACTGGGTCCACTGGCAGGCACTCCACCAGGAATTGCAGTCGGTGGCGGGGACGCTCCACGACGGATTGGAACCCCAACTGAAACAACCGGGGAAGCTGGAACCTGGCGTTGAGCAACTGATTCCCGGACTTTGCGTGGTGGGCAAACCTTGTGTTCCTCTGTACACCGCAACTATGCCCGATCGCCATATTCTCGGCGCTGTGCATCAGGAGGGCTACTACGTTCGTATGGTGACTCCATCGGGGCGGGTGATCGCCACGCTGGAAGACCGCCCCCTGCAACTACCCGTTCAAACGCGACCCCTGTGGCAAACGGTGCAGGATGCGGCGGGCGATCGCTACCACCACATTTCGCTTGACCTCAAAACCGAATCGGGAAGGCTCTGGGGCTACATCCAGGTGGGGCGATCGCTCCAGGACTTCGATCACCATCTGGCCTCGACCCGCCTGGTGCTCCTCACGGGCTTACCGCTGGTGCTCCTGCTCACCACTGCCGTAAGCTGGTGGCTGGCAGGCCGCGCCATGCAGCCGATCTACCGCTCTTACCGCCAGATTCAGCAGTTTACCGCCGACGCCGCTCACGAGCTGCGGACTCCCCTGGCCGCCAGCCGCGCCACCCTGGAGGTCGCCTTGCAGCAGCCCCAGATCTCCGATCCAGAATCGCGCAACACGCTCCAGACGCTGGAACGTCAGAATCTAAGGCTGTCTCAGCTCGTCCAGGATTTGCTGCTGCTGTCTCGCATGGATAGTCAGGAGGAGGCGCAAAAGCATCATCCTTGCTGTCTCAACGATATGGTCAGCGACATTGTTGAGGAATATGCAGGATGGGCGATCGCCGCCAACGTGCTTCTGCTATCCAAAGTTGATGTCAAACATCCTATTTTTGTGGCGGGTGATGAGGAACAGCTCTATCGACTGCTGACCAATCTAGTGACGAATGCCATCCAGTACACGCCGTCCGACGGTAAAGTGACCATCCATCTCACCCAGGACGAATTTCGCGCCACTGTGCAGGTACAGGACACAGGAATTGGCATTGCTGTGGCCCACCAGCCACGTATTTTTGATCGATTCTACCGGGTGACCCCCGATCGTTCCCGCCAGACGGGTGGTTCTGGGTTGGGGCTGGCGATCGCCCAGACAATTGCTCAGGCCCATGATGGCACCCTGCAAGTGCAGAGTGAACCGGGAAAAGGCAGTCTGTTTACGCTGAGACTGCCATTGTGGGTGAATTGAAGCGCCCCCGATTTTGGTGAATTCTGGTTTGAACGACGCAACACGATGACGCAACGATCCCGTTCGTCTGCATCGCAATGGGATGGTTGGGCGATCGTTGGATGTTCAGGGCGAAGCATTTGCGGCACAGAGGGTTGGGGGGAGCGTTGATTTTTTCGCGCAAATGCTTCGCCTCTACGGGTGAAAACGACGGTTTTGGCGAAATCAAAAATAAACCGGAATTAATCCTGGATCGCCCCCAGAGTAACAACTTCATCATTCAGCCCCAGGTTCCACTACGGGAATTCATGACCATTTTTCCGCAGTGGAACGTCGTTTGTATGTATCCATTCCCAAACACCCCTATTCCACAGGGGAGTATGGACAATCCGATACTACATATGTAGTATATAAACAGCCCAACCTGTCACATATGTACGACCCCCTTTTATGAACCGCATTCTCCTCACCCCTTTTCATCCCGACCTGCAATGCCGACCTGACTCAGGTTTGGGCAGCGTGTCGGCATGGTTTGCAGGGGAAGGAATGTATCGGTTGAGCGGCGGTAAATCCGTCAGGGAAGGCTGCGATCGCACCACACCCTCAACCGTTGACACATTTACTGGATGGCTGAATCCGGATCAACTCATTGGACGCGGGCGGTACAGGGAATCCTGACACCGACATAGGGAAAAGCATCTCAACTTCCCCAACCCCCGCTCCTGGCATTCAGCAGTGGGGGTTGTTTTTTAGGAGTGAAACCCATGCAAGCGCACATACCCGGCCAGCAACCACAGATACTACAAAACCAGGTGGTGGTGTTCTCAAAGAACTACCTGCCCCTGGCGCGAATCAACATCAAACGGGCGATCGTCCTGCTCGTCACGGGTCAGGCCGAGTCCCTGGAGTTCAGCAGCACCCAGCAGTGGGAAGTGCGATCGCCCAGCCTCATACTACAAGTCCCGGAGCATATCCGTCTGACGGGTAGCAACCCTGAGCGGCACTGGAAAGTTCCCCCGGTCAGCCGTCGGGAAGTCTTCCGGCGCGACCACCACACCTGCCAGTACTGCGGCACCACCAGACACCTGACCCTCGACCACATCATCCCCCGCTCCAAAGGCGGCACCCACACCTGGGACAACGTTGTCACCGCCTGCAGCCCCTGTAATTCAAAGAAAGGCGATCGCCTGCTACACGAAACCGGAATGGTGTTGAGAACAAAACCTAAAGCGCCCATGCATCCGGCGATCGCGTTTGCGGAGCAGTTTTGGAAGGAAAAGGGAGAGTGATAGGTGGATGAGTGGATGAGTGGATGAGTGGATGAGTGGATGAGTGGATGGGTGGATGGGTGGATGGGTGGATGGGTGGATGGGTGGATGGGTGGATGGGTGGATGAGTGAAAGTCACTGTCATGTAGTTCCAGTATCCTGCATCTCTCTCTGTTTACCCTCCCGCTTTGCCCAATCTCATTCCCTCCCCATCCACCCATCCACCCTCCTACCCATCCACCCTCCTACCCATCCACCCCTCTCAAAAAAATTCCACACCCCCTTGACGCTTTGTAGTATTTTGTATTATATTTGTAGCATGGGATGAGACGATAAGGAGCGAATCCAATGACAGCTCACTTCCTCAAACGAAAACGGTTTTTCTCGGAGGTTCTGGAGTGGCTCAAGGCTCCGCTTACAGGTGCCCCTGCACCGCAACGAGATGAGTCTTCGCATCCGGGAAATGCAGGTTCAACCTACACGATTCAAATGGTGCGCGATCGCCAGCAGCTCTATTTTCTGGAACGGCGCTGCCCCTTCTAACTTCTGCTGATAACAGCACACTGCACCTTGAAAACTGAATCAATGCCACCTTTAGGGGTGTAGCTTAGCCCGGTTAAAAGCATCGGTTTGTCGAATCGAAGATCGTGGGTTCAAATCCCATCACCCTCGCTTAAAAATCTCCAGGTCGCCAAGTGGGAAGGCGTTGGTCTGCAAAACCAACTATCGCGGGTTCAATTCCCGCCCTGGAGTCCAATCATGGCAGCGTAGGTTAACTGTAAAACAGTCGCTTTTGCGTTGCAGGTGCGAATCCTGCCCGACCGACCCAATGATGGAGAGTAAACCGATGAGGCAGTCGGCGCTGTTTGCTAAACAGATGGATAAAGAGTTGTGGTTCGAGTCCACTGCTCTCCGCTTGATTTATTGAAGTTGCATTTCTACTTCGATAAATTCAACATCCTTGAGAACGTGGTGTAACTGGATTGCATCTCAGATTACGAACCTGAAGGTTGGGGGTTCAAGTCCCTCCGTTCTCGCCAAACAGGGAGGTTGTCCGGCACGGACGAGGAAAGCGTCTCGAAAACGCCTGCGGGTGAAACCGTCAAGAGTTCGATTCTCTTAGCCTCCGCCTGGGAAGTTGGTGAAGCTGGTGCTCACGTGCCGCTGAAGACGGCGAGATGACGGTTCGATTCCGTCACTTCCCACTGTTTTTATAGCCGTATGCACGCTTGTTAGAACGGGGTGCAGGGGTGTCCCCCCTTGAGGGGGCAGGGGGTGTCCCCCCTTGTCCTGACCAGAATGACTACAGCTATAGAAAAGATTCTTTCAAAAACACACATTGCCCCATAGCTCAATGGTAGAGCAAACGGCTGTTAACCGTGAGGTTGTAGGTTCGAGTCCTACTGGGGCAGCCATTTGAGGTGGATGGGTAATTGATGCATTGCCTGACTTTGACCGATGTCATGGGCGTGGCATTCTGCCTTCGTGTTTTGCACTAAGGCAGAACGTGTTTGCCGAATGCCGCGCCCCTACCCATCCACTCATCCACTCATCCACTCATCCACTCATCCACCCCTATGCCTCATGGTGTAACTGGCAACACCCCGCTCTTTGAAAGCGAAATTCCAGGTTCGAATCCTGGTGGGGCAGTTGGGAGGTAAACAGTCGCCTGGGCATCCTCTGCATACCTCCCTTTCCTCTTTCACAGCGCTTTGCGCTGAGATAGAACCAAAGTTTTGGTTGAGACGCTCCGCGCTCAACCAAAACTTTGTACCTCACGCGCTTGCAAAGTTCTGTGTATGGGCGTTTGGCAGAACGGTGATGCACCTGACTCTTAATCAGGCTGACGTAGGTTCGACTCCTACAGCGCCCACTGAATTTTGGATTGTGAATTTTAGGTTGGTGATCGCCCCCACCCCAACCTGAAATCTGCAATCCACAAATCCTCTGCCCCTGTGATGCAATCGGTAGACATCGCTTGCTTAAAACAAGTGTGTTGCAGGTTCAACTCCTGTCGGGGGTATCCTCAATCAGAAGATAAGGACACGAAACCATGCCTTACGAAAAGCTCGTTCTCTCTACTCCGGTGCCTGTTCTCTCCTGGGCGGGGCACGAATTACAGCACGATGAGATGAAGATGGCAAGAAATGTGGCATCCTTGCCCTTTGTCTTCAAGCACGTCTCCCTGATGCCCGATGTTCACCTGGGGAAGGGTGCGCTGGTGGGTTCCGTGGTGGCGACGAAAGATGCGATCGCCCCCGCAGCCGTGGGTGTCGATATTGGGTGCGGTATGTGCGCCGTTAAAACTCCGTATCAGGCTGACCAGTTGGAAGGCAAGCTAAAACAGATTCGCCTGGAAGTTGAGAAGCTAATTCCCGTCGGCCCTAACGAAAACAAGGACATCAGCAAAGATGCAATCAACTGGCAGGGCTGGCGCGACTTCAAAGAACTGCATTCTGGGGTGCAAAACCTGGAGGGCAAAGCGATGAAGCAAATGGGATCGCTCGGTGGGGGTAACCACTTTATTGAGCTGTGTGTCGATACCAATGATCAGGTGTGGCTGATGCTACACTCTGGTTCTCGCAATATCGGCAATATGCTGGCTCAGCGTCACATCCAGACGGCGAAGAATTTAGCCAAGTTAGCCGGACTGAAATTACCCGACCCCGACCTGGCCTACTTCGTTCAGGGCACACCTGAATTTGCTGCCTACTGGCGCGACCTGCAATGGGCGCAAAACTACGCCCTGCGCAATCGGGAGGTAATGATGGCGAGGTTCAAGCGGGTGGTAGAGACCCATCTGGCTGGAGGAAAACCCTTCAAGCCTGATCTCCAGGTGAACTGCCACCACAACTACGCTGAACGCGAAGTCCACTTCGATGAAGAGGTGTACGTGACCCGCAAGGGTGCTGTCCGTGCCCGTGAAACCGACTATGGCATCATTCCTGGCTCAATGGGAGCAAAGTCTTTCATTGTCAAAGGTAAGAGCTGTGCGGACGCTTTCTGCTCCTGCTCTCACGGAGCTGGCCGTCAGATGTCCCGCAGTCAGGCGAAGCTCGCGTTCACCCTGGATGACCTGATTCAGCAAACCGCTGGGGTCGAGTGTCGCAAGGATGAAGGCGTTCTGGATGAAATCCCTGGGGCGTACAAGCCTATCGAGCAGGTGATGGAAAACCAGAGCGATCTCGTGGAGGTCGTGGCAACGCTGAAGCAGGTGATGTGCGTTAAGGGGTGAGATTTGCTTTTGATGGAATACTTGCGTAGTGGGCATTTCATCAAAAGCTAACCGTTTACTTATTAACCTGGCAATTGAAGGACTGGTATTGTGCGCCGTGCTTCGCGCGGCGCACAATACCAGTCCTGGGTTTATACAAGGTCAAACATTGCCGGGTTAATAAGTAACTGGACTTTTGACTATTTTTTCTACCATGCTTGCGAAACACTCTCTACGAGAGCGTTTCACAAGCATATTGATTTTAGCGCCGATTTTTTCTGAAACGCTGACGCTGTCAGCGTTTCAGAAAAAATCGGCGCAATTTAGTCAAAAGTCCAGTAAAAGGCAA
>CAZVXA010000191.1:0-12728 GCA_964630955.1 uncultured bacterium | reverse complement strand
CCGCGCGCCACACAATCAAAAAATCATATCTGGATTAAGCAACGCCAGCATTCGGGCCGATACTTGATGGCGAAGTCACAGTCTCTAATACCCGAATGCTAAACCCCTACCCATTACCAATGACCCATTCCCTATTCTACTTTCCCCTTCTACCGCCCGGTTCATCCCGCCAGGTGTTGCCAATCCCCTTAAGGACACCGCGCCCAATTAGCCCAATTCCCCGACCAATGACCTCCGTCAGGACGTAAATCACGCCACTGCCGACGAACGCCACTGCGGAGCGAATGCGGGGGGCGATCGCATCCCGCGTTTCCAGCGCCAGGGTCACTGCATACTGAACCCCGCTCAACTGTTCCAGTTCATCGCGTCGGGGCGCATAGATATCAGCGGTTTTGATGCCACTTTCATAAAATATCCAGAGTCGATACTTGCTTTCAAAGATATTCTGGGGTTCACGAAACAGCCGATTGATCCGATAGCGCCAGGAGAGATCATTCCGGAATCGCTCAATTTCTCGACTGGAGAGCAACCGTCGGTCGTAGAAATTCTGTTTAATGGCTTCTACGTCAGCGAACCGATTCAGCAACGGTTGAACCACTGCATTCGCTACCTGAATGATGGTATTCCCCAGCAGAATCTCCGCCCGAATCATCGCTTCTGGACTCCCTGCTGCTGCTGGCACACTATCAATCAACAGGGGCGACTGAAACAGCAGGTGAGCCACTACATCAACGAAACCGGGAATCTTATCGAGAATTTCCGATTCTACAGTGGGAGCATCCTGCAACAGCGTACTGACCACCCCGACTTCCAGGTTGCGAAAGGCAACCGTGTAGTATTTGCCAAAAAAATCCGTCGTTGACGCTTCCCAGAGATCCAGCAGGAGTTGCGATCGCTTCTCACCGAGCTGACCGGGCTGCACCTGCGAAAACCGCAGTTCATCCAGCAAATCTTCTAATTTGCGCAGAATCAAATAGAACAGATCCCGTTTCCGATCGGGCCGCAGAATATCAGTTTCCAGTGGGGTATCTGTCAGGTTCTCCAGATTACTTTGAAGCCGAGACAGCAGTTCATCGAACAGAGCTGAACGCAGGTTGCGAACGGCATTCTGGGTGTTCACAAGGTCACTGCCGATGCCGACGGTGGTCAGCGCCGAGCGGCTCGGAGTCGCGGTACCAGTGGAGACAGCAGAGAGACGGGCGGCTTCAGCCATTCCTTCTGAGTTAATCCCGGAATTAATCGCCTCTTGCAAGGGGATCGTTTCTGACTGAGTCTCAATCGCCTCTTCCAGGGCAGGGGTCGCCAGCAGACGCCTGACCAGCCAACGGGACGCCTTCAGCTCCCGGTATCGCCCTGCCAGCACTGCTCGATCCAGCAGGGAAAGATTGGGCGATCGCAGGTAGGCCACCACCTCTTCAATGGTCTGGTCAATTCGTTGAATCCCCGATTGCCGCAAATTTCGTCGGGCGTAAGCCAGCGGGCCAACAGGGTTGGCAGTAGGAGTAAGGGCAATGGTGGGGGTGGCACGGGTCGTAGGCCAGAAGGGTTGCCCCATTGCAGTACGCCGGATAGCGATCGCCAGCGTTTCCAGGGGAGCCGTTCTGGAGCAGAAACCGCTGGCTCCGGCCTGTCGCACTGCGGCAAGAAGCACGGGTTCATCAACTGTTCCGATCATCAGCACCGGCAGGTCTGGATATGTTACCCGAATCCGCTGACACAGATCCAACCCCTGGAGAGCCGCTGGGTTCGCCTGCCCCAGTTGCAGATCGACAATGACCAGATTCAGCGGATCGGGGGGGATATCCTCATCATCCGGGCTAATCCTGAGCGCCAGTTGCTCCAACGCTGCTTCACCATCCCCCGATTCAGCCACCACCCGTACCTGAGCAGTCGTCTCCAACCAGAGCCTCAGCGCCGACCGAAACACGGGATCGCCGACGACCAGAAGAACGTTGAGGATTGGAGCAAACCGGGGCTGATCGGCAGTCATTGGATGTTGATAGGGTTACTGGGGAAGGCCAGAATCATCGGGATTCACATAAGAATCAGAGGGAGCATTCGCAGGGACTTGATCACCAGAGACACCATTACTCGCCCCCCAGTCAGCCCAAATCTGGTCGCGCTGGTCACTCCAACTGGCGATCGCCGAACGCGCCTCGCTATACAGTGGACGCTCAGAGCCAATTCGCGATGCCGCCTCAATCGCCAGCGATAATCGGCCGCGTGCCGCAAGGGAGTTAGCCTCATCCATAATTTTGCGATCCAGGGCGATCTCCGCCTGTTCGATGGTGTTTCGCCAACTGGCGATCGCCACCTGAGCCGAGTCATACAAAGCACGATCTGGCTCAATCTTACGAGCTTCCTGGATGGCATCCCGCAGACGGTTCTGGTCTGCCAACTGGCGTGCCCGGTCAAAAATCGGCTGGTCTTCAATGGTTTCAATGCGTGCCATCCATTGAGCAATCGCCGTGTCGGCATCCGTTCTCAGAGCACGGTTTTGGGGCACCTGCTGGGCAGCGGCGATCGCCTGCCGCAAAGCAGGGATCGTACCGGGAGCTGCCAGAGAACGGGCACGCGCCAGATAGGGCAGATCCTGGAGTCGCTGGATCTCCAGGCCCCAGTGGGCGATCAGCGTCTGTGCCCGGTTCCGCTGGGGCCGATCGGCACCAATTTGCTGCGCCTGCTGGATGGCCAGCTCCAGTGCAGACTGCTGAGACAGACTGGCGATCGCACTGGCGTACTGTAGTTGCATCATGTCCTGAAGCTGGGCCTCCCGGTCACGCAGGTTCACCTGGGCCTGGGCATAGAAAGGACTGCTGGGCGCAATCCGCCGTAGGGCTGCGATCGCCTCCCGCAGGCCCCACACCTGTTCCAGAGAGGGCTTCCAAGCCACATCGCTGACGCTGGCCAGTTGGGTGGCGTGACTAAGAATCACCAGATCCTTCGCATCGCCGGGAAGTTCCACATTGACAGGAATTTGCTGTGCCAGGGCGATCGCTCCCGACTGATCACCCGATTGCCACAGCGTCAGGGCGGTATTGGCCAGGGTCATGCTCCACTCAGTCAAACGGGGAGCCGCCTGGGGCCAGATGTATGTACTGGAGTCAATTTGCTGCACCAGGGCGATCGCCTGGGCCAGCCGTTCGGGATGATTTCCCTTTGCCAACTTCTGGGCTTTTTGCAAATTCTCGGCGGCGGTTCGCTCCACCACAATTCGACGCGTCAGTTCGTCCAGCCGCCGAATGCGCCAGTAGTCGTTAGGCAGTCCCCCCAGCGCCAGCAATTGTTCAGAGGCTACCTTCCATTCCTGCTGCTGGAGTGCCTTCTGGGCATTTGCAATAATTGTTTCGCCCTGGTTCCACTGCGATCGCCACTCCACGATCGCCTTCTGGGCTTCTGCATACACCGGGCTGGTGCGGGGGATTTTCCAGGCCAGGGTGACGGCCCCCTCCAGGTCAGCCAACTCGACCTTCTGACGGGCGATTGCCAGCAGTTGATCAGACCATGACTTGAGCAGCGGTTGCGCCTCTCGATACAGGGGATGGTTCTCCCCCCAGGGTTGGATCACCTGTAGACCCGCCACCAGCGCCGTAGCTCCCCCCGATTGGATTGCCTCACGGGCGCAGTAAAGGCGATCGGAGTCCGATGCGAGGGAGGGCAGAGTTTTGCAGTCGGGCAGTGGCGGCAGATTGGTTAACCAGAGGAGCGCCAGCAAGCCCGTCCCACTCAGTCCTCCCAGAACCGCCAACCAGAACATTGGCCATTTCCAGGCAATGCGCGGAGTACTCCATTTGGGGCGCGACAAGCGGAGGCAAGGCGCAGGCTTACGAACCCGGCGCGGACGCGGAGGCGCGGTAGGACGGAGGACTTTCTCGGCGGTGGTACGCAGAGGCTGCTTCTTAGCTGGGGGGGGGGGCACCGGGGAATGCTTTGAAGGAGCAGGAGGAGCCACAGGGGAAGTCTGGGCAGTAGCAGTGCGATAGGCCAATGGCGGCAAATTTTGAGGCAGACTAACCGTGGTGCGGGGGGTGCGGTTACTTTGCAATCTCCCTGAGGGGGAATCATCCGACTGAATGCGCCAGTCAAATTGCTGTTCTGTCTCGACTCTCAACGGGTTCCTTGCCATCGACGCTGCATCCCCTCTGCGCGGTGTCTGCGTTCTACCTTCTATCTGTAGCGTTTTTCATGCTGGTGAGATACGGGGGGTATGGGGCGATGCCCCCACGCAGGGGTTCCACCGTTCGGACCTCGACATGATCTCAGTCGAACGCTGAGCACTCACAACGTTCGGCGACGCTCAGCTTTCGGCCCGAACTCAAGCCGAGGGGGCGAGCCGTCGAAGCCCCTGCACCCCGAAATTCATACCTGATTCGCCTGGAAAAGGCTGTATCTTTTTTGCTACTTTCTGACTCACGTCAAACTCGTACTATCGCCGTCCTTTGCACAACAGTTCAACGCTGGCGATTTAGCTTGCGTTGAACACTAGTTTTATAACTCAGATTCCGCGCAATTCCAACAGTTTCGGGTAGATCGTGGAAATAAATTCCAAAATTTTTTGCAGTTGGGTGAAACGGTTAGAGCGTTCTGAGGTGAAGAACAGTAAAAACTGCCAGACTTCTACTGAAGATCGAAGCCCTGTGAAGGCAAACACGCACTAACACAGGGCTTTTGAATGATTCAGGATCAGAAACCACCCACCCAAAGCCTGAGGAACCCAATTCTGAAAGGCGCGATGCTATAGCATCGCGCCTTTCAGAATTGGGTTCCTCAGATGGATTTTTAGTCTTCGTGGTCTTCAAAGGGATCGCTCAGCTCTTTGGACGGGGGACCAAATGAGGTGTAGATGGCCAGTCCGGTGACTCCGACGAGGGCGACGGCGATAGAGATACTGAGAACGGTTGCGGAGTCCATAAGCTGAATGAATCAGGAAGAATATCCATTAGTATAGTATTCCTCGAAGCTTTTAGCATTTCTTAACAGAACAATACGCCCGTCACCATCCGTCATCCTTAGTGCCTATCCGAAAACCGAAAACCCAAATTCTGGAGGGCGCGACGCCACAGCGTCGCGCCCTCCAGAATTTGGGTTTTCGGATAGGCTCTTAGCCTGACGGCTCAACACCCTAATCAATCGACGAAAGAGATTGTCCTGGAGCGATCGCCCCTTCATTTTCGGTACAAACTTGCTGTAACCTTGAAATAATTCAGCAAATTCCGTCAGAACCGTTAAGGTCGATGACGGAATGTTAAACTTCCAGATTAACGCAGGTACTCATGGCACAACGGACTCGGTTGGGAGATATCCTTCGTCCCCTCAATTCTGAATACGGTAAAGTGACTCCCGGTTGGGGCACGACCCTCCTCATGGGAGGCTTCATGGTTCTGTTTTTCCTGTTTCTTGTGATTATCCTCCAAATTTACAACTCCTCCCTGTTGCTGGAAAATGTCGATGTAGACTGGCGCAGCCTGGGAAGCTAATTTACGAAAATGCTATTCAACGAGTAAAGCACCTGAACTGCGGGCGCTTTCACCTCATAAAACCCAATATTTTTTTAGAGAAGTACAACAGAGCTTCTGCCTCAGGGTGGGATGATTTTCGTGAGAGAGTATAGTGCCTGGCGCTTCGCTTTCTTACCTTTACACCATCGGGCATAGCTTTTCTTCTCTGGAAAAGTGTTGGGTTTTGCTTCATCCCAGTTCCCGACCAGCAAAGTCGTATACTGGTAGGCAAAGCGGCGATCGTGCGAAGGATTCAGGAGGAAAGACGGTGAACATCTTTGGAATTGGCCTGCCAGAAATGGCCCTCATCTTTATTGTGGCCCTGTTGATCTTTGGCCCCAAAAAACTGCCAGAGATTGGCCGTAGCCTGGGCAAAGCCATCAAAGGCTTCCAGGATGCTTCCCGCGAATTCCAGGAAGAGTTTAAGAAAGAGGCTGAGCAGATTGAAAAGGTCGTCAATACCTCTATGGAGGCCAAACTGGAGCCACCCACACCAAAGGCGCTGAGCGCGACTGAGACACAAACCGAAGAAGAGAAAGAAGAGCTGGTCGAACCCGAACTGATTACCGATGAGGCCGTCGCTCCTTCTCAGCAGGGATAGAATTAAGATTAACGATTTGAAGTGATGCCGCCTGCGAAGTTCGGGCGGCATTGCTGTTTGGTGAGAGCGTAGCAACAAAAATTTCCATCGCAATGGCAGACAAAGCAGCCGCACCACCCATTCAACCCCAGTTAATTGTCGGACTCGGCAACCCTGGTCCCAAATACGAACAGACCCGGCACAATGTCGGATTCATGCTGATAGACGAACTGGCGCGACTGTGGCAAATTCCCCTCTCTGAGAACCGCAAGTTCCAGGGCATTGCCGGGGAAGGAACTGGACCCCGTGGCATCAAGATGCGCCTGCTTAAACCTACAACGTATATGAACCTATCGGGGCAGTCTATCCGGGCCGTCATCGACTGGTACAAACTCCCCCCCGAATCGGTGCTGGTGGTCTACGACGAAATGGATCTCCCTCTAGGGCGTTTGCGGATGCGGCTCTCTGGCTCAGCAGGGGGACACAACGGCATGAAATCGGCGATCGCCCACCTGGGCACCCAGAACTTCCCCCGCCTCCGCATCGGCATTGGCGCACCTAAAACCCCAGACGGAGCAGAGAAAAACACGGTGAATCATGTGTTAGGCCAGTTCTCGAAAGCGGAGAGTCAGATCCTCAAAGAGGTGCTGCAACTGTCGGTGGATGCAGTCGAGATGAGTGTAAAAGAGAGTGTGGAGAAGGCCATGAGCCTGTACAACAATCGGGTAGCGGGGACTTAGGAAATTTCCAGCACTGAAATTACCTGCGTTGTGTGGACGGTTCCCCCCGCTGCGCGGGGGGAACCGTCCACACAACGGGTATCTTCTTTTGTGGAAATTTCCTAAGTATCTATCCGAAAACCGAAAACCCAAAATATGGCAGGCGCGACGCTGTAGCATCGCGCCTGCCATATTTTGGGTTTTCGGTTTTGCATTTAGAGCGATCAAGCTGTTCTAACGACGCAGCAGGCGGCGCAGCCTGATCTGGAATCTACAACTCCGCCATTGCGCAGGTTCGAGGAGTGCCAATCCACATTAGGATAGATAATTGGTGACTTACAGGATAAACTAAGAGCAATAAGTATAGTTGCCTACTGTTGCCATGCACGATTTAGTGTGTGGCTCTGGTATTTCTGAGGGGTGCTGCTTGGCTTGCAGAACCTTTCGCTATTTGGGCGGCTCGTATTACAACCCGTCCCCTGTCCACTGCTAAGGCGTTGAAAAGAGGAAGTCATGGCTGTCGCAACTGCTCAATCCCTTGAAGAACTTTGTATTAATTCCATTCGCTTCCTGGCCATTGATGCCGTAGAGAAAGCAAAATCGGGACACCCCGGTCTGCCCATGGGCGCTGCGCCGATGGCTTTTGTTCTGTGGGACAAGTTCATGCGGGTGAACCCCAAAAACCCCAAATGGTTTAACCGCGATCGCTTCATCCTCTCCGCAGGCCACGGCTGCATGTTGCAGTACGCCCTGATGTATCTGACGGGTTACGACAGCGTCACCATCGACGACATCAAGCAGTTTCGCCAGTGGGAGTCCAAGACTCCCGGCCATCCCGAAAACTTCGAGACTCCCGGTGTAGAAGTGACTACCGGACCGCTGGGACAGGGGATTGCCAATGGGGTTGGTCTGGCGATCGCCGAAGCCCACCTCGCTGCCAAGTTCAACAAACCCGACTGCAAGCTGGTAGACCACTACACCTACGTCATTCTGGGCGATGGCTGCAACATGGAAGGCGTTTCTGGGGAAGCCTGCTCGCTGGCAGGGCACCTGGGCCTGGGTAAACTGATCGCCCTGTACGATGACAACCATATTTCGATTGACGGTTCTACCGACATCGCCTTTACCGAAGATGTCAGCAAGCGGTTTGAAGCCTACGGCTGGCATGTCCTGCATATTCAGGATGGCAATACTGATCTGGCAGGGATTCAGAAAGCGATCGAAGAAGCAAAGTCTGTCACCGACAGGCCAACCCTGATCAAGGTCACCACCATCATTGGTTACGGCTCTCCCAACAAGCAGAACACCGCTGGCGTTCACGGTGCAGCCCTGGGCGGCGACGAAGTGAAGCTGACCCGCGAAAACCTGGGCTGGAGCTACGATCCATTTGTCATTCCCGACGATGCCCTTAACCACATGCGCAAGGCGGTCGAGCGGGGGGCCAGCCTGGAAGCGGAGTGGAATGAAACCTGGACGCAGTACAAAACCCAATATTCTCAAGAAGCCGCTGAGTTTGAGCGCCTACTGAGCGGTAAGTTGCCCGAAGGGTGGGATTCTGGTCTCCCCACCTACACTCCCGAAGACAAAGCCGTTGCCACCCGCAAGCACTCCGAAATTTGTCTGAATGCCCTGGCCAAGAACCTGCCTGAACTGATTGGCGGCTCTGCCGACCTGACCCACTCCAACCTGACGGAACTGAAGGGCTTTGGCAACTTCCAGAAAGGCAAATACCAGAACCGCAACATCAGCTTCGGTGTGCGGGAACATGGGATGGGAGCAATCTGCAACGGCATCGCCCTGCACAGTTCCGGCCTGATTCCCTACGGGGCGACCTTCCTGGTGTTCACCGACTATATGCGGGGTGCGATTCGTCTGTCGGCGCTGTCCCTTGCGGGTGTGATTTGGGTCATGACCCACGACTCGATCGCCCTGGGTGAAGACGGTCCCACCCACCAGCCGGTGGAAACCATTGCCTCTTTGCGAGCCATCCCTAATCTGACGGTGTATCGTCCTGCTGACGGCAACGAAACCTCTGGAGCTTACAAGCTGGCGGTGCTCTACGCCAATCAGAACCGCCCAACGCTGATGTGTATGTCCCGTCAGAATCTGCCCAACCTGGTAGGTAGCTCTATCGAGAACGCCATGAAGGGTGCCTACGTGCTTTCGGATTCCGAGGGAACTCCTGAACTGATCCTGATCGGCACCGGCTCTGAAGTCGGCCTCTGCGTCAAGGCTGCCGACCAGCTCAGAGCCGAAGGTCGTAAGGTGCGCGTGGTCTCCATGCCCTCTTGGGAAGTATTTGAAGAGCAGGATGCGGCCTACAGGGAGTCGGTACTGCCCAAGGCCGTGAAGAAACGCCTATCGGTGGAAGCAGGAACAAGTTTCGGCTGGTGCCGCTACACGAGTAGCGAAGGGGCTTCGGTAAGTGTCGATCATTTTGGTGCTTCGGCCCCTGGCGATGTGGTTATGGAGAAGTTTGGCTTCACAGTAGACAACGTGGTAGCGAAAGCAAAGGCGCTACTGGCGTAAGTTGGCAAAAAGCTTGAAAGGGGGTCTGCCGCAATGCGGCAGACCCCCTTTCAAGCTTTTGTCGAACTGACTTGAATTACCTACACGTCATAAATGCGGCATTCATCCGCTTCTGGATTTTCGTCACAGTAGCGTTCGAAAGAATTTTTCGTGTGCACAGAAGTTTGACGGTGAGAGCGCTCTGCCTGGAGTTCTTCAACAATGTCCCAGGCAACCGCACAGTCGCTAGAGGTACTACCACTCACTTCACAGGCAGACCGGGCCTGAAGAAGAGCTTGTTGGATAGCCTCTTCAATCGATTGGGGTGTAGCGGGAACAGCAGAATTGGAAGATGAGGGGATGCTGGGGAAAGTAGTAGGCATAATAACTTACAGCAATCGTAGTGAGCGAGATGTTGATATCGGTTTTGAAGCGGAGTGGATATAACCGATAACTCTACTGTAGACGCAACTTATGGAAATGATGTGGAAGAAACCGTAAAAGAAAAGGAGAGCTTTCCGTGCCGCTCAGTTTTTAAACCGTTGACGTAGGATGAACTCGGCAATTGCCAGGTCCACAGGCGTCGTCACCTTCAGGTTAGTCTCTTCACCCTCCACAATCTGTACGGGGAGGCCACACTGTTCAAACAGAGCTGCGTCGTCGGTAACTTCCCAGCCCTGCCGAACTCCTTCATCATGGCAATGTCTTAACTTTTCGACATCAAACCCCTGGGGGGTCTGTGCTGCCCACAAGCGGCTGCGATCGGGAGTACTTTCAATCTGCTTCTGGGCATTCACCACCTTAATGGTGTCCTTTACTGGAACCGCTGCAATTAACCCTGGATGGTTCAGCACCGCCGCCGCACAGCGATCGAACAGTTCAGGAGTAGCCAGACAACGAGCACCATCGTGGATCAACACCTGTTCTGCAACCGCCGGAAGCCCCTGTAAACCGCGATAGACCGACTCCTGCCGGGTAGCACCGCCGGGAATCAGGTGGATGACTTTACTCAGCGACAGATCCGTTGCAATTTCTCGAAACTCCTGCCACTCATTCGGCTGCGCAATAATTCCAATCCAGTGAATCGACTGCGACTCCCTTGCCGCCATCAGCGTCCAGCTAATCAGCGGTTTTCCCAATAGCGGCATCAGGAGCTTGTTGCGATCGCCCCCCATCCGTTTCCCTGAACCCGCCGCTGGAATGAGTAAATACACTGCGTCTCCTATCTAAGCCTCAATACTGCCTGTAACCGTACCCACTGGCAACTCCAGCGTGTCGCCCAGTCGATCCCCATCGTGATAAGCAGCCAGCAGCACCTCACTGGTTTTGCCCCAGCCAATGGCCCCCGTTGCGTCGAGGGCGATCGCCCCAAAGTCTCGCTGGTGAACCTCAGCCTCCTGAAAAGATCGCTCCAGCGCCTTTACCAGAGGCAGGCCATCCGTCACGCGCACCACAATCCTGGGGGCAAGACACTCGTCAATAATGTCTTCTCCGATCCCTGTGCAGCTCACTGCCGCCTGAGCCGTTGCATAGGTTCCTGCGGGCATGGCAGAATCACTTACCCGACCGATACGCTCAAACCCCTTACCCCCAGTCGAAGTGCCTGCCGCCAACCGACCCCGCTGATCCAGCGCCACTACCCCGATGGTACCCCGTCTGGCCTCGGTCACCAGTTCCTTCTCTGCCACAACCCCTGCCATGTCGCTGGTGAAGTTGCCCTGCCGCTCCAGCATCCACTCCTGCAAGCGCAGGTCTGTGAGGGGGTCAAAGCTGGGTAGCTTCAACTCCCGCAGCAGTTCCAGGGAGCCATAGTCGGACAGCACACGATCATCAGAATTTTGCAAAAACTCCGCTAGTTCAATCGGATTGCGCACTCTGGAGACGTTAATTACACCGCTAAATCGCTGGTTCGTGCCGTTCATCAAAGAGGCGCTCATGCGAATCTGGCCATCCGACTGAAGCACCGACCCCGTACCCGCGTTGAATCGGGGATCATCCTCCAGCAGTTGACAGCCCCGCACCACCGCTGCTTCAGCAGTGGCTCCTGATCCCAATAGCGCGTACACCTCTTGAACGACACGGAACAGCGACTGGCGAACGACATCCGCGCCACCCTTACCGCGCAGGGAACTTCCAGCCCCACCGTGAATAATCAGCTTCGGTCGAATCGCACCCGTGGACATAAAACGGTTCCTCAGTGGTGGAATAAGCG
The DNA here is from genome assembly GCA_964630955.1 of uncultured bacterium. Taxonomy (GTDB): domain Bacteria; phylum Cyanobacteriota; class Cyanobacteriia; order Elainellales; family Elainellaceae; genus CAZVXA01. Next base: position 1,211 of record CAZVXA010000191.1, on the reverse strand, counting down.
TCAGGAAAACTATCAATTGCGGGGTTTGGGAGCCGCTTTTACAGGTTTAGATCTGGCGGGGAAAACTTTATAACGGGCGATCGCCCCACTCGCCGCCTGCACCACCGCCGGGTCGGGATCACGCAGTGCCAGCTTCAGCAGTGGAATCACTTTATCTGAAGCCACCCGCCCCAGCGCCTCAATCGCTTTTAAGCGTACCTGGGGATCAGCGTCCCGGCTGAGTTTGCCGAGGGTGGCGATCGCCGCCTGTGATTCGCTTCGCTTTCCGTAAACCGAAAGAACGGCACCGAGAGTGGCGATCGTTTCCTGCCGTGCTTCAGTCGAAGCACCCCGGAGAAAACGGATCAGCCCCGGCAGGTCTGCGACACCAACCCCTAGCGCACCCGTGACCGCCGTTTTTGTTGAGAGCGGTGGGGCCGCGAGGAAGGCATTTTGGATAGTGGCGATCGTCGCTGGAGATGCAGGTGGGGGTTCAACGGGAGGTTTTGGAGCCGTCGGGGAGAGAACTGTTTCAGCAGGGGTAGCGTCAACTGCATCGATAGCCGTTGAGGTTGAGGAAACCTCCCCTGCCGCTGAAGCTTCGGTTGGCAGTTCAGCAGATTTTGAGGCGGCTGCGAGCTGCGCTTCTAACGCCTGAATCTGGTCGTACTGCTGTTTTAAGCGGGTGGTTTGGGATTCCAGTTGGCTCTGATGGTCACGCTGGAGTGCCTGCACTGTATCTTTCAGGCGCGATTCGAATACCCGCTCTTTGTCATCCAGCGCTTTTCGAAGTCGCCGCATCTCAGTCTGCTGCTGGTCAGCGGCAGGTTTGAGATAGAACCAGTAGGCAAGGATGGCCAGTCCAACTCCAATGATGATCCCAATCAGTAGCGTCACAGATCGTTCCCTAAGCGTAATCAGTCCGAAGGCTATTATCGGATCATGGAGGTTCACTTGCCCAGAGATGTGCCTGCGAAATGTTATTTCTCCCTTGGATTGGGATCAGCCTGAACCCCCTGGGAGCGGCGGCGACGACAGCGATCGGAGCAATACTTGACCTCATCCCAGCAGTCTTCCCATTTCTTGCGCCAGGTGAAAGGCCGCTGGCACACAGGACAAATTTTTGTCGGCAGGTCAGATTTTGAGCGGGGCATCGGGGCCAGGATTAGGGAGGAACAATATGAATGCTCTCACCACCTGCTGGCGCGAGGTGGGAGTGTCCTGATAGGGCG
>CAZVXA010000190.1:0-12901 GCA_964630955.1 uncultured bacterium | reverse complement strand
GAAATCATTGCCTTATGCTACCATGCTCGGCATAAGATTGGCGCGGCAGCGCCGCACTATCCATCCCCGCTGTGTGGACGGACGGGGTATTCCGCGATCATGCGATAACCAACGGAGTCAGTATCAAAGGTGAGCCTGGAGCTGCTGCAAGAGTGGCGTTTCTGAATCAATGCATAGTCCCTCAGAACCTACAGGAATCATCGATGATTGCCAGAGTAGCCAGCGACTACCCGGAGGCAGGGTCTCCAGGGTCTGAGGGGTCTGGGTTAGCCAGACCAGAGGCAACTGCGGTGGTGGGCTGTTGGATGTAGAGTCATTGGCCTGGACTGCGGCCAGGGCTTCCAGGACGGCCTGTTCCCCCCACAGTTTTCCAGTTCTGGCGATCCACAGGCTCACCTGGAGTCCTCGCTTGACCGCATAAAAATAGAGGGAAGCGGCAGCAACAACGGCCTGTTCAAAAGATTCAGGGTTCCAGTAGCTGGCACTGTCCAGGGCGATCGCCACCTCCTGCCCCCCCGTAAACGTTTCCAGTTCCCGCACCCGCAGTTCTCCATAGCGAGCGCTGCTGCGCCAGTGAACCAGTCGGGTCGGATCACCCCAGCGGTAAGGGCGCAATGTGCGGGTCACGCCTTCGGTGCTGTTACGTGCATGGAAGTCACTCTGGAGGCTGGGGTTGAGCGATCGCCCTATTGCATCGATTAAGGGACACTGACTCAGGGGCAGAACGGTGGGGTAGACGATGGCGATCGCTTTCTCCGCCCGACTACGCTGACACCAGAACAGCCCCAGCGGTGCTGCCGTCCTCAGTTCTACCGTCTGCCAGTGGTAAACACCCCGCCGTTCGGGGGTCAGCTCATACTGCCACTGATAATCAGCCAGAGGAGAAATCTGCTCGATCGCCACCAAAGGCACGTCACCAAACACTTGAGGTAACCGATCCTGCACCTGTACCAGTGTGATCGGCTGGCGGCTCTGGTTCTCAATCGTCATCCCTAATCGCAGGACATCGCCCACGCTGACGGGATTGATGGCGCGGCGGCTGATTTTTAGGGAACGGAGCGATCGCCCCGGCAAGAGCGCACCCAGTGCCAGTAGTGCCCCCATGACGCCGCTGATCGCGTAGAGCCATCCAGCCATCGTGTTGGTGGCGGCGAAGAAGAAGAACAGGGCCAGTCCCGTCATCACCCAGCCGCTGTAGGCAGGGGTGACCCAGTGAGTTTCGAGCCAGCGAGCGATCTTTTTGTGGAGGCGCATAGGGGTGGAGGGGTGGAGGGGTGGAGGCGGCCCTTGCGGCGACGGCGAAGCCGCGCGGCCGTTCGCCGGGGGATGGGGGGGTGAGCGTTAGTCGAACCGTGGATGGCTTTTCAGAGGATTCCCCAGGTTGGGATAAAACAGAACGGTTTGTTGATTACAGTAGGGGCGTAGCATTCGGTAGACCCGTTATGTCTGAGTGCAGAACCTCAAGGCCGAATGCTACGCCCTTCCTTACAGTCAGACGCAGTCAAACAACGGAATGCTACGCCCACACAATTTGCTGCAGTCGAGCAACCAAATGCCACGCCCCATCAGGTTGGCGTAGCTGAGAAACCGAGTACCACACCCTCACAGGTTATCCGTCGTCAAGATACGGTTCGCCCCCACATCCTTACATCCCACCCCCCGGCCTACAAAATCCGCCCTGAGTCGGTCAGCAAAACTGGGATGAACGGGCATGATACAGACAGGCAGGCTATAATTTTTGGCGGGTACTACGCAAACTTTCTTTATGAATAACCCCCTTCTTAATGCCTTTTTTCTGGGCCGTGCTTTTGCAGAGGCCGTTAGTGAACAGGTTTCTAATGCGGTGTCTGTCTCTCTGAGCGAACTGGGTAAGTTTGATGCGGAACAGCGCGAACGCCTGCGCGAGTTCACCGAACAGGTGGTGGCCAGGGCAAATCAGGAAGCAGAGGCGGCAATGCGCGATCGCCCAGTCACGACAGAAACGACCGTTGGTGGGGGGGAAGACCTGCAAGCCCTGCTGGATAATTTACGGGCTGAAGTGGCCCAACTCCGGACTGAGCTACAGCGCTATCGCAACCGTTCCCAAAATTAGTCTGTCTCCGACCTCTTTTGCCCTCCCTATTTCTCCTCTGCGCTTGTGTCTGCCCACCCTGAAAACTCTCGCTACGAAGATTCAGAGCTGTACCGCTCCATCCATTCGACAGGAGCAGAAAATTCCCGTGGCAATTCTCTGAGTCGCACTTACGGGCTGGCCGCCGAGTCTTATCCGGACACCTACAGCAAACCCCAGCGAGCCAAAGCCTACCGCTGGAGCCGCGAGCGCTATTCCAAACGACGGCGGTTCGTGGATATCTGGGCCTTTGTACTGAAGCTGTTGGCGGCTCAGTGGGCCTACAACAAACCCTGGACTTATCCGGGTGGCATGACCGACGAAGCAAAGGCAATTCGCCGCCGCAAGCTGGCCATCTGGATTCGGGAGACGCTGCTAGATCTGGGGCCGACCTTCATTAAGGTGGGTCAGCTTTTCTCGACCCGCGCCGATCTGTTTCCGGTGGAGTACGTCGAGGAACTGTCGAAGCTCCAGGACAAGGTGCCTGCTTTTAGCTACGAGCAGGTGGAAGCCATTATCGAGCAGGATCTGGGCCGCAGTATCCCGGAACTGTATCAGAGCTTTGACCCGATTCCGATCGCCGCTGCCAGCCTGGGTCAGGTCCACCGTGCCCAACTCCACTCTGGGGAGGAGGTGGTGGTGAAGGTGCAGCGCCCCGGCCTGAAGAAGCTGTTTGAGATCGACCTTTCCATCCTCAAGGGCATTGCCCGTTACTTTCAGAACCATCCCCGCTGGGGGCGGGGCCGCGACTGGATGGGCATCTATGAGGAGTGCTGCCGGATTCTCTGGGAGGAGATCGAATACCTGAACGAGGGCCGAAACGCCGACACCTTCCGCCGCAACTTCCGGGGAGAATCCTGGGTGAAGGTGCCGCGCGTGTACTGGCGCTACAGTTCACCACGGGTGCTGACGCTGGAGTATGCGCCGGGAATTAAGATCAGCCATTACGAGGCGTTGGAGGCAGCGGGGCTGGATCGAAAGCTGCTGGCCCAACTGGGGGCCAGGGCTTACCTCCAGCAGTTGCTCAACGACGGCTTCTTTCACGCTGACCCCCACCCCGGCAATATTGCGGTGGCTCCCGATGGGTCGCTGATTTTCTACGATTTCGGCATGATGGGTCGGGTCCAGCCCGTCACCCGTGAGCGGTTGATGGACACGTTTTTTGGCATTGCCCAGAAAGATGCCGACCGGGTGGTAACCTCCCTGGTCGCACTGGGGGCGCTGGCTCCTGCTGAAGATATGGGACCGGTGCGGCGATCGATCCAGTACATGCTGGATCATTTTATGGATAAGCCATTTGAGGAGCAGTCGGTGGCCGCCATCAGCGATGACCTGTACGAGATCGCCTTTGACCAGCCGTTCCGCTTTCCGGCCACGTTCACCTTTGTGATGCGGGCATTCTCGACGCTGGAGGGTGTGGGCAAGGGCTTAGACCCAGAGTTTAATTTCATGGAGGCCGCAAAACCTTTTGCGATGCAGATTATGGCGAATGGAAATAGTTCAGAGTCCGGCAGTTTTCTGGGAGAACTGAGTCGGCAGGCGGCTCAGGTGAGTACGACGGCCCTGGGACTGCCCCGACGCATTGAGGACACGATTGACAAACTGGAACGAGGCGATCTGCGTTTACGGGTGCGATCCACGGAAACCGACCGGGCACTGCGCCGCATCAGCAACGTTAATATGGGAACAAATTACGTATTGTTGAGCGGGGCTTTTACTCTTTCGGCTACGATTTTATTAGTCAATCAATTTGTCTGGTTGGCGGCCCTGGCCGGAGCGGTTGCGGCGATCGCCCTGCTTTCCTGGGTGCGCCTGATGATTCGCATTGACCGCGCCGACCGGATGTTCTAGACTTTGCCATCAAGGGATCGTCTATCTAAAGGTTCTGACCATACTGCAAACACTGCCTTGCCCGATGCCCTCAATTCCTCTATGAAATGTCTGTTCACGGGTTTGACCGATCCGGGGTTGGTTCGTTCAGTCAACCAGGATGCCTATTACATCGACCCGTCCGGGCGCTTCTTCATCGTGGCAGATGGCATGGGTGGACACGCCGGAGGCCAGGAGGCCAGCAGTATTGCCACGCAGTCGATCCAGGCATATCTGGAGAAGCACTGGAACTCTGAAGTAGACTCGAAAACCCTCCTGGAGAAGGCGCTGTTGCAGGCCAACCAGGCGATTATTCAGGACCAGTCGCGACATCCTGAACGGTCAGATATGGGCACGACGGTAGTGGTGGTGATCTTCCGCCAGTCCCTGCCCTGGTGCGCCCACATCGGGGATTCGCGCCTTTATCGTTTGCGCGGAGCCAGACTGGAACAGATCACCGAAGACCACACCTGGGTTTCCCGCGCCATGAAGGCCGGAGACCTCACCTCCGACCAGGCCAGAGTTCACCCCTGGCGACACATTCTCTCTAAGTGCCTGGGCCGAGAAGACCTGCGCCAGGTGGATGTCCAGAAGTTTGACGTGCAACCGAACGATCGCCTCCTCCTCTGTAGCGATGGCCTCACCGAAGAACTCCCCGACCACCTGATCACGTTCCACCTCAAGTCGATCCGCGCCGGAGAGAAAGCCGCCGCCGCCCTGGTAAATGCCGCTAAAGATAAGGGTGGACGGGACAACATCACGGTCGTAATCGTGACAATGGATGGTCACAGCCGCATCGACGATATGACCACCGAAGCCCAGTAGGGGCATAGCATTCGACCAACCATCCCTCGCGCCATCCACCATCCCCGCCCGAATGCTATGCCCGGTTCGGATTTCCCGACACGATCGCCGTTCACGCCCATTGCCAGTGGGTTGGGGCGTGGCATAACCCGGTTTGGACTACCGATGCGATCGCCGTTCATCCGTGTTGCCCGTGGGGGCGTGGCATTCGGTACAAAGGGTGTGGATAAATTATCAGTATTTTTAGCCGAATGCCGCGCCCCTACGGGTTCTAAGTAAGTGGGCGTGGAAAAAGTCGAAACCCAAAAAGCGATTCCGCCCGCTGCGCGGGCGGAATCGCTTTTTGGGTTTCAAGCTTAATTGCGCCTATCTACTTAATGCAAAAATCCCAACTCCTGGATAAACAGGTTAAGCTGGAGGCGCAATCCATAAGAAATCTGTATCGTTTTGGGGGGTGAAGTATGCAGCAGGCGATCGACGTTTCGCGCAACTCGAAGGAAACCGCGCCCCAGAGCAGCGTGCAGGTGATCGACTGTCGGGGATTGGATGAGCCGACGATGCACCTGTTTCTGGCTCCCGGCCCCAACCCTTACCGCGAGACAGAGGAGTTTTTGTTTGACTGCGAGATGCGGGCAGATGAGATGCCCCGCTTTGTCCGAAGGGCGCTACTGGAGTTTCAGGTGCATTCCAACTCGGAGGGAATTTTGCTGCTGCGGGGACTGCCCATTGACCCCGGCCTTTACTATGTGCCCACCCCACCAGATGCCCAGCGATCGCCCGAAAAGACCACCTACGTCAGTGAGCGCTGTCTTGCAATGGTGGGCAGTCGGTTAGGACATCTGGTGTCGTACATCCAGGAGAAGAATGGTGACCTGTTTCAGAACCTGGCCCCGGTGAAGGCGAACGAGAGCATCCAGGTGTCCAGTGGTTCCAGAACCCGGCTCCAGTTCCATCGGGAAACGGTGTTTCATCCCTATCCCCCAGAGTTTCTGCTGCTGTTCTGCCTGCGCCCCGACCACGATCGCGTTGCAGAAACCACCTACGCCAGCATCAAACACGCCCTGCCGCTACTGTCAGAACAGCACCGGGAATTATTGTTTCAGCCGCTTTACCATACGGGAGTTGATTATTCCTTCGGTAGCCCGGAGAATCCCTCGAATGAACAGCGCGTTTTGCCCGTGCTCTACGGCCCCCACAGCGACCCCTATCTCAACTATGACGAAGACCTGATGCAGGCGCTCACCCCAGAAGCGGAAGCAGCGCTGGAGGCATTGAAGGCGGCGATCGCCTCTGTCTACAAAGGCGTGAAGCTGGACACGGGCGACCTGCTCTGCATCGACAACCGCCGCACGGTGCATGGCCGCAGTTCGTTCACTCCCCGCTATGATGGGCGCGATCGGTGGTTGCAGCGATCGTTTGTGGTGCGTGATCTGGGTCTGTCGGCGGTGGATCGGTTGCCGGGGGAACGGATTATTCGCACGAAGTTTTGACCCCCTCTAACTCCCCCTTTTTAAGGGGGACTTTGAGCGCTCCGTTCCTCCGAAACGGTGTCGTCCTCGTTCCATGCCTCCGGCGTGGAATGCAAACCGGAGGCTCTGCCTCCATCGTTAAGCAGGAGGCAGAGCCTCCAGAAGCCCGTTTCCAGGCAGAGCCTGGGAACGAGGTGACCCACTGCGCCTGCGGCAACAGGGGGTTGACAAGCGAGATAATCGCTAAATCCCCCAATTCTGGGGGACTTTGCAGGTTCAGTTCTTCTGGAACGGTACCGAGGGCATCGGTTCCCCCCAGAATTGGGGGGTTAGGGGGGCGAGTTCGGCGGATACCTCCTTCGCTTGCGACAGCAGCAATTCCGATCGCCCCCTCCCAACACCCCTACTGCAAGACCTTGACCAGCGTGATCATTGGCTGCTCGGCCTTCGGCTGCTGGATCACCTTTGACCAGTCATTGGCTTCGGCAAATTTCAGGGTGTGCTGGATGTGCTTGAGGCATTGGAGGGCAATGGGATGTCCGAAGGCGAGGAGGTGGATGGTGCGCTAAGCGCGTTAGCGCAACCCCAAAGGAACCATGCATCGACAGGTCTTCGAATTGATCGGTCATGGTGGTTTCTCATGATTTTGGGGTTTGCAAGAAACCCAAAAACCAAAGCCGCCCCGTTCATTCGCAGCAGAACAGAGCAGCTATTTCGTAAACTCGACAAAGTCCTGCATTGGTAACGACAGTGATGGGGTTAGCCTTCTGGAGATGTTTCCAGCATCTTCAGGAGGTGCTTCGGTTTTTGGTATTGGGACATATCAGAGCATTTTCCCCTAGTTAACAAGCGTACTACTGGAGGGATTTCTGATTGTAGCGCTATATATCCTCAGCATGAACCAAAGAAATGTCTCCTGTAAACCGATTTTTCCTGATTCTTCTGATTACAGAGGAAAAATATCTGAGGGCAGCTTACTCCTTATAAATTGGGTGTTTATTATCAAGTTGGTTTGGGGAAAGCTATGTCTGACAAATGGTTGCTCAGAAATACTCGAAACATACCAATGATAAGGGTAGGACAATTATGATTCCTGGTTGGATTGTTGCTAGAGCTGTCCCATACGAAACATTGATTGGTTTAGCAACTGGCAAGTATAAGCTTTATGGTGGGGTAGTTCGTTGGGCGGCAGGCACTCCTAATGCAGGACAAATCTATCGTCACCTGATTCCAGTTGGCTCGAATCCATTTAGTCCAGCCTCGATCGGCTTAAATCCACTTAGCCCAATTCCAGGGCTTGACTTCATTCCGGGAATTGTTGCCAACATTCAACTTAACCAGTTGAAAGAGATGGCACAATTCAATACTCATCAGTTGATGCAACTTTCAGGTCAAATTCATAGCCTGTCACAATCAACTCAACAAATTCTTCAGATCGCTTCAGGTACGGCAGTTCTATCTGGATTGGGTCTTGCAGTTAGCACAATTGGCTTCGTTGCCATCAACAATAAGCTGAATACTATTGATGGTAGATTGAAAGAAATTCAGAAGGATGTACAAGCAATTAAATATTTTCTTGAAAGTAGTGAGCGAGCCAAGCTTTTTGCTGCTCTAAATGCACTGTTGAAGATCGATGCCAAAACAGCCTCCGAACATCGACATACTATTCTCCACACTTCGAGAAATACTCTTGCTGAAATTAATATGCGGTATAGGGAACTGCTTTCGGAAGCAAAAACCATCGAAACTGCAATGGCGAATGAAGAGTATTTCTCACTAACTGCTCTTGCTCAGACGAGATGTACGGCTGAATTAGGAATGTTGGACATCGCGCATAAAGAAATAGAAGAAGCCAATGCCTTCTGGCAGAATCAAGCACGTCGTATCTCAACAGAAATCATAGTTGGAAAGCACCCTGAGAGATTTTTGGCAACCGATTTTGTGGACGATGTATCAACCGCAGAATTGATTCAATGGCTAGATTTCATTCACAACGAGAAGAAAGGACTAGGTTGGATCGATGAGTTGAGGCTGAAGATTAATGAACCGTGGTATTCGAAAGGTTGGTTTTCCGGCAGTGGATCTGGGCTTAACCAAAATACAGGCATCGGTTTAGAGAACGAACGACAGTTGATCATTCCCTCTTTACGGAAACTTATAGCGAGAGGCGCAGTTTTTGAGGGGTATGTTGCTCAGTACGAACTTTTGGAAGAGCAACAACTGAAGCCATCTGAGTTTGAACATAAGTTGGCTAGCCTACCAGAATCTTCGTTGGTTGACGGTTACCTTATTTTGGAACCGGATAAAACTACACAAAAGCAAGTAGCTTGAAACTTCTTCATCACTCCAATCACTGACAAATCAGGCAGTTTCACTTGAAGTAGTGGAATTGCCTGATTTTACTTCGATAATGATTCCAGATTACTTGCTAGAACATCAACAACTTTATGCAAGATCCAATTTAGGAGAATCAATAGCATCACAGTCTCCAATAATATTACTTGCTATCAAACGAGTTGTACCCTCACTATTCCAGTATGAGCAATGTGCATCTGCTACTGCTATAGCCATTGCAGCCTGTCCCTGCCCTAGCGTTCTCGCAGTTCTTTCTGCAGGATTTGCATCAGCCCATATATACTTGTCCCGGAAGAAGAGGTTGGGTGTATTGGTAGCGCGGATAGCTGACTCAAGAGGATATGCAATGATATCAGACGAGTGCAATATATTGAGCCACCTAAGCGGGTTAACATGAAACTGCTCTACAAAATCTCTAATCTTACTAGGTTGCACATCGATCATCATGTTAAAGAAGAGAATGGGAGACCCCATTGTCGTTATGCTCTTCAGAAGAGGCTGCGAGTTGTCAGACTCGCTGTTTGACAGAATGAGCGAACGGATGGTGTATGCGGGATCGTCAGATTCAAACCTGTCAGAGAACAAGACATCCCACAAGATTACTGTTCCAAGCGAATGAGTAACTAAATGAAGTTCTTGATCAACGGGATGGTGTTTCAAAAATTTGTATAGCTGATCAGCTATTGAATCTCTTATGTCTAAGCCTTTTGCTGTATGAAAATATGTTAGGACATCTCCAAAAAACTCAGATATGAAGTCTTCCCGAAATTCTTGATATCGAAAAATATCTTTAGGATTAACTTGGGGATAAGACTTCTTTAGATTCTGCAAGTCCTGATGAATCCAATTCCAAATTTGCCCTGTCTGTTTAAGGACATTTCCCCAGAAGCCAGCATAGAAATGAGGTAATGGACAATCACGTTTGAGAAATTCTTCTCGCAATAGGTTTTGCAATTGCTTTGAATAGTCAGCATTTTTTGTGGCAACGCCATGAATGAAGAATACAAGCATTAAGTTGACTCCAAACTTTTGAAGGAACCTTCTGTAGAGTATTCCCTCTGAGCAAAGTCATCATGTCATGCTTTCAAAAAAGAACTGATTAAATTTGTGCTCCTAAAACAACTCTGATCGCTCACCAAAAACTTCCCTCCACCTTCGCAGGCTAAACTTGGATCGCTCCAATCTTGACCCCAAGAACAAGTGCGTGAGCTTCTAAAGCCGTTGTTCAGGAACGATCGCTCCCCCAGCAATCCACCAATGGGAAGGGCGATCGCTTGTGGTGTGGGGCGATCGCTCTCAGTAGCTGCAAACTAAGAATCCTGCCACCATTAGGGTATGAGTAGAGGCGATTCCCCTCTGGAGAACTGCGAAGCAAGCGCCCTTCAGCCCTCAAAAGCCCTGCTTTTCTAAGGATTGTGGCATGATTGTTGGTAGCAGTATTCGGCGATTAGTATGGCTACCTATCAGGATATCCGGCGTCAAGTGGAGAGCCTTAGCGCAGATGAACAGCTTCGTTTGTTAGAAGAACTGGCGATTATGGTGCGTCGCCGGATGCTGGTAAAGCCGAAACGCAGCATTATGGAACTAGAGGGGCTAGGGAAAGAGACCTGGCAGGGAATTGATGCTCAGGAGTATGTAGATCAGGAACGCGCTTCATGGAATGGCTGACTCAACTCCAGGGGCAAATCGTCGGGCTGGATACGGCACCACTAATCTACTTCATTGAGCAGAACGAGACCTATTTGGAATTTGTTCGTGCCTTTTTCCAGAACATGAGTCAGGGTGAGTTTCAAGTTGTGACATCAACGCTAACACTGACAGAAGTTCTCGTTCATCCGTTGAGATCAGGAAATATCGAACTTGCAGAACAGTATCATGACATTGTTCTTGACCAGGAAATCTTGAGCCAACCCTCGTTTGCTCCCGATTGCTCCCCCAAGAGCAAGCGCGTGAGCTTCTAAAACTGTTGCTCAGGTACGATCGCTCCCCAGCAATCCACCAATAGGAAGGGCGATCGCTTCTGAAATGGGGCGATCACTCTCAGTAGCCGCAGGCTGGAAACCCTGCCATAATCGGGGTATGAGTGGAGGCGATTATCCTTTTAGAGAACAATGAAGTAAACGCCTTTCACAGGATTAGAAAGTTGACCGATACAACCTCTGGCAGGATCAAACATGGAAGTCTTAATCAGAGAAATCGTCAGCAAGCTTCACTCCTTACCTGAGGCTAAGGTATTGGAGGTTCTTCATTTTGTTGACGTTCTTGCTGAGAACAAGGAGAATCCCGCAGTTCAACAAGAGGAGGAGTTTGAGGCGATCGCTGAGCGTTTGGCTGATGAGTTCCAGACGTATGTTGGAAATAACGTCCCTCGTCTCTCAGACGATGCAGTGAGTAGAGCCGGAATTTACGAGGAGCATCCCTGAGCTTGATTTATCTTGTAGACACCAACGTTCTATTGCGGTTAATCGATCGATCGCATCCGCTCCATCCAGCAATCCGAAGTACGATTCGTAGATTGCGTCAGGATATGCGGCATGAACGCCGTTGACACTAACATTCTGATTTACGTCAACGATCCTCGCGATCCAGCCAAACAAACGGTTGCAGCATCTCTGCTTGGCAATCTGACGGAAGGTGTTCTGTTATGACAGGTCGCCTGTGAGTATTTGGCGGCCAGTCGTAAACTGGAGTCACTAGGCTACGACAGATCGCAAGCTTACCAGTATATCCGCGACCTACAACGGGTCTGGTATACCGCTATCCCAACGTGGGAGGTGATCGACCGAGCCGAAGACCTGATGGTCGCTTTAGCTTATCCCACTGGGACTCAATGATTATTGCTGCTTGTTTAGAAATTAACGTTCAGGGCCTGTACACAGAGGATTTTGGGTACTCAAGGATTGATAGTCTCAGCATTGTAAATCTCTTTAAGGCTTCTTGATTTACTCCACGAACTCTTACCCCCCCCTCGAAAGCCAAAACCCGTTTGCTTCTGATTTCAACCTCAAGTGAAAGGCACCCTGCACAGTAAAATAAAGGATTGCCATTCAGACTGATCCAACGAGCTATGACACAGCAGTATCGCATCACCCTCCTCCCCGGCGACGGCATTGGCCCCGAAATTATGGCGGTGGCCATAGAGGCCCTCAAAAAGGTGGGGGCCAATACAGGTATCCAGTTTGCGTTTCAGGAGGCACTCATGGGCGGGGCGGCGATCGACGCGACGGGAGAACCGTTGCCGGCTGACAGTTTGGCCCTGTGTAAAGACAGTGACGCGGTTCTGCTGGCGGCGATCGGCGGCTACAAATGGGACGCCCTGCCCAACAGTCAGCGGCCTGAACGGGGGCTGCTGGCGCTGCGATCGGGGTTGGGACTGTTTGCCAATCTTCGCCCTGCCCAGATCTTTCCTCAACTGGTGGATGCTTCCAGCCTGAAGCGAGAGGTGGTAGAGGGCGTCGATATCCTGGTGGTGCGGGAGTTGACGGGGGGCATCTACTTTGGTCAGCCCAGGGGCATTTTTGAGACGGAGACGGGCGAAAAACGCGGTGTCAACACAATGGTCTACTCGGAATCCGAGATCGAGCGGATTGGCAGAGTGGCATTTGAGGCAGCTCGCAAACGCAACAAGCGGCTGTGTTCTGTGGATAAGTCAAATGTGCTGGAGGTGTCACAACTATGGCGCGATCGCATCACCCAGCTTGCCGCCGAGTATCCCGACGTGGAGCTGACTCATATGTACGTGGACAACGCCGCCATGCAGCTTCTGCGAAACCCCAAACAGTTTGACACCATCGTCACCGGAAACCTGTTTGGCGACATTCTTTCAGATGCTGCCGCGATGCTGACGGGCAGTATCGGAATGCTACCCTCCGCCAGTCTGGGGGCTTCGGGACCTGGCCTATTTGAACCCGTCCACGGCTCTGCTCCCGACATTGCAGGTCAGGATAAGGCCAATCCCCTGGCGCAGGTACTGAGCGCTGCCATGATGTTGCGCTATGGCCTGAGTGAAGCAGAAGCAGCTAATCAGTTAGAGCAAGCGGTTGCAACCGTACTCGACCAGGGCTATCGAACGGGGGATATTATGTCTGCCGGAATGAAGGCCGTAGGCTGTACAGGAATGGGGGAGGCGCTACTGGCGGCTCTCTAAGTCAGGTGTGCAAACCCAAAGGCTTCTGCCCACTGCGTAGGCAGAAGTCTGGCATTGCTGATTGGGAGGATGAATTTTTGTAGAGAGCCGCGCTTAGCGCGGCTCTCTACAAAAATTCATCCCTGAATTAAGCAACGCCCAGAAGCC
>CAZVXA010000189.1:0-12933 GCA_964630955.1 uncultured bacterium | reverse complement strand
TCCGCAACCAAGGGATTTGCTGTTTAATAAAATTCCAATTTTCGTTTGGTGCGGCGAAGCCGCACCAAACGAAAATTGGAATTTTACTGGGATTTGATTTTATGGCAAGTCCCCAAGTATTATTACTTATCAAAAAGGTGAGATACTCCCTTAAAAACTTCTCCTTCGCAGCCGTCATCGAAATGTTAATTTTCGATGAATATGAGGGATTGACTATGAATTTATGCCTTCAAAGGATTTAAACGTTGTGTTTACCCTCTAAGATCTTGTTGGGTCTAGTTGGAAGTAAAACAGCTTTCACACGAGATTGGACTGAAGTGAATACTCAATGGTATTCATTGATTGTAATGATTGTTTAATTTTCTGTGTCTGTTAGATCCTGGTTCCTTTTTACTCACTTCGCGGAGTTACTACTGGCCATGAGATTGTTGAGAAAGCCCCAGTTCGCTTGTCTGACTTATAGTGTTTTGTTGCTGTCCCTTCTCGCTGCTCCGTTTTCTGTTGCAACTGCGGCTGTGACGAATGAACAAACCGTTGCTCAAGCGGCTACTCCCAATCGACGGATGCGGATTGCCATCCTGGATTTTGACTTTGCCAGCACCGGGTTGACGGGTTCTGCCTACAGCTTTGCCGATCGAGGCCCCGGGCAGGGGATTAGCGATTTATTGACCAACCGTTTAGTGCAAAACGGCTCCTTTGCCATCATTGAACGCAGCCGGGTTGCAGAGGTTTTGAGAGAACAAAATTTGGGTGCATCCGGGCGCGTCGATGCATCCACAGCAGCTCGAATTGGACGGATTTTGGGCGTGAATGCAGTGGTTGTCGGTTCTGTCACCCGGTTCAATTTGGAAGAACGGCGATCGGGTGGTTCTTTTCTGGGTTTTGGTAGTTCCAGAAGACGGCAAATTGCCGATGTTCGAGTTACCGCCCGCATGATCGATACGACAACAGCTGAAATCATTGCCGTTGCAGAGGGTGCCGGTGAAGCTCAGGAAGGCGGCAACAGTATCTCGATTGGTGGCCTTTTTTCGTCTGGATCAGAGTCGAGTAGTAGCGATCGCCTCCTCAGCGAAGCTGCTGAAGAAGCAGTAAATAGACTGGTAACAGAGTTCGCCAGCAATTCGCGCCTCTCCAACCAGCGCTGACGCGATTAAGCTTGAAACCCAAAAAGCGATTCCGCCCTTCGACTCCGCTCAGGGCGGAATCGCTTTTTGAGTTTCGACTTTTTCCACGCCCACTTACTTACTGGACTTTTGACTAAATTGCGCCGATTTTTCCTGAAACGCTGACTACTTCAGCGTTTCAGGAAAAATCGGCGCTAAAATTAAATTCGCCGCGAAACGCTCTCTGCGAGAGCGTTTCGCGGCGCTACAGGGAAAATAGTCAAAAGTCCAGTTACTTAAGAGGGGGGTATGGGGGTGAAATCCCCACGCAGGAAGCACTGCCCCCTCACCCCAGCATCGCACCAGCGTGAGAAACGCGATATGAGACTATGTAATGATCAAATCTAGTGCATAATTGCCTCCAAGACTGCTAGAAAATCGGGGTTCAATCCTCAAAAAATAGGTGCCTGCAAGCAGATCTCTGGTCAACCTTGTAGTTCCAGAGCGTAAAATCTCATTGGCATCGATCAGGCCATTGTTGTTCGTGTCCTGGATCAAGTCCACATCGAGATCGTCCCCAGAAGAGGGTGTTAATCTTGCCTGGAGATTGACAGGGGTGCCGACCGTAAATCTGTAGAAGTCACTGGGATCAAGCACACCGACATATTCCTTGAGAGAAGATGTGCCAGAAATTGCACCCAAATCACGAGCAGTAGACAATGTATTTCCGGGATCAGGTAATCCGTTGCCACCGTAGGGAGTTCCCACCAAAGTCATTTCATACGAGCTGGGAAGCCGAGATTCTACCCCAATGAAGTAGGTTCCTACAGGTACATCTATACTGGCACGGTCAGATAAGACCGCAAACCTGTTGTCGTTAAGAAAAACCTCATCGCGGTCAACGATACCGTTGTTGTTGCTATCTCGGATTAACCGAACTTCAGGGTCACGAGATGAGCCAATTCTGGTGATTTGCAGATTTGAAAGATCGTTCACTGTGAATCGATAGAAATCATTTGTATCCAGTGGCCCAACATACTCTCTCAGGACACGAGTGCCAGAAAAGACACCGAGAGTATTAGAAGCAAGAGGTAGTGTATTCCCCGGCTCAGGAGATACGTTGCCTCCAAAAAGCGTCGGTATCAAATTCAGTTGATATTGAGTGGGTCGGGTAGAGGTAGATTCAACCTTGATAAAGTAAGTGCCAGGTGGCAAGTCTTGAGTCGCTCTGGCAAGGGAGTTAGCACCGAAACTGCTGCCAGAAGCTAGAATCTCACCATTATCAACCTGCCGATTGTTATTACCGTCACGAATCAGTTGAAATCTGGTTCCTGAAGTAAAACCATTCACTCTCACTTGCAAATTTGCAATATCATTCAGGGTAAATCGATAAAAGTCAACTCGGTCGTTGCCTCCAACAGATTCTCGCCTGGTATAGGTTGTGCTGAGAACGCCAATATTGAAGGCAGTCGCAAGCGTTTCATCCCTTACAGGTGGAGTCGTGGCGGTAGCGCGAAGGTTGTATCGAGTCGTCCCTGAACGACCCAGAAATTGTACCTGAACGTAGTAGAGGCCACTTCCCAATCTTGCAGAAATCTGCTCTGCCTGATTACCTGGACGGTTAGATACTGCTATGGGGACACGCCTTGAGTTAAGCAGCCTCACGCTTGCATTTGACTGTAACCCACTAAGTGAAAGGTTAAAGTTGACTGGACCAGAAGCTCTAAATTGGTAAAAATCAACTCGATCTGTCTGCCCTAAAGAATCACTAATTATTCGATTGAACGGTAGATTACGGGCACCAAGAAAAGTATCGTCGGAACGGCGATTAGACATGAATACCTCTTAGGTTTGATGATGCGTGTAATTACTTACTCGAAAGTTTTATACAAAGGTGCCTTAATCAAGTTCTAAGCTGCCTTACGGCAGAGACCCGCAGTTGTAAGCCAGTTTGGCTACCCCACAAGCAAGAACCAGTAGCCCAACTGTATTTTCGTATCAACCGGGGAGCGCACTGATTTTTTTGTGCTGACCCCAATTTTAACAAAAAGAGTCTATCCGTCAGCCATCGGCATTGCCAACCGTACTGCGAGTGCTTTTTAATACAGTAAGGGCGTCAAAATTACTGAACTCGCCAGCCAAATGAGAACGGCAAACTCCATGACGAGAAGTGGTTTATCACTGCTAACCTGCTTAAAAAATTCACTGACCGATGGAATGAGCAACCAGTTTTTAACAGAGTGCAACAGATACAGCAGACTGGTGAGCCATTGATCGCCCCAGTAGAAGCGATCGCCCCCTCCCGTTTTCTGCCATGATAATCTCTCATGACCTCTCCGACTGACCCCCGTAACGACTTCGATTCGCCCTGGAAGCTGGCACTCGAAGCCTATTTCTCCGAGTTCGTTCACTTCTTCTTCCCGGACATCGCTTCCGACATCGATTGGCAGCGCGGCTATGAATTCCTCGACATCCAGCTCCAGCAAATCATCCGTGAGGCGGAAACAGGGCGACGCTTTGCTGACAAACTCGTCAAAGTCTGGCGGTTGTCCGGTGAAGAAACCTGCGTGTTTGTTCACATTGAAATTCAGAGCCAACGCGATCGCAATTTCGCTGAACGGCTCTTCTCCTATTTCTATCGATTGAAAGACCGCTTTGATGCGCCTGTCGTGAGTCTGGCGGTACTCGCCGACGATGACCCCCGCTGGCAACCCCAGGAATTCTCTCAGGAACTCTGGGGCTGTTCGTTGTCCTTTCGCTTCCCGACCGTCAAGTTGCTAGACTATGGTCAGCAGCAGTCGGTGCTGGAGGAGTCCACCAACCCCTTTGCCACCGTCGTGCTGGCCCACCTGAAAACTCAGGAGACCCAGGGCAATCCAGATCTGCGGCGCGAAACCAAGTTTGCGCTCGCTCGCAGACTTCTCAGCCGGGGATTTGAGCGACAGACGGTGATCAACCTGCTGCGCTTTATCGACTGGCTGCTGGCACTGCCCCCGGCACTGGAAACCCTATTCTGGCAAGACCTGATTGCGTTTGAACAGGAGAATCGTATGCCCTATATGCTGAGTCTGGAACGAATGGCGCGAGACCAGGGCCGAGAGGAAGGCCGCGAGGAAGGCCGCGAGGAAGGCCGCGAGGAAGGCCGCGAGGAAGGCCGCGATCGCCAGGTTAATCTCCTACTGAAGCAACTTCAGCGCAAACTGGGGGATATTCCAGCTCCTTTAACCAGCGTCATTCGGGATCTCGATTTTGATGGGTTAGAAGCACTTGGAGAAGCCGTTTTCGACTTAGAATCCCCTTCTCAGGTAGCAGAGTTACTGATTGTCGCGGTCGATCCAGAAACCGGGCAGGAGGTCGTTCAGCCCGATGTGCTCCTCAAGCTTGTATCAGGCTGTTTGGGAGACTTATCAGAGCCAACCCACGACCGCCTGGGTCAACTATCTGTACAGCAGGCGCGAAGCTTGGCTCAAGCAATCTGGCAGTGGCGGTCTGAGGCAGATTTAGTGGCATGGCTGGATAGCAACACTACGGTATAACTCGCTTTTTTACTGATTGTGCTGCTGCCTGGGCGACCCTTGCAGTAACGGCAGAGCCACCACCCCCCAATCTTCAGCCAGAATGCGAAAGCGATTCGCCTCTGGGGGCAAACCCTGTTGTTGAATATTCCAGGCCAGGACGTTCCGAGCATAGGCATCTCGGGCCAGTAACATGCCCATGAAGTTGGACTGAGTGCCACCACTGGTAAAGGTGCCATCCGCGTCTGGCCCATATCCATACAGTTGGCAGAGCCAGTCAATCAACTGTTGCTCAACCAGCGTCGCAGCAGTACTCTGATCCCACGAATCCATCGATTGATTGGTTGCACTGATGAGCTGTTCTGCGGCGAGCGCAGGAATCAGCGGCGGGCAGTGCAGGTGGGCAATACAGGTGGGATGGCTGACGCTAAGCCACTGTCTAACGTATCTTTAATGGCTGCAATGACAACGGGATGATTATGTCCCAAAGATAGGGTGCCAGCTCCCACTAGACAATCAATATAAATATGTCTAAGTGGGTAGGCGCGATTAAGCTTGAAACCCAAAAAGCTGTTCCGCCCGCTGCGCGGGCGGAACAGCTTTTTGGGTTTCGACTTTTTCCACGCCCACTTACTTATCAACATCTTTAATAAAAATACCTTTTGCTTCCTGGATGGCGATCGGAATGCGCCGGGGATAACTACGAGCATTGGACTTGCGCTGAGATTGGCGTTCTAGATAGTATTGCGAATTCTGTCCTGGAACGTGCTCTGAGGGGATTAAACCAGAACTGTAGGATGGGCAAAGGACGGCAGTCCGTGCCCATCACCATTCGTATGCATTGATGGGCACGCTTCGCTTTGCCCATCCTACCCTGCTCATCCCATATCAGGATTTATTTGAGAATGAAATAGCCCTACCTGGAACGTGCTCCGAGGGGATTGAACCAGGTACGCTATTATGCATCGTCGAATTGTTTATGTCCGCTCGCTTGCGAAAAGCAAAAACCCAAATTCTGGCAGGCGCGATGCTAAAGCATCGCGCCTGCCAGAATTTGGGTTTTTGCTTTTCGGATAGGCATTTAGAAAACCCAACAACCTGGGATTGACTTTTCCCCTCCTTGAAAGAGAGGGGATTCCCAAAGGATGCGAAGCAACGGGCTGAAGCCGCGTTGCTTCGCTTTTCCCTTGAGCTGTCACCCACAACTTAATGCGGGTGAGGGCAGTCAAAGACCCCGTACTACCTCAAACAACACTAGGGTTGTTATTGGGGCTACGTTTTGCACCAGTGGTTTCGCACTTTTCAACACTTGCCAAATTGGTACGCTCCCAATCCTGCTATTTTGCGCCAGTGGTTTAGTCTTTGCTAAATGCCAGTGTCTTACTGTGCCGGAGTTTCACCGCTACTAGGATTGTTCATTGCGTAGTTGATACGCCTACTCGCCACACAATTATTTTAGCGCTTGCTTGGGGCTAAAGCCCCCTGAGCTGGCTGTATCCCCTCGCTGAAGCAGAGGGGGTTTAGCCTGCCCACATCACTCCTATAATATTCTTCCGTATCATCAGTTACAGTCTTCCCAGGACTCTTCAACTACAGCATCGACACTTTGATATCGTTCGCGTAAAACATCCGTGTTCCTTACATGAAGGAAAACATAAAGTCATCAATCTTATGTAAGATTACGACTGTGCAACTGGGTACTCATTTGCCAGAGTAATGGTGCCCTATTTTATCCTGTCAGCTCTAACCTCTTCTCATGGGAAATAAGCAACGTTTCGCCCTCATCCTGCTGCTGTGTAGCGCCGCTGGCGTCATCTTTGGAGCCACCACCAGTCAGGCCGCCTTGCAAGAATGCCTCACTTCTAACAACCCCAGCAACAAATGCCTGACTCAAGACCCTGTCCTCAACCAGGTGGAAGGCATGGGCATGGGTCTGTTTGTTGGAATTGGAGCCGCCCTCGGCGCAACCTGGAACCTCTGGCGCAGACAGATCTAGTCTCACCTGAGAGTGGCGCTACGCCACTTCTCAGGACTAAATAAATCGGGTCACCTGCTTTGGACACAATTTCTTTTTAGTAGGTAGACTCAATTAAGCTTGAACCCCCAGGAGCTGTACCACCCGCTGCGCGGGCGGTACAGCTCCTGGGGGTTCAACTTTTCCCACGCCGACTGACTTAGAAAGGCACGTCATCGTCCCCATCCGGGTCATCTACAGGCAGGCTCGATGCACCCTCGCTGACCTTGCCCGCCTCTTCAGCCTCACTCAGGTTCACAATCTTGCCGTTGAACATTTGAGCCAGACTGCGGGCTGCCCGTAGAACCTCATCTTCCTCCCACGAGGCCGACGGCACTGCTGGCTGAGCCAGGGGGGCGATCGCCGGAGATGGCGGCACTGCTCGTTCTACCGGAGGCGACACAGAACGGTTCACCGCTGGAGCTTGCTCGACAGCATTCCCCGGAGCAGTGACATTCCCCGCAGGGGGAGCCGCTTCAGGGGGTGGCGGTGTATACCGGGGTTCCCGCAATTGCACAGGGGGAGTTGTTCCGGGAGCTTCCGCGTCTGCACCGGGCTGTGCTTCCGGAGTCTTTGTCTGCGGGGTAGGGGGATTCCATACTTCCAGTTTCACATTGACTGACTGCCCCAACACCTCCCGGAAAGCGTTCACCAGGCTGGACAGTTTTCCCTGAGCGGTCTTGTACCATTGAGCAGTCACCCCAATTCGCACCTCCGCCTGGTCGGCGTACAGCAAGCGGCCCTGCTGACGAAGCAACATCTGGGTTGAGGGGGGCTTAATCCCGCTGAGAACCTCCTGCCAGATCTGTTCTAAATTGGCCTCACCCGAAGCCGCCGCTGCAACCGGGACGGGTGTCGGCGTGGGAGGAGGAGACATTGCAGGAGCAGGGGGAGCAACCGGAAGGACAGATTCGGGCGGAACCGCAGCAGGCGAAACACTCGTTGCCGGAGGTGAGGCTTCTGGACGAGACGCGGCAGGTGGACTGGTTGTCACTGCTGGTGGGACTTCTGGACGCGCAGCAGGTGTGGGTGCGGGTGGCGGAGGAACTGCTTTCCCCCGCTCTGGAGCAGCGGCAGGACTGAGGGTCGATGCTACGGATGCGCTGAGCGGTTGAACCATGACCTGACTGCTGATTGCAGACGGTAACAGTCCCAGAAGCGTCACTTCTAACCAGAGGCGGGGCTGAGTGGTATTTTTGATCTGCACTTCGCTGGTGCGGAGTTGCTTTTGCCCTTCCAAAATCCAGCTAATCTCGAAGGTTTGCACAAACTCACAAACCTGCTTCCAGGTGGGTGGAGTAATGCTGACCAGATCATTCCGTGTGGGGGCAGTTTTGGCAATTAATAGATCGCGGTAAAACCCACCCAAATTTTGCAGAACCGTCAACGGTTCCCGCCCCCGATCCATCAGTTGCCGCACCCGGTCCAGTACTGCTTCGGCGTTGTTCTGGGCGATCGCCCGCAGCAGTTCCAGTAATTCCTGTTCGGGCACCGCTCCCACCAGATCCCAGACGCGCTCGGTGGTAATATCGCCTTCCAACAAACTGAGCTGGTCTAACAAACTTTCCGCATCCCGCAACCCCCCCTGTGAGATCTGCGCCACCAGTTGCAGGGCTTCGGGGGCAATGGGGATGGTTTCTTGGGTGGCGATCGCCCCCAGATGCACCACCATCGCCTCTAGGGGAATCCGCCGAAAGTCAAATCGCTGACATCGGGAAATAATCGTCGGCAGGACTCGCTGGGGGTCAGTCGTTGCCAGAACAAACACCACCTGGGGCGGCGGCTCCTCTAATGTCTTCAATAAAGCGTTGAATGCGGCAGTACTGAGCATATGACAGTTATGGAAAGAAAGCCCATTTGCAACAAAGTTGTGGTTGTCCTCAACTTCAATGTCATAGACCCGCTCTAGCGTTCCTGGATAAATCGACTCAACGGTTTCTAAACTTGTAATCCATTGCAGGGATCGCAAACTCTCTAAGGTCTGCCAGCCATTTTCTAGCGGTTGAGGCTCCCAGTGCAATGCAGGAATATCTTTTCTCGCCTCTGGTAATAAAGAACTTTCTGCAGGGGTATCCGAGTTCACCCAGCCAATCAACGATGATCTGGTTTTCGTAGTCCGAGAATCCTTCGGTATGCATTTGTATTCTTGGACTTCCGCCTTCAGAGTAGCTGAGTGAGCCGTCATCCATGTACCACCAGGCCAGTCCTTCTGGCGTAACGCGATTGAGCCAGTCCCGTGATACAGTCTTTTGCTGGTTGTCAGGCTTAACCACTGCAAAGACTTCGCAAAGTTGTGGATGACAGGCAGTGTTGCAGTAGACCGCCATCTTTCCTTCTCCATAGCCAACGTTGGGAGCTTCCCAGGTTGTAGGTCGTAGTTTTGACAAGCGTTCAGCTTTGTATTCAAGCCATGCTCGCTGCCGCGCGGCATGGCCAAATGCCAGACGGGGAAATCGGCTGTGGGAGTTGGGATAGGTGATCGCACTGTCTCCCAGCAGTGTGCCGTAAATAAGTCCCAAAAGCTCTGAGTCCAATTCTTCAGCCGCTGCCAAAAATTTCTGAGTCCGGGTGTCCCAAAGGCCGTGTCCCCGTCGATAGGGGTGGCGTTGCCAGTGGCTTTGAACGCTGGCAACAGTGGCAGGAGGGGATTTGCTGAAGAAATATGTGGGAATTTCCAGCAGCTCTCCACATCCACAAGCACAGACTGGGCGAAGAGTCTCCAGGGCAGCCATTCGTTCAGCGACAGAAGTGAGTTTGTAGTGGTTTTGCCGGGTTGGATGCTTCTCCCAATAGCGTTTGATGTAGGCCACGCTGGTTTTTCGAGCGATCGTGGGAATGTCCAATCGCTCACCACATCCGCAGGCGCAGAGCGGCCTTGCAGCTTCCAATTGCTGTAGCTTGGTTTCCCAGCTAATTGTTCTGGAGCGAACGCGATGATTTTTCTTGTACGGATATTTGCTCCAGTACTGACGGAAGGTTTCGAGGCTGGCACAATTCCTGAGATAGGCTTCCGGGATAATGAGCAGTTCTCCACAGCCGCAGGCACAGTGTGGGCGAATTGATTTGAGTTCTTTGAGCGTGGCAGCAGGCTGTCGTTTGGCAATGCTTGAGGTGCCAGAATTTTCATGCCCAGCTTCAACTCGCCTGCGGGTACCCATCCTCTATCTGTCCTGATCAGGTGATTTTTAGTACATCTGATCTTATGATGGGTCGTCTGAATGATCAAGGTTTCTCTCTCTCCCTGGTCAAACCAGTTGAGAACCTGTTTCCACTCCCATTGGTCAGCCGTCTCGTTGTAGCTGAGAACCTGTCGTTCTTTGATCGTGGGGTCATCAATCCGCATCACCCCCCGATCGGTCAGCACCAGGGAGTCACCCGTCAGGCACTCGTCTACGACGTAGACCTTGTAGCGACACTGGACGGGGGCAAACTGCGATCGCTCAATCAACTCCCGAATGTTATCAACCCCCGTATTGCTGGCCGCGTCAATCTCGATCACATCCAGGGCAGAACCGTTGGCGATCGCCCGACACACCTCACATTTGCCGCAGGGGCGATCGGTGGGCACTTCACTCGTCAGGCAGTTGAGCGACTTGGCAAAGATGCGGGCGCTGGAGGTCTTCCCTGTCCCCCGTGCCCCCGTGAACAAATAGGCCGGGGCGATCTTCTGCTGCCGCAGGGCGTTGCTGAGGGTGGCAGCGATCGCTTCCTGCCCAACGAGTTCGGCAAAGGTCTGGGGGCGGTACTTGTGATGGAGCGGTTCGTAGGTCACGGGGAGCAGGACGGCAGAGAGATGGTTAGATCTGATCCTATCAGGCTCTCGTCAGAACTTTTGTACTATTTAGGTCTTGCAAATCTCCATCCTGCACAGGCGCAACATTCGGGCGGTAGAAGTTGAGCAATTGCTGGATTTGAATGTATTTCGATTGCCAGGTCGGCTAGTGGAACCGAAGTCGGTCGAGGGACAGCGGTTGCTCAAACGGTATCAGAAGATTCGCGATCATCTGTTGCTGTTTTTGACCGATGAGACGATCCCGCCGCCGAATAATTCCAGTGAGCAGGCGTTGCGCTGGAGTGTGGTGTTTCACAAGGTGACCAACGGATTCCGTTCCGATTGGGGAGCGGAATTATTCGCTCAGGTGCGCTCGCTGGTCAACACTGCAAAGCGTCACGGCATTTCTGCCTTTGACGCTATTTCCCGTGCCCTTACCCCTTAGCAGACCGATTGGCTACTGGGTTGAGCAATTACAAAATCTTTTTAGAACAATAAAAGTTTTGGGCAACCTCCACTTTCTACTATCAACCAAAAGTTCCTCTGGCAATACTTCTGACAGTTTTTTGCGAGGAAAAACCTTTTGGCAGACAAAAGCTACCTCTCTTTAATCGATCCGTAGATTAAACGGGAGTCGGGTATAAGCGTGCATCGGGTCATCCAGAGTCCTCAGGATTTCCAGATCTTCTGTAAGACGCTTCAGATTCGACTCGATCGGATCGGTGGCGGTCACAGCGCCAAAGGGTAGACTGCTGAGCAACGTGCTAATTAACCGCTCCTCGACGCTGCGGGGTTTGGGATACTCCTCAATCTGCCAGCTATCCCCCAGCTTTGCTGCCTTTGCTGCCGCTTGAATCGCATCATTCAGACCGCCCAACTGATCCACCAGCCCCAGATTCTTGGCAGCGACGCCTGACCACACCCGGCCCTGGGCGATCTCCAAGATTTTTTGCTGCGAGATGGGGCGATTCTCGGTCACCGTGTCGAGGAAGTTGGCATAAATTCGATCAACCACCCGCTGCTGCTTTGCCAGCTCCTCAGGCGTGCGGGGACGAATCACTGTTTCCATATCTGCAAGGCGTCCAGTTTTGATCACGTCCCAGGTGATGCCATTGCTGTTGGCAATTTTTTGGAAGTTGGGCAGTACACCAAAAACGCCAATGGACCCGGTGATCGTGTTGGGAGAGGCAAAAATTTCGCTGGCGTGGGCCGCAATCTGGTAGCCACCGGAAGCAGCAATACTGCCCATTGAAACGATCACAGGTTTCACTTTACGGGCCAGCAGCACTTCTCTCGCCACCCGATCAGAGGCTGTCGCGCTGCCACCGGGACTGTTCACCCGAATCACGATCGCCTTCACGTCCTCGTCCAATCGCAAATCGCGCAGCAGTCGGGCCAACCGATCGCCCCCGATCTGCCCCGGACTGCCGCCCCCACTGACGATGCTGCCCTCTGCGTAGACCAGCGCAATGCGGCCACCGGACTGACGCTCATCCGCAGCAACGAGGTCGGCATAGTCGGCCAGGTTAATTCGGCGATAGGTCGTTTCTGCTTTGCTGTCTTCTCCAGTCAGCTTGTGCAGTTCTGCAACGACTTCATCCGCATAGGCCACGCGATCGACCAGGCCAGCTTTCTGGGCTTCATCGGGCATCAGCATCCCCTGGGTATCGGCGATCGCCTGCAATTTTTGAGGCGTCAGTTTACGAGCCGTCGCAGCAGTAGTGAGAAATTCCTTCCAGAGTTCAGTGAGCAATTGCTGCGTCTGCAGTCGGTCTTCCGGGCTGCTGCTGCTGCGGGTAAAGGGTTCCACCCCCGACTTATACCTCCCCGCACGTACCACCTGAACCCCAATCCCAAATTTCTCCAGCGCTCCGGCAAAGAACATCATTTCAGAACGCAGGCCGTTGACCTCCAGCGTCCCCATCGGGTTCATCAAAATCTGGTTGGCGACGGAGGTCAGATAGTAGTCGCGCTCCACCCAGTCATCGTCGTAGGCAATAATTGGCTTCCCGCTATCCCGAAACTCTTTCAGGGCATCACGGACTTCTCGCAGGGTGGCGTATCCGGTTCCCACCTCCGGGTTGACGTTGCCAGAGAGATAAATGCCAACAATCCGCTTGTCTTTGGCGGCGGCACGAATGGCGTTGACTGCATCCCGAAGGGCGATCGCATCATTTCGTTCCCGCCCGGAGAGCGCCTCTCCCAGAACCGTGCTGGGATCCGATTCGGGGCGAGAATCGCTAATCCCCTGCGACAGGTTGAACGACAGAATGGTGCGGTCTTCAACGCTAGGGCCAACGTCTTTGGAGGCAGAGGAGATCGCAGCAACCAGGAACAGAAGGCCACCCAGACCCATGATGGAAAACAGGAACAGACCGACCAGGGTGGCAAGAATCGTTTTGAGAAAGTCGCGCATGGATGGGAGAAGCGATGGGGATGATATCCAGTGTAGACAGTCCGTAGAAGAAATTTGGGGTAGTGTTTCAAAAGTGTTGATGGTTTTGGTGGGGGGGGGGGGGGGGGGGGGGG
>CAZVXA010000188.1:0-13018 GCA_964630955.1 uncultured bacterium | reverse complement strand
TCGCGGCGAACTTAATTTTAGCGCCGATTTTTTCTGAAACGCTGGCAGCGCCAGCGTTTCAGAAAAAATCGGCGCGATTTAGTCAAAAGTCCAGAAAGATAGAACGTCGTCATATTTAGAATCTGGTGCTAATTTGCAAGGTATAACGCGATCGCCATTTTCTTAATCCCTCAATTCATCCCCTCAATGACAGCTCCTACCCTTGAAATCCGTAATTTGTCTGTCGAATTTCAGTCCGAACATGAGCAGGTGCGCGCCGTCCAGTCAGCCTCCTTCAGTATCAACGCAGGCGAAACGGTGAGTGTGGTTGGAGAATCGGGTTCAGGAAAATCTGTCACCTCGCTGGCGGTGATGGGGCTGCTACCACCGAGTGCGACAATCACCGGAGAAATTCTATTTCACCGTCCCGATGGTCGGGTCGTCGATCTGCTCAAGCTCACCCCCAGTGAGCGACGCACCTACCGGGGTGGGTTGATCTCGATGATCTTCCAGGAGCCGATGACCTCCCTTAATCCAGTACTCACCTGCGGGAATCAGGTGATAGAAGCAATCCTGCTACACAATGCAGTCTCCCAAGAGGAGGCCACCCAGCGAGCGTTAGATTTGTTCCGTGAGGTCAAACTGCCCGACCCCGAAGGCATGATGCACCGCTACCCACACCAGCTTTCCGGGGGGCAAATCCAGCGGGTGATGATCGCAATGGCCCTCAGCGGCAACCCCTCTCTGCTGATTGCCGATGAACCGACGACGGCGCTGGATGTGACGATTCAGGCCACGATTCTGGAACTGTTGCGGGAGATCCGCGATCGCTCCATCAACGGCGATCGCCCCCTTTCCGTCCTGTTCATTACCCATGATATGGGCGTCGTCTCCGAAATTGCCGATCGCGTGGTCGTGATGTATCGCGGACAGGTAATGGAAAATGCCCCTGCCTATGAGCTGTTCTCCAATCCGCAACACCCCTACA
The DNA here is from genome assembly GCA_964630955.1 of uncultured bacterium. GTDB lineage: Bacteria > Cyanobacteriota > Cyanobacteriia > Elainellales > Elainellaceae > CAZVXA01. The sequence continues at coordinate 12,051 of CAZVXA010000188.1, read as the reverse complement.
CTCGTGGCCTGCTGGCCTGTCGGCCTCAGCCCGATCACCAGCCCAAACGACTGCCAACCGTCTCGGATTTCATGCAAATTTCGGGGAACGCCAATGGAGAATGGGAAATTGTTCCCAAGGAAATCGAAACGGTTTCATCCGATCCCCGTTTCACCGAAATCAGTCTGCACGAGCGGCAGGAGCGTATCGATGCCCTGGCGACCCATAACCCCATTCTCACCGTGCGCCACCTGACCAAGTCCTACCCGGTTCGCACAGGGTTCTTCGGTAACAAGACCTGCCTGAACGCGGTTGATGATGTCAGCTTTGAGGTGTATCCGGGTGAAACGCTGGGATTGGTAGGCGAATCAGGTTGCGGAAAATCAACGCTCAGTCGGGTACTGCTGCGGCTGGTTGAGCCAACAGCAGGAGAAGTCATCTTTGATGGAAAATCGGTGCTGTCGTTATCGCCGGAGCAGATGCGGAATTTACGGCGGGAGATGCAGATTATTTTCCAGAATCCCTACGGTTCAATGGACCCCCGGCAAAACATTGGCTCAGCGCTGATGGAACCAATGGTGATTCACGGCATTGGCAAAACTGCGGAAGAAAGACGCGATCGCGCCGTCGCCCTGCTGGAGAAAGTCGGCCTCAGCGCCAATGCCCTTAACCGAATGCCTCACGAGTTTTCCGGAGGACAGCAGCAGCGCATCTGCATCGCCCGCGCGCTGGTGTGTCAACCGCGATTTATCATCTGCGATGAGTCGGTTTCCGCGCTGGATGTCTCGGTGCAGGCGCAGGTGTTGAATCTGTTAAAAGACCTCCAGGAGGAGTTTGGTCTGACTTACATCTTCATTTCCCATGACTTGAGCGTGGTGAAGTTTGTCAGCGATCGCATCATGGTGATGAATCGTGGTCAGATCGAAGAAATTGGCCCCGCCGATGTCATCTACAATCGCCCCACCCGCGAGTACACCAGGCAACTGGTGCGGGCGATTCCCAACGCTCAACTGGACGAAATCCGAGAGCGTCAAATGGCACGGGTTTAGGTACTTAGAGCCTACCCGAAAACCCAAATTCTGGAGGGCGCGCCGCTACGGCGGCGCGCCCTCCAGAATTTGGGTTTTCGTTATCGGATAGGCACTTATGGTAGAAATACTGGATATTCACAAAATCCTACTCAGCAGACGAACGTGAAAATTCTCAAAATTGGATTGGTCACATTGGGGATCCTGGTGCTCAACGCTCCCGGCCTGCTGGCTCAACGCATGTTCAATCAAGGCGTGATGCAGTATGACCAGATGATGGCACTGATGAATAAGCCCATTGTGCTGTCGAAAGGAACGCTGGCCCAACTGCAAACTGACTCAAATTTCGTCGGCAACTTCCAGAGTATGGTGAATGAGGCTTCTACCCTGCTGGACGGCTATACCATCGTCCGCCGGGGTGGGTACTTTCCAGAAAATCAGGGGATTCCGCGCGATCGCCAGCTCACCACCGCCCAGGTCGCCTACCGCATCTACAGCCTCGACAACCGCTACGAACTGGTCCTCTTCCGCACCCCCCGCATCGGCACCGCCCAATATTTCATTCGCCGCATCGAAGAAGCACCGACTGGTGCTCCCGCTCCTACTCCCACCCCAGCCCAACCCTCTGTCCCACCCTCGTCTTTTCCCACTCCCACCCTCCCACCTCCATAAACTACTGGAGTTTTGACTTTATTTCTCCTACAATGCCGCGAAACGCTCTCTAAGAGAGCGTTTCGCGGCAAACTTAATTTTAGGCGTCGATTTTCAGAAAATCGACGCTATTGAGTCGAAAGACCAGTCACCTAAACCGGACTCTGCCCATAAAACGGGAGCGCCTCCGACCAGTCGGGACGTTCACCTTTCTCCCATGCGGCGATCGCCAGCGCCAGCACCCCCGTTACCGTTTTCCCCAGTGAGTCTGACTGAATCAGTTGGTAGCTGTGTGGCCAGGACGCAAGCACCTGCTGCCATTGCTCAGGGGTCAGCAGTTGATCGGGAAAGGCGGGTTCCAGGGTGAATCGACTGGTGTGAAACTGGGGGCGGTAGATTGCGGTGTAGATTTCTTCTCTCTGGGCAGGCAATTGGACAGCCAGGTCGGGTGGGGCGATCGCTTGAGGGGAATGTTGTAATGAGTGTGCAGCCAGGGCAGCCAACGAGGAAATCGAAAACAACGGCACGTTGAGCTGCTGGGCCAAAGTGCGGGCGGTCACGACCCCGATGCGGGTACTGGTGAAACTACCGGGGCCATTGGCTACAGCAATGAAAGCCAGGTCTCGCCAGGACTGGGGTTGCAGGAACTGATTCAAATATTCGTGCAAATGGGTAGACATCGATCGCCCCACATCCCAGACCTGGAACCGATAACTGCTCCATTCGCGGTTATCAGAATTCTCCTCCAAAGCACTAAGTGCCAGGCCAAGTTCAGCAGTAGTGCTATGCAGCGCCAGCGCAAAGGTTTGAGGAGAGATCACCATGTTTTTTGACAGCACACAGAAGTTACACCCGGCAAATCACTAACATACTGGACTTTTGACTAGGTGCCTATCCGAAACCCGAAAACCCAACTTCTGGCAGGTGCGACGCTGTAGCGTCGCACCTGCCAGAAGTTGGGTTTTCAGATAGGCTCTCAGGGTGTTTGTCAAAGTTAAAAATATACGGATAAGGTAGTTAAGGGCCGTAATGAAGAAATAAGAACGTGTTTTCTTCGGCAGTCAATCAGTGTCGTAGTGTGTTCGGTTGAGATCTCGGCAGGAAGTTAAGAACATCAACGCAATCCTCAAAGGTTTTTCAAAGGTCGGCTGTGCCTGCGATCTTTCACAAAGCATTTCAAAAACCAGGTAGGACTGCTTTCTCAGGGGACATCATCATGCTTTCAGCTTTTAATTATTCTGCCAGGGATTATGCTTTGGGTTCGTCTGATATTTTCGTTTCTGGGATGTATTTGTCTTGGGTGGTTGTTGAGTGCATTTGAGCCGCCACCGCTGGTCTGGGCCTTGACATTGGGCCTGCTGGTCTACATTTGTGGCGTTGGAAGGAGAGCGATCGCCCTATCCAGCGCCTCCGTCACCGCGCTAATCTGGACGGGCGTCGTCCTCAAAGCATGGCCCGTCGCCTGGGATAGCCGCGTTCCCCACGAAAATATTAAGCTCTGGTCGGGCAGTTTTTTTCTGTTCTGGGTGGGGACAATCAGCCTCATCAGTATGCTTGCACTGACGCGAGAGCACAGTTACCCCGACAGAAATCGCTACGGCAGAGTCTCTCGCCAACTGCTGCTGCTCGGTCTGGGGGGGCTAGGGCTGGGATCTTTCGCCTATCACCATTTAAGTTAATGTTCCGACTTCCAAAACCCCTGTTGGGGCAGCACAAGCGTGTCTTCACCGCTCCGCCAGCCGAAGACCGTCCTGACCACCGCCGGACTCCAGAATCGTTTCTACAGCAGCTTGACCCTGAATTACTGGCCAGCTATACGCCCGCTCAATTGCAGGCAATCAAGGACTTGCTGGAAAAAGCAATTCCAAAACCCGCCCCCAAACTGGTGAATCTGAGATTTGAGATCGACCTGCTGTTCGAATCCTTCTACTTCGTGCTGTTTGTCGGCAAAAATCGCCGTCAACAGCGACGGCGGTACCCCGTTAGTTGGATTGAGCGCTGGGGGAATACCCTTGTCGTGATCATGGTTCTGCTCGGCCTGAATCTGACCATCAGTTTTTCGGTGCTGCTGATGGCTTATTTGGTCAAGTCCTTTGTCGGGATTGACTTTTTCCCTAACGAACACCTCGGCGATGTGATTCGGCGGCTCTAAGGTCATCCTCGTGGCATGATAAAAGATGGCGTTCTCACAGGGAGCCTTTTCAAATTGCCCACACTCGGTGTGAACATTGACCACGTTGCTACTATCCGGCAGGCCCGTCGCACGGTGGAGCCAGACCCCATCGCAGCAGCAGTGCTGGCGGAGCTGGCAGGCGCAGATGGCATTACGGTGCATCTGCGCGAGGATCGTCGGCATATCCAGGATCGGGATGTACGGCTGCTGCGGCAGACCGTACGATCGCACCTGAATCTGGAAATGGCGGCGACCGACGAAATGGTGGCGATCGCCCTCGATATTCAGCCTGACTACGTGACCCTGGTTCCCGAAAAGCGTCAGGAGGTCACGACGGAAGGTGGGTTGGATGTGGCCGGACAACAAGACCGGATGGCAGAAGTGGTCGATCGGCTCCAGGGGGCAGGTATTCCCGTCAGTATGTTTATTGATGCCGACGATACTCAGATCGACGCTTCAGCCGCGATCGGGGCAAAGTTCATTGAGCTGCACACAGGCACCTATGCGGAGACCCACGATGAGGTGGGTCGCCAGCAGGAACTGGGGATTCTGGCGAAGGGGTGTGAACGGGCGATCGCCGCTGGCCTGCGCGTCAACGCCGGACATGGCCTCACTTACTGGAACGTCTACCCCATCGCAACTCTCCCCGGCATGGAGGAGCTGAACATCGGCCACACCATTATCAGCCGTGCCGTTCTGGTTGGAATGGAGCGGGCAGTGCGCGAAATGAAGCAGGCCATTCGAGGAGAGCTGTAATCCAGACGTTCTATCGGTTATTGAACCGATCGTTGTCGTTTACAGGCAAGTTGTCATTCACAGAAAAGCAGATTTAACCATGCAGACTTACTACTTTATTTTGGCCAGCGAGAAGTTTCTACTCCACGATGAGATTATTGATGAGCCGCTGCGCGAACGCACCCGACATTACGGGGAGCAGGGTAAGGAAATTGATTTCTGGCTGGTGCGTCAGCCCGCGTTTCTAGATGCCCCTGAAATGGCCTCTTTCAAGGCCCAGTGCCCCCAGCCTGCCGCCGCCGTTATTTCTACGAATCCTCAGTTCATCACCTGGCTGAAGCTGCGCCTGGAGTACGTCGCAACAGGTGAATTCCAGGCTCCCTCGGAGACTATTCCCGATCCGCTGCTCTCTCTGCAGCCTGCGTAGAGAAAAAAGTCGCCCCCCAAAAGCTGTCCCGTTCTTCGACTTCGCTCAGGACGGGACAGCTTTTTGGGGGGCAGGCTGAATCGTGCCTCCCTACTTCATCCCTATCGGAACACCGAGAACCCAAATTTAGGGAGGCGCAACGCTACAGCCTTGCGCCTCCCTAAATTTACTGGACTTTTGACTAAATTGCGCCGATTTTCTCCAAAACGCTGACTGCGTCAGTGTTTTGGAGAAAATCGGCGCTGGATTAAATATGCTGCGGAACGCCCTCTGCGAGGGCGTTCCGCAGCATTACAGGAAAAATAGTCAAAACTCCAGTAAATTTGGGTTCCTGGTAATAAAAAACCCTCCCTGAGTTCACCACTCATCGGGAGGGCTGAGGCTACACCGCACCAAACTCAATTTGATCTTTGTGAACTGCCAGCAGGCAGAATCAGGCCAGCGTCTCAGGACAATAGCCTAAACCTTTCACAAACTGTCTACGAAACTCTTCAATTTCTCCCCGATCAGGACTACCGTGGGAGACAACGGCCACCTGATAGCGCCGCATCACATCGACAGGAGATTGGCCTGTTTCCAGACCCCAGAGCGCCATACGGACACGGATCTCTGGCTCGTAAGGAATGCCAAGCTCATTCAGGAAAGCCTGAAAATCACCGTCGTGCTGCGGGTCGAGCGGCTCTTCTAATTTAATCTTGACAACCCATCCGTCAATCCGGTGAATGACGGTGATGAAGCGAACCGGAAGCCAGGTTGTACTATGCAGGTATTCGACAACCCGCAGGGTCAGGCTGGCATTCGCAAGGTAGAAAATATATTCCATAATCGGAACTTCCCAGGCAAATGCAACTACTTTCTTTATATTCTCATTGTCCTTGAAAACACGGATTTCCTGTTGGGGAACTCCCCCCTAATATCGATGGGGAGTTCTCCCCAATCTCAAAAGTGCTTGTGCAGGGAGTTTAGATTCCCTGTTGAAGGGCGATCGCGAAGAATCAAGTGATGTGGTATTGATTCAGAGCTATGATCACCTGCTAAATTAGTCTAGGATTATTTAATCCGAGCATCGGTGTAAGGGGAATTGGGGCCTCGGTTGCCGCTATACAGCGGTGCAATCCCGCACTGTTGTATAAGATTTCCCGACTGATGGCTCCGTAATTTTACAGGGTTGTGGGCAATCTTCAATGTTTGTCCCGTCCTCAGTAGTCATCGGGGCATCCGGTTGGTCAACTGCCTTTTTTTAAGAAGGCGAAGGTATCACAACTATCTGTAAGTGATAGCACTTACAGGTAATGGCACTTACAGGTGATGACACTTACAAACGAACAGGGATAAACAGATGAGGTTGAGGTGGCTTCACCTCCAGTCTCCCCTCTTCACAAGGGGGACAGAGGGTCTCCCAGCATCATTGCAAGGTCTACCTGACTGGTGTGTACACGATAGCCTCGTAGTAGGGGCACACCCCCTGACCCCCTCAAGGGAGAATCACCCCGGTGCCTCCAGGAATCAGGAAAGATGCTGTAAGTTGATTGAAAACACGATTTGAAGTAGTTTCAGTTCACAACAGAGAAAACCGTCACGATTTTTTGTAGATTTGTGCTATAGCCCCTCTATTGGCCAATAATCCCTTTCATTCACCTTTTCCGGAACGAGACCGCACTGAACGCATGACCGAAGCTTCCCCTCCCCCTTCTTCGACAGTTGCCACTCCGGTTACTTCAGATGACGACCGGCTGCTGCTGGCCTACGACTATCTATTGCCCCCGGAACGCATTGCTCAAAACCCAGTCATGCCGAGGGATAGTTCCCGGCTGCTGGTGGTGAATTCGCAGGTTGAACATCAGCACCGTATCTTTCGGGATTTACCCGAAGTTCTAAAACCAGGGGATTTGCTGGTTGTTAATAACACGCGGGTGCTCCCGGCCCGCCTCTACGGACAAAAACTCAGCGGTGTTCATGTTGAGGTTTTGCTGCTGGAGGAGAAAGAAGCCAACCGCTGGCTCACTCTTGTAAAACCTGGAAAACGACTGAAACCGGGGGCGAGGATCCAGTTCTTCGTTGGAATGCCACCTGATACACCCGATTCGGGAACACCTCGACTGGAAGCGATTGTCCAGTCAGTCGATAAACCTACAGGAGGGCGCATCATCGAATTTAACGTGCCCTCTGGGGAGCCATTGCTTTCCATCATTGAAGAGGTGGGCATGATTCCCCTGCCCCCCTACATCACGCATTCAGAGGCAGAGGCAGAACAGTACCAGACCGTTTATGCTGAGCGTCCGGGTTCCGCTGCTGCCCCTACTGCTGGATTGCACTTCACGCCTGAGCTGCTGGAACGACTGGATGCAGCGGGTATTGAGCGAACCGCCATCACCCTGCATGTAGGAGTCGGCACGTTCCGCCCGGTGGAATCAGAGGACATTACCGCCCACATGATGCATGGCGAATGGCTGGAGATACCGGCGGAGACGGTTGCTAAGATTGAAGAGACGAAAGCAAGAGGTGGTCGAGTGATCGGTGTGGGAACAACGGTCACCCGTGCACTGGAGGGCATTGCCACCCAGTGCGGGAGGCTCCAACCCTACTCCGGCAAGACCGATCTGTTCATCTACCCTGGCTACGAATGGAAGGTGCTGGATGGATTGGTTACCAACTTCCACCTGCCCAAGTCCAGCTTACTGATGCTGGTGAGCGCTCTGATCGGTCGCAAGCGATTGCTGGCCCTTTATGAGGAGGCGATCGCCAAAGAGTATCGATTCTATTCCTTCGGGGATGCAATGCTGATTTTGCCAGAAGCCAAAATCTAGTTGGGTACTGCCATGCTGCGCAAATTGACAAGAGTACTGACGATTCTGTCATTGACCGGACTGCTGCTGCTGCTGTACCTGGGAGTCCAGGGGGAAGCAAACGCCGATACCCATGCCCAGGCAATCCTCAGTGATCCTTCTGGCAATTCTACCCTGGAGGGTCGAGCAGTCTTCATGGAAACGCCAGCAGGTCTAGCCATTGAGGCCAGCAGCCTGTTGCAGGACAAGTATGCGATCGCCAACAGATCCGTCAACCTCCACGCCCAGCGCGACGACTTCAGTCATCTGACAGGGAATGCGGGCGCACGCTTGAGCTGCGACGAAATCAAGCTCGACTGATGTGCCAATTTTCCCCGAAAAGCTGCTGCGCCAGCTTTTCGGGGAAAATTGGCACTAAAATTGAAGATGCCGCGAAACGCTCTCTGAGAGAGCGTTTCGCGGCATTATTGGGAAAATATTGAAAGCTTTGGTATGTCAGACCAGGCACTCCGACAGGACACGATCGCAGCGATCGCCACCGCCATTGTCCCGCAGCAGGGCAGTGTGGGGATCGTGCGGCTATCCGGGTGTGAGTCCGTGGCGATCGCCCGTCAGATTTTTCGTGCCCCCGGTCGTCAGCCCTGGGAGAGCCACCGCATTCTCTACGGTCAGGTGGTGCATCCCCATAACCAGCAAATTCTGGACGAGGCGCTGCTGCTGTTGATGCTGGCTCCCCGTTCCTACACCCGCGAGGACGTGGTGGAGTTTCACTGTCACGGCGGCATGATGGCGGTGCAGCAGGTGCTTCAGCTCTGTCTGGAGCAGGGAGCACGGCTGGCGGAAGCCGGAGAGTTTACCCTGCGGGCCTTCCTCAACGGCAGAATTGACCTGACGCAGGCAGAGGGAATTTCGGATCTGGTGGGAGCGCGATCGCCCCAGGCTGCACAGTCCGCCCTCGCGGGAATTCAGGGTAAACTGGCCCACCCCATTCGTCGGCTCCGGGCCACCTGTCTGGATATTCTGGCTGAAGTGGAGGCCCGGATTGATTTTGAAGACGACCTGCCTCCCCTGGATGAAGTGTTGATTAAAGCGCAACTGAATGATGTCGTGACGGAGGTGCATCACCTGCTGGCCACCGCCGACCGGGGAGAACTGCTGAGAACCGGGCTGAAAGTGGCCATCGTAGGTCGTCCTAACGTCGGCAAATCCAGCCTGTTGAATGCCTGGAGCCGGAGCGATCGCGCCATTGTCACCGATCTCCCCGGCACGACCCGCGATGTGGTGGAGTCGCAGTTGGTCGTCGGCGGGATTCCGATTCAGGTGCTGGACACCGCCGGAATCCGGCAGGCGGAGGACGTGGTGGAGAAAATTGGAGTAGAGCGATCGCGTCAGGCCGCCCAGTCTGCCGACCTGGTATTGTTGACGATGGATGGCCAGGTGGGGTGGAGGGACGAGGATCAGGAGATTTACCAGCAGGTGAGAGATTCCTGTGGAGATGGCGCATCCCGCCCCCTCATCCTGGTCATCAACAAAATTGACCTGGTGGAGGCCCCCCCTCCCTCACCCCTCCCCAATACACCAACCGTTTACACCGCTGCTGCTCAAAACCAGGGGATTGAATCACTGGAACGAGCGATTCTCCAAGTGGTGCAGCAGGAAAATCTCCAGGCGGCGAACCTCGACTTTGCGATTAACCAGCGGCAGGCGGCGGCTCTAACCCGCGCTAAGATCGCTCTGGAACAGGTACAGACAACGATTGCCAACCAGTTCCCCCTCGACTTCTGGAGCATTGACCTGCGCAGTGCCATCCAGGCGTTAGGTGAGATAACTGGAGAAGAGGTGACGGAATCGGTGCTCGATCGCATTTTCAGCCGATTCTGCATTGGAAAATAGTAAACACCCATGCCGGATTTTACTCAGTGGCATCTTCAACCGATTGTCGAACTGCCGAAAGACTTTCTTGAAACAGTTCGTCGTTTTGTCCCCGATACTTCGGGCCGCTACCTGGCGCAACTCCTGTGGCAGCGCGGTATTCGGAAGCTGGAGCAGCTCCCTGGATTTCTGAACCCCAAGAAGTATCAGCCCACTCCTCCATCGGCCTTTGGGGAAGAGATGGAACGGGCGATCGCCCGCCTCAAACAAGCTTACGAAAAGGGTGAAAAGATCGCCATCTGGGGCGATTTTGATGCCGACGGCATGACTGCAACCGCAGTTCTCTGGGAGGGTTTGGGAGCGTTTTTTCCCCAGGGTGAACGGTTAACTTACGTCATCCCCAATCGGCTGACCGACTCGCACGGGCTGGCGATCGCCGGATTAGACACCCTCGCCACGGCAGGCTACTCCCTGGTGGTCACCTGCGACACGGGCAGCACCAATCAGACAGAAATTGAGTTTGCGGGTGATCGTGATATCGACGTGATCATCACCGACCACCATACGCTGCCCACTGAACGACCTTCCGTCAGCGCGATAATCAATCCCCGTAGTCTGCCCGATGACCACCCACTGGCCAGCCTGTCGGGAGTCGCTGTCGCCTTCAAGCTGGTAGAGGCGCTGTATGCAGCCCTGCCCGATGTCCCCACTCGCCCCCTGGAGAGTCTTCTGGATCTGGTGGCGATCGGTCTGATCGCTGACCTGGTGGAACTGAAGGGGGACTGCCGCTACCTGGCGCAGATTGGCATTGAACAACTCCAGCTCAACCAGACTCAGAATCCCCCACCCCGTCCCGGCATTGCCAAACTGCTGGAGTTCTGCAAGCGGAGCGGCGATCGGCCCACTGATATCTCCTTCGGGATCGGCCCCCGGATTAACGCCATCAGTCGCATTCACGGGGATGCCAGCTTTGCAGTTGAGCTACTGACAAGCAGCGATGTTCACCGCTGTCAGAAGTTGGCGGAAGAGACGGAGTTGGCCAACGCCCGCCGCAAGTCCCTTCAGAAGGAGGTGGCCCAACAGGTAAGCGATCGCCTTGCCCAACTCGACCTTTCCACGACTCTGGCGATCGTGCTGGCTGATTCCCAGTGGTCAGTGGGAGTACTGGGCCTGGTGGCTGGACAGATTGCCCAGGAATATGGTCGGCCCACAATTCTGCTGACGGTGGAGGGAGACATGGCGCGGGGGTCTGCCCGTTCCGTCAACCAGCTCGATCTGTACCAGCTATTGAAAACGCAGAAGCACCTGCTGCATCGGTTTGGCGGGCATCCCTTCGCCGCTGGGATGAGGCTGCCCGCAGAGAACGTGCCGCTGCTGCTGGAGGGGCTGAATCGCCAACTGAGACAGAGTGGGCAAGATCTGGCTGCATCAGCATTGCGCGTTGATTTGACCGTTACAGTGTCAGAGTTGGGAGTGCTCCTGTTTCGAGAACTCAAACTCCTGGAGCCATGTGGGATCGGGAATCCTCCTCCTCGATTGCTGATCAAAAACTGCTGGTTCACAGACGTGAGTAATCGCAATATCAAAGACTTTCGGGGGCAGAAACTGCGGTACATCAAAACCGAGTTCAAAGTGAACGATGAGACAGGCGAAAGTTTCCCCGGCGTCTGGTGGGGGCACTACAGAGATGAAATTCCTGCAGGATGCTGTGATGCCGTTGTTGAGCTGGACTTTAACGCTTACCAGAAGCGGTATGAAATCCGTCTGGTGGCACTGCAGACCTCCACAGTTGGCCTCTCCCTTCCTGCCACCTCCTGGCGCAACCTGGGGGAAAGCACTTCATCTGACTGGCTTCTGGATTGGCGCACCCAATCCCCGCCAAATCCCGATCCCGCGGTGCTCACGATTGTTCAATGCCCCAGCAGTTGGGATGAGCTTCAGGTCTGGTTTCGACAGGCGGTGCAGGAAAACCGCAGAATGGCGATCGCCTATCCCCCACCCCCCCATCCCAACCCTCTGGAGGTGTGGCAAACATTGGTGGGAATTGCTAAATATCTCAGCAACACCCGAAAAATTGTCGCGAAAGAACGGCTGCTGGAAAAGCTGGAGATTGGCGATCGTCCCCTGCAGATGGGTCTTGTTTGCCTGGAACAGGTCGGCTTTCAGCTTCATCTCACTGACCAGGGCTATGAGATTGAGCGTCGGCCTGATGCAGAAGTCGTAGATCAGGAACAAGTGGTCGTCCCATTTGTCCAGGCGGTGCGGGAAGAACAGTTTCGCCGCCAGTATTTTTACACAGTGCCACTGACGACGCTTCGAGCGATGGCTGGATGGCTCTAGGCGCTAATTGAACAAACTTCGTCGCACTCCCCATCCTCGCGTTAGCAGGGTGGGGTCAAG
>CAZVXA010000187.1:0-13044 GCA_964630955.1 uncultured bacterium | reverse complement strand
GGAGATACAGCGCTTTGCGCTGGGATAGAACCAAAGTTTTTGTTGAGAGCCGCGCTCCGCGCGGCTCTCAACAAAAACTTTGTACCTCACGCACTTGAAAAGCGCTGTATGAGATTTCTGCAGGCGCAATTTAGGCTGAATCTGCCTGCCGACTGATGAGCGTGAACCCCCTGCTTTTGGCAAAGCAAGTACTCCATCGCACCAATCTCAAGCAAAATGGAATCGGGACTGCTCTGCATTCCTGAGAAATGAAGTCTTCAGTGGGGATGGAACCATGCTGGCTCACGCTCTGGCGTTTGTCGTTGCACTCGGCAGCTTTACACTCTATATGTCTGCCTTTTTTCTTCCGGAGGTCTACCGGAAACGCGATTTCATCTGGAGCGGCGTTGGTATGTTTTACGCCCTGGTGCTGTGGGTCTATGCAGGGCGAATTACGGGCGGTGTGCTGCTGGGACAGGTGGCCAGTGTGACGCTGCTGGGCTGGCTGGGCTGGCAGACTTTGCAAATGCGGCGATCGCTCACCCCCTATGAGCAGCAGACATGGCTTCCCGGCAACGCCCGCACCGCAGGTGATGTCGTGCGTCAGGTGAGTCAGAAACTGCCTGCATCACTGAGAAACCTGTTCCAGTCTTCTGAACCAGCACTGTCCCCCCAGCCCCAGATTCCAACTGCCACCGTCGAGCGTCAGCCCAAGCCCCGCACCCGTTCTTCCCGCCGCAAAGCTTCCCCGCCAGCAGAAAGTCCGGCGGTTGAGCAGAAGTCGGTTGCAGAGACAGTCGTAGCACCGGACGTTCAGACTTCCCGTATATCAGAAGTTGTGGTTCCAGAGGTTGTCGAAGCGGTTTCCCCAGTTACTCCCATAGCAGCAGTGCAGCCTCCCGTTGCCGCCGAGAATACTGCCGAAAACCTGGATGCTGAAACACCCGATCAGCCTTCAAAGGTTCCTTCAGTTGAAACGCCTGTTGCTGAGGGGGATTTTGGCTTCACTGAAGAAGAGAGCAGTGCTGTCGCAACGGCTTCTGCCCCAGAGACGCTTCAGGAGGATGCAGGGGGCTTCTTCTCCAATCTCCGCAGAGGATTCAAACCAAAGAAAGCGCCTCGTCCTCCCATCGAAGTAGTGGCTCAGCGGCCTGAGCGCTTTGGAGAACCAAAAGTACCGCGTTCTGGACGGACTCCTATTCAGGTGGTGGCTCGACGGCCTGAACGGTTTGGAGGCCCGCAAGAGGCTCCCCAGGAAGACCCCCAGAAGGCTACTTCCCCTGAACCAGTGGCGACTCCTGCAACGGTTACGCCCGTTGAGCCTCCTACTGTTCAGCCCATCGCCCAGGTAGATGAATGGGATATGGATTGGGATGAGCCTGCGGTGACGGTGACTGAAACCGCTGTAGAAGCTGTTTCAGTAACGGATGTAGAAACGGTTGAGGTAATCGAGGTCGAAGTTGCAGAGGTTTTTGTTGAAGCAGAAACGGGAGCGGCGATCGCCGTCGAACCAATTGAACCGGGCAACACCGAAGACGCTCCAACTGAAGCAGCGATCGCCGTTGAACCGATTGAACCAGTGGCAATCTTCGAGGAAACCGCTGTCGGGGAATTAGCTGAACCAGAGAAGGTCATTGATGTAGAGGCGATGGAACCGCTGGAGGCCGACGACGAGTTGACTACTCCTGGAGCATCACAGGGAATTGAAGCGGCGATTTCAGAAGCGGCACTAGGAGCAGCAGCGGCAACTCCAGATACAGAGGCAACTCCAGATACAGTTGAGCCAGTGGCGATCGATGTTGAAACGCTGTTTGTGGAGGGAGAGTCTGAGGAACCTCTGGGAACGCAGGAACCTGGATTAGCAGAAAACCCCTTTGATTCAGCGCTGGAGGGATCTGAGGGTTTGGCGTCTGCATCGGTGGAGGTTGAGGTCGAGGTTTCTGTGATTGAGGACTCGTCGGCGATCGACTCAACCGATGAAGTCGAAGCAACCTTCTCTGAGGAAGAACCCCCTCTGGAGATTGTAGAAATTCAGCCGGATGATGCGGATTCAACCGTGGAGGCAGAGGCGATCGCCGAACCCAGTGAACCGAATGAGATCTCCGCAGAGGAAAGCCCAGTGACCGGGGCGACTCCTGTTGAGACAGAAGTGGACTGGGAGGAAGCGGCGATCGCGGAAGTCAACGACACTGACGCAGAAGTTCACACAGTGGAGGAATCTGTCGAAGCAGATCATGTGCCCTTTGAACCGACCGTTGAGCCATCTACAGTAACTGCACCCTTTCTGGAGGAGAGCATCACTCCCTTCTCCTTCGAACTGCCTGACGCACCTCCGCCTCCACCCGTGGAACCGCTCACGCTGGAGTTCTCCGATGTGCCCCCCGCTCCCATAGAAGCGATGCCTCCCAGTCACGATATCGTATCGGAGCTGGAGGATCTGTTTGACGCGCCGCTGAATACGGTATTCTCTGAATCGAATGTATCTCAGGATGCAGGGAAACAAGAATCGATATAGTTGCTGTGTGGCACGAAACAGCCCCCCAACAACTTCCATACCATCCAACCTTATTTCTGATTCAGCCTAATGGAAATTAATTTGCCTGATGTGGTGACGGAAGTGAAAGCTGCCTTTGAACGATACGAACAGGCGCTGGTGAACAATGATGTAGCCGTCCTGGATGAATTATTTTGGCACACCGACCATACGATTCGCTACGGTGCAACGGAGAATCTGTATGGGTACGAGGCGATCGCCAGCTTCCGCGCCAACCGTTCACCGATGGGCTTAGCCCGGACGCTTCAAAACACGGTGATCACCACCTACGGACGCGACTTTGCCACCGCCAACACTGAGTTCGTGCGAGAGACCACAACAAAACTTGGGCGGCAAAGTCAGACCTGGATTCGCACACCAGAGGGTTGGCGAATCGCATGTGCGCACGTCTCGCTGCTGTGAATCATGCTGTCTGACAACCTAACGCCTCCCCTGGACAACCCCTTCTGGCAATACTCGCTATCGGTCTATGCCCAACCAGAATTACCACACCTCTGTTTGCAACTCCAGGACACCTGGGGACTGAATGTGAATCTGCTCCTGCTTTGTGGCTGGGCAGCAAATCAGGGAGTGCAGCTTTCTAGCCAGGATTTTCAGCGATTGAAGGGGGCGATCGCTCCCCTCGATCAAGGATTAACGGAACCATTGAGAAAACTACGGCGATCGCTGGGTGAAATGGCGATCGAGGATGAATGGAAGGCAGATTTGAGGAATAGATTGTTAACAATTGAGTTGACGATGGAACAGATGCAACAGTCAACACTTTATCGAGAAATCCAAAAATGCGGCGCAGAATCTTCGATAGAGAAAGCTGAGCTAATCGAAGTGAACCTTCTTGCATATGGGGCGATCGAGGTTGTGAAGCTGGAAGAGCTAACAAATCCCTTGAAGGAACTTTGCAAGTTTTTACTCTAACTAAGATCCTGCACCTTGCTTAAAGAAAAACCAAAGCCCTGATTCTGCCGCCATGAAGTAGCGGCAGAATCAGGGCTTTGGTTTCTGGTGCAAGATCTCAGCCAACCCGCTTCTATCACTCTGGTCACTTATTTCGTTTCTTGCTCTAGTGAAGTACAGATTTTTGTGAGAGAGCCGCGCTCCATGCGGCTCTCTCACAAAAATCTGTACCTTATCCAAGCGCGAAGACCTACCCGAAGACCCACATTCTGGAGGGCACGATGCTGTAGCGTCGTGCCCTCCAGAATGTGGGTCTTCGGATAGGCGCTTAGAACGTGACAACCGTCCGGATTGCTTCGCCTTTGTGCATCAGGTCAAAAGCTTCATTAATCTGGTCAATGGGCATCACGTTCGTGATCAGATCATCAATGTTGATTTTGCCTTCCATGTACCAGTCCACAATTTTGGGCACATCGGTGCGGCCTCTGGCACCGCCGAAGGCTGTTCCCTTCCAGACGCGCCCGGTGACCAATTGGAAGGGGCGAGTGCTGATCTCCTGTCCAGCGCCAGCCACCCCAATAATCACGCTGACGCCCCAGCCTTTGTGGCAGCACTCCAGCGCCTGCCGCATCACCTTAACATTGCCAATGCACTCAAAGCTGTAGTCTGCGCCGCCCTTTGTCAGGTCAACCAGGTAGGACACCAGATCACCCTCTACCTCGCTGGGATTGACGAAATGGGTCATACCCAATTTTTCGGCCAGCGCTTTTTTCGACGGGTTGAGATCCACCCCGACGATCATGTTCGCTCCTACCATGCGGGCACCCTGGATGACGTTCAGGCCAATCCCCCCCAGGCCAAACACCACGACATTGGCTCCGGGTTCTACTTTGGCAGTGTTAATCACAGCACCCACCCCGGTGGTCACACCGCAGCCGATGTAGCACACCTTATCGAAGGGGGCGTCTTCTCGAATTTTGGCGACGGCAATTTCTGGCAGCACTGTATAGTTGGCGAACGTAGAGGTACCCATATAGTGGTGAATCATTGTACCGTCCATTGAGAAGCGGCTGCTGCCGTCGGGCATGACGCCGCGCCCCTGGGTAGAACGGATGGCCTGACACAGGTTGGTTTTGAAGCTGAGGCAATACTCGCAATTGCGGCACTCTGGTGTGTAGAGGGGAATGACGTGATCGCCCGGTTTCACCGAAGTCACCCCTGGCCCCACATCGACTACAACGCCTGCCCCCTCATGACCGAGGATGGCGGGGAACAGTCCTTCGGGGTCAGACCCCGATAGGGTGTATGCATCGGTGTGGCAGATGCCCGTTGCCTTGATTTCGACCAGCACCTCGCCAGCTTTTGGGCCTTCGAGTTGAACCGTTTCAATGCTAAGGGGCCTGCCCGGTTCCAGAGCAACGGCTGCTTTCACGTCCATACAACATACTTCCTGAGCGAGAATTACTGTCTGCAAAAATACCACTAGTCGGCGACTGCAATTCAGTTGAAAACCTGAAGGCAGTTGCGCATGAACAGCGATCGCAACTGTCTCTGAATGGACTGGCCTTGTTTGCCCCATGATTCCAGCGGAGGTGGACTCTGACTCTTTCCAGCGAAGGAGGGCAATCGCCACAGGATTTTCCAAGATAGAGGAAATGTTGTGTAGGGTTTCGATTGCTCGAAACGAGTGCTATGAGTCAAGAACCGATTCAAAAAGCCGACCGGGATTCGATCCCAAAAACCGCTGAACCGGGCGAAATCAAACAGCCTATGACGCCGGAGGAAGTTGATCCGGAGCAGAAGCGGAAGCAAAAAGAAATATTGATGCGCGAAGGGAATAACCTGACCCTGAATCCGGGCGATCGCATTGATGAATCGATGAGCCTGGAGGAAAAAGCAAAGCAGGTCGCTGTAGATGCCCCTGATATCACGGGCGACCATATTGTTGTGCCGGAATATTTTGTAGTGGAGTACCCTGACGGACATAAAGAAGCACTTCACCACATCAAGGACGCAGAAGAAATCTCAGATGTGATTCGTCAGGCACGGGTAGATGAGGAAGGAGAACGAACCTGGTGGTAATTGCTATGGTGAGGTGGATGATTTTTGAATGATCAACAGAAAAATTCTACCAGGGAAAATAGATGATCTACTCCACGGTCTTGTGACAGTGGAGTAGATTTCTGCGTTTAATCAACGAATTTTTCAAGGGAGCTTTTAACGTGAATATTCCAAGCTCGATTCTGACCATGCTGGCGGGGGTCATCCTTACGCTTGTCAGTATCTGGTATGGTTTGAATCACGGTCTCCTTCCCGACCAGGCGACTTTAGAGGCGGGTTTGGTAGACAACCTGTTCAACGTCATGCTGATTATTGGCACCTGGCTATGGCTGCTGATTACCGGAGCACTGGCGATCGCCCTCCTCCGCTTCCGCAGACGACGGGATGACACCAGCGATGCTGAGCCTGTGCATGGCAATATTCCCCTGGAGATTCTGTGGACAGCCATCCCCGCAGTGATTGTGCTGGGCATCGGCACCTACAGCTTCAACATTTACATGCTAGAGGGTGGCGGTGCAGACCCGATGGATCACTCCGCCCACCTGTCGCAGCACAGCCAACCGCAGCAGCAGGTTGCTCTATCGCAGAGCACCCACCTGGCCACCACGGTGAGCCTGATAGAACCTTCTGGTGAAGCCAATCGCAACGAACAGATCCAGGAGCAGGTGACGCAGGATGCTGGCACTGCCGAGACCCGCAACACTGATATCCCCCAGAAGCAAGATGCCCCTGGAATGGGCATCGTTTCTCCCGGACTGGGGCCTACCCCTGAAAACCAGGGCACACCACCAGATTTTTCTGTCAATGTGACCGGACTGCAATTTGCCTGGATTTTTAACTACCCCGACAGCGGCATCACCTCTGGGGAACTGCATCTGCCCGTGAATCAAGAAGTGCGCCTGAATATCTCTGCAAATGATGTGATTCACTCCTTCTGGGTACCACAATTCCGTGTGAAACAGGACGCGATCCCCGGACGACAGACCGAGCTGCGGTTCACCCCGAACAAGATCGGTACCTACCCGATCAACTGTGCGGAACTCTGCGGAGCCTACCACGGAGCCATGAACTCGCAGGTCATCGTGCAGGCCCAGGCGGACTATGACCAGTGGGTGCAGAGCCAAACGACAACCGCCGGTGCGCTGCCACCCACCGTTGCCACTGCCGATATGACCGCCGCCGCCTATCTGGCTCCCTTCATCACTGAATTTAATCACTGAGGCTTCTATGACACAGGCTCAAGCTCAGGCGATCGCCAATGTTGAGTCCCATCCCCACGCATCGGGCAAAACACCGTGGTGGGTGTATTTCACCTTCAGCACTGACCACAAGGTGATCGGGATCCAGTACCTGGTGACCACCTTCGTTTTCTATCTGGTCGGTGGACTGCTGGCCACTGCCATGCGCACCGAACTGGCCACCCCAGAAACGGATTTCGTCAGTCCCGCTCTCTACAACAGTCTGTTCACCGTCCACGCCACGATCATGATCTTTCTCTGGATCGTCCCCGCAGGCACGGGCGGCTTCGGCAATTATCTGGTGCCATTGATGATTGGCGCGAGAGACATGGCCTTCCCCGTCCTCAACGCCGTCGCCTTCTGGCTTATCCCCCCCGCTGGCGTGCTACTGCTGCTGAGCTTCCTGGTGGGTGCTCCTGGCTCCGGCTGGACCTCCTACCCGCCCCTCAGCCTGATGAACGGCAAGGCAGGGGAAGCCATCTGGATTCTGACGCTACTGATGCTGGGCACCTCCTCAATCATGGCGGCAGTCAACTTCATCGTCACGATTATCAAAATGCGCGCCCCCGGCATGGGTTTCAACCAGATGCCGCTGTTCTGCTGGGCCATGTTCTCCACCTCGCTAATGGTGCTGATCTCCACCCCCGTCCTCACTGGTGCGTTAATCCTGCTGGCCTTTGACCTGCTATTGGGCACCTCCTTCTTCAACCCGACGGGGGGTGGCGATCCAGTGGTGTACCAGCATATGTTCTGGTTCTACTCCCACCCGGCAGTCTACATTATGATCCTCCCGGTCTTCGGGATGATCTCAGAGATTGTCTCCACCCACGCCCGCAAACCGATTTTTGGGTACAAGGCGATCGCCTACTCCAGCCTTGCCATCGCCTTCCTGGGCACGATTGTCTGGGCGCACCACATGTTTACCAGCGGCACCCCTGCGTGGCTGCGCATGTTCTTCATGATCACCACGATGGTGATCTCTATCCCCACGGGCATCAAAATCTTTAGCTGGACCGCCACCCTCTGGGGCGGCAAGCTGGACATGAGTAGCGCCCTCCTGTTCGCCATGGGCTTTATCTCCATGTTTGTCATCGGCGGCATCAGTGGCGTTATGGTCGGCTCCGTCCCCTTTGACATCCATGTCCACGACAGCTATTTCATCGTCGCCCATTTGCACTACGTCCTGTTTGGCGGCAGCGTTTTTGGTCTCTACGCCGGGTTCTACCACTGGTTCCCGAAAATGACCGGACGCATGATGAGCGAAACCTGGGGCCGCATCCACTTCATCCTCACCTTCGTCGGCTTCAACCTGGCCTTCCTGCCCATGCACAAACTCGGCATGATGGGAATGCCCCGCCGCATCGCCGTCTACGACCCCAAATTCGCCACCCTCAACCTGATCTGCTCCATCGGAGCCTACCTCCTGGCCGTTTCCACCCTCCCCTTCATCGTCAACGCTGTCTGGAGCTGGCTGGCTGGCCCCCCAGCGGGCGACAACCCCTGGCGCAGCCTCACCTTTGAATGGCTGACCACCTCTCCCCCGTCCGTGGAGAACTTCGAGGAGATCCCCGTGCTAGCGATCGGCCCCTACGACTACGGAACGAGCGATCGGAATGTCGAAGTCGATGTGCCGCTCTCGGATGCTGATAATCCGGCATTGTCTGCTGGCCCCAGTTCAGCGCTGAGAGCAGAACCCGATGAAGCGGCGAGTCAGCGGTAGTTTGCCCCTCCCCTTACCCCTCCCCTTACCCCTCCCCAACCCTCCCCTTAGTAAGGGGAGGGAGCCGGAACTCCCGTTACCGATGACTCAGCCATCTTGCGATCGTGGGTAACGCGCTGTGGGCTGCTGGCCTCCCACGAGCAACCTGATAGTAGGGGGTTTGGGGGACGCTTCATCCCCCAAGCGGGGGGTTTGGGGGGTAAGCTACCCCCCAAAATGCTGGTTCGCAGCCACCAATTCTTGCTTATCCTATTCAGAACTGACTATGACATCCCCAGCCATTGACTCCCACACGACCGCCCTCGATACCCACGCCCAAACCCACCCCGAACACGAAGGATTAGGAATGTGGGGCGTCATTGTCTTCCTGGTCTCCGAAAGCATGATCTTCCTGGGACTCTTCACCGCCTACCTGATGCTCCGGGCCGTCACCCCCAACTGGGCCACCCCCGAACGCGAACTCCTCCTCCCCGTCACCAACACCGTCATTCTGGTCTCCAGCAGCTTCGTCATCCACCGTGCCGAAGTTGCCATCAAAAAAGACGACGTGCAGGGACTGCAAAAGTGGTTCGGCATCACCGCCCTGATGGGCGCAATCTTCCTGGCTGGACAGGTTTACGAATACTCTAAACTCAGCTTTGGTCTGACCAGCCACGTCTACGCCAGCAGCTTCTACGTCCTCACCGGATTCCATGGACTCCACGTCTTCGTCGGCATCTTGTTCATGCTGGCGGTGCTCTGGCGATCGCGCCAACCCGGACGCTACAACCACCGTCAACACTTTGGTATATCTGCCACCGAACTATACTGGCACTTTGTGGATGGCGTCTGGATTGTGCTGCTCTACCTGCTGTACATCCTCTGACGGAAGATCCAGGGGAATGGCGATCGCAAACTCCGTCCCCTGCCCCGGTGCCGAAACAACCGTCAGACTGCCCCGATGCTTCTCCACCACAATCGAGTAGGCAATCGACAGCCCCAACCCCGTTCCTTTGCCAATCGGCTTAGTCGTGAAAAACGGATCAAAAATCTTCTGGCGCTGGCTCTCTGTCATCCCGGCCCCATTGTCTGCGATCCGGACGGTAAAAGTATTCTCCGGGGAAAGATCGGTGGTAATCGTAATTTGAGGCATGTAGCTGGAGCCGCCCTCCTGCTGACGGTCGTACCAGCGATCCTCCACGGCATCGATCGCATTGCTGAGAATATTCATAAACACCTGATTCAACTGGCTGGCGTAGCAAACCACCAGCGGCAGTGGACCATACTGCTTCTCAACCCGTATCTCTGGACGGTCGTGCTTTGCCTTTAGCCGATGCTGCAAAATGAGCAGTGTACTATCAATCCCCTCATGGATATCTACAGGCTTCTTATCGGCCTCATCCAGTCGGGAAAAATTGCGCAGGGAAACCACAATTTGACGAATCCGATCGCTCCCCACTTTCATTGATTGCAACAGCTTTCGCAGGTCGGTTTCCAGGAACTCAGGATCAGTCTCATCGATCGCTGCCTGAATCTGAACATTCGGCGTTGGATAATGCTGCTGGTAGAGCTTCAGCAGATACAGCAGTTCAAATAGGTAGGTTTCGGCATGATTGAGATTGCCGTGGATAAAGTTGATGGGATTGTTGATCTCGTGGGCGACCCCTGCCACCATTTGCCCCAGAGACGACATCTTTTCAGTTTGAATCAGTTGCGCCTGGGTACTGCGAAGCTGTTGCAGCATTTCGGAGAGATAGACATTCTTATCCTGCAACTCCTGCGTCCGCTGCTCAACCTTTTGTTCCAGCGTGTGGTTGTAATGCTCTAATTCCTGTTGCTGCGCCTCCAGGTCAGCGTGGCTCCGCTGCAGAGCCGCAAAGGTTGTCTGGAGTTGAGTCGCCATCTGGTTAAACGCTCCCGCCAGCGTTCCCAATTCGTCCTGCCGCTGCACCGGTACAGGTTGTTCAAACCGTCCTGCGGCTAATTCAGTGGCAGCGTCACGCAGTTGCTGGATGGGTCGAACAATCCGGCGGGCCGTCATTGCTCCCAGCAGAATTGAAACTGCCAGAGCAACAAGGCAGAGAAGGGCCGTCTTCTGCGTATTCGCGTAGATCTGCCCCATGAAGTCTGCCTCTGGGACTGCTACCACTACCAGCCAGTTCAGACCACTATCGTCCTGGATTGGGGACACCTGAATAAAGTGGCGATCGCCATCCAGCATCAATTCAAACTCCTGCTCCTGCTGAATCCTCTGCCAGGCACCCGGATTTTTCTCAATCTGCTGCGCGATTGCCCGGGTCAGCAGAGACTGACTCTCGGTGGCAGCCAGTCTATTCACGCGATCGCCCGACCGGGTAAAAGGCATTTCTCCCGTTGAAGTCGCCACCATTAATCCCGACCGCTCCACCAGAAACGCCTGCCCCGTTTTGCCAATGTGCAGCGATTTGAGAAAATCCCCTAACAGAGAGAGCCGGAGAAATCCCACCAGTACCCCTTGCAGTTTCCCGGCAGAGTCGTACATCGGCTGTGACTCTGTAATCATCAGCGTTGACTCAGAAGCATGGGGAAAAATGTCACTCCAGACAGGCTTTCCGGCAGCAACGGCAGCTTTGTACCAGGGACGCTGTCGCGGGTCATAGTTGGGGCGCGAACTCTTGAGCGTGGTGCGATTTCCCTCAGCGTCGGTGAAATGTCCTTCAAAGTTATAGGCGGTCTGCTGTCCCGCAACCCGAACAACCAGCTTCCCGTCATCCAGCCGCTCAACGCCAATAAACTCCTTCTGCTCGTTGCCCAGCCCCATAAAGGTCGCATTCGGAAATGTTTGAACCTGTTGCCAGAAGTACCGCTCCATTTTGGGCAGGCTACGCCAATTCAGCTCCCCTAAACGGATCACCTGCGCATTCGTCTGGTTCAGCTGCACTGGTGTTTGCAGATACAGGCGAAGATTTTTCTGGATGCGTTCGCTGGCCTTATCTTGCAGTTTCAGTACAACCTCGCTGACAGCCTGTTGCCCATTCTGAAACGAGAGGTAACCGACTACTCCAACTACCACCAGCACCTGAGTTGTAAAAGGCACAATTAGAACCGCCTGAAGGGGAACGGTTTTCAGGCGACGAAGGACGGTGCGAATCGGAGATGTCAACTGCATAGGAATCAAATCACTCTGCCTATTATTCCCAGTAGCCATTGCCTGACACCAGGAAGGCAGCAATTTTTTCCCTGGCAACACCACTGAATCGGCGTCCGTTTAATTACGTAATTCTTATGGATGAAGGTACTAATTTTTCTTGCTGACCTGTGTAGTCCTCTGTAACCAGAGTTCACCTCCAAGATCTGCCATTCTGGTGAAAGGCTGAAAGGCAAGTCCGTTCGGAGTTAGCATAGGGAAACAGGGGTGATCTCCCCGGATTTCTACCGTCGCACCTATGCTCCAGTCCATCAACAAACTACCCCGTTGGCTGACCTTTGGCCTTGCCTTCCCGCTGATCTTCCTCAACGGCTGGTTGCTGCTGGTGCTGGTACACGAACTTCAGCCGCTGGTCAGTATTCTGATCACGGCAACGGTGATCGCTTTCCTGCTGGACTACCCGATTCGGTTTCTGCACCAGCGGGGGTTGCCCCGCATTATTGCGGTCGCTCTAGTATTGCTCTTGTTTCTGCTGACGCTGGGTATTCTGGCTTTCGTGCTGGGGCCGCTGATCCTGCGACAGGCCAACGAGCTACTAACCCGCCTGCCGGAGTGGATTAAGTCGGGGCAGCAGCAGCTCAAGACCCTGGAAATCTGGGCCACCGACCAGCAACTTCCAATCGATGTCAGCACCACCTTCAACCAGCTGATCGAACGGCTAACCCTTGGCCTGCGCTCCTTCACCACCCAGGTGATTGGCCTCACCTTCAGCGCTATTGGGAGCGTGGTGAATATCTTCCTGACGCTGGTGTTTTCCATTTTTCTGGTCCTGCGGGGCGATCGCCTCTGGAGCGGTATCCTGAGCTGGCTCCCCAGCCAACTGGGCAATCAAATCCGACAATCACTCCCGCAAAACTTTGAGCGTTATATTGCCGGACAGGTGACAATGGCGGCGATCGTTGGGATTGCCCAAACTGCCACGATGGTGATTCTGGGCATTCCCCTGGCAGAACTGTTCGGGTTCGGCATCGGCGCAGCCAGTCTGATCCCCTTCGGCGGCACTACCACAATTTTGATTGTCAGCCTGCTGCTGGCCCTGCAAAACTTCTGGTTGGGCGTCAAGGTCCTGATTGTGGCGATTATTATCTCCTGGGGGTTGGAAAATATTCTGGCTCCCCGAATTGTGGGTGAGTTCACGGGTCTCAACCCCGTCTGGATGCTGATCTCGCTGGACATCGGCATCAAGGTAGGTGGTGTGCTAGGGCTGGTAATCGCTGTTCCAATCGCCAGCTTTATCAAAGGTACCTTTGAGACGCTCCGGACTTCCTGGGGTGGTTCTCTCTCGCTGATGCCCGCCACGGGCCTGCTCCCTGACGAGGATAAGGTTGAACAACCCGCAGATATGACCCCCACAAAATAGATTTTTTTATACAGCTCTTTGCAACTGGAGTTTTGACTATTTTCCCTGTAATGGCGCGAAACGCCCTCTGCG